>NZ_JBEYTZ010000008.1:0-310476 GCF_040643215.1 Streptomyces sp. NPDC047315 | reverse complement strand
ATCAACAACAACCCCCAACTGCCATGGTCATTCCTCACCCACACCGGCCTGACCATCCACCCACCACACCCACCGAACTTACGAAAAGATCAGTAAGGCCGTGTCTGACAAATCCCGTCTGGGCCGCGGCACCCGGCACGCACACTCGCTGCGTTGTCGGGATCTTCCTCGTACGTCCAGTACGAGGAAGACCCTCCCCCTACGCCCGGAGGGCGTGGGAGGGACCCCCACCCTCACCCAGCCTGATCCATCAGAAGCCCCCTAGATGCCGTGCTTCTTCAAGATCGCTTCGATGTCGCTGAAGTCATCCGCGCCGCCCGCCTTCGGCGCCGACGCCGGCTTGGCGGCGGAGCGGCCGGCGGGGCGCGAGGCCGTGCCGAGCGAGGGCGCGGACGCGGCCGGAGCCACCGCCTCGCGGCCGGCCGCCTTCGCCGCCCTGCGCTCCTTGCGTCCCACGATGCCCTTGCGGCGCTCCACGGTCCGGGTGCCCAGGAACATCAGCCACGCGCCGCCCAACAGTCCGAAGCCCAGCCAGGCTGTGGGGCTGAAGGCGGTGTCGACGGCCCAGCCCACGGCGCCGGTGAGGACCAGGCCGAGGGGGATCAGCGAGTACGCGGCGATCCTGGCGGCGCTCAGGAAGCGCCTGCGGTACGCGGTGACGGCGGCGATGCCCAGGCCCGCCGCGGACGCCGCGGAACAAATGGTCTCGGCAATCATCCGGTCCTCCTGCTGGGGCGGGGCGTGCGCGGTTGCGCCCTTCCATCCTGCACCGACCCGGGTAGAACCGGCCACGGTGGGCGCAGGTCTCAGGGAGATCTCCGGGGCGCGCTCATCCCCAGGTCCCGGTCGGCGCCGCCGGCACGGGGCCCGCGGCCCGGTGCCGTGGCACGGGCGCCGGACTGGGAAACTGGTCCCATGAGCGACCTGACCCACTCCCCGACCGCCCCGCAGGACCCCGTCGTCCTCGACGTGTGGTGCGAGCTCCAGTGCCCCGACTGCCTGAGCGCCCTCGACGACCAGCGGGCGCTGCGGGAGCGCTACGGCGACCGGCTGGACGTACGCCTGCGGCACTTCCCGCTGGAGAAGCACCGGCACTCCTTCGCCGCGGCCCAGGCCGCCGAGGAGGCCGCGGTGCAGGGCGCGGGCCAGGCGTACGCGGAGGCGGTCCTGGCGCGGGTGCGGGACCTGGACCGCGGCGGCGAGCAGGTCCTGTTGGAGGTCGCCCGGGAACTGGGCCTGGACGTCGACGAGTTCGAGACCGCGCTCATCGACGGCCGGCACATCCTCGCCGTCGACGCGGACCACGCCGAGGGCAAGGCCATCGGCGTCACCGGCACCCCGACGTACGTCATCGGCGGGGAGCGCCTGGACGGCGGCAAGAGCCAAGAGGGCCTGCGCGCCCGCATCGAGGAGATCGCCGACCGGCTGCTGGCCGCCGGTCCCGCGGCCTGACGCGCCCGACGCCTGAGGCCCGGCACCGCCGGTGCGTCACCACAGCCGCTTCGCCCAGCGCACGACGGTCGTCCGGTAGCCGAGCGAGGCGTACAGGGCCCGGGCCGGTGCGTTGTCCACGTGGACGTACAGTCCGATCGAGGGCGCCCCGGTCGCCGTCGCCACGCGCTCGGCGTGCAGCATGAGGGCGCGCCCGTGGCCCCGGCCGCGGCGGTCGGCCGCGACCTCCACGTCGTACAGGTACGCCTCTTCCTGGCCGGGCGCCACCTCGCGCCGGCCGAGCAGCACGTGCCCGACGAGGCCCGGGCTCCCCTCGTCCCCGCCCGCTTCCAGGACGTCCAGCACCACCCCGGGCTCGGCGAGCAGGGACTCATGGGCGGCCTCGGACCGGGCGAGGGCGTCGGCCTCGGCGAATCCGTCGTGTTCCGTCAGGATCCGGGCGTGCGACGCGACGGCGACGGGCCGCCACCGGCGGATCTCCGCCTCGGTCATCGGCCGGGCGCGCAGCCCGGGTGCGAGGGCGGGCGGGGGCTCCGCGCCGAGGGCCTTGGCCATGCGGTGTCCGCGCTCCTCGTAGCCGAGCGCCGACACCAGCCGGGTCGCCGCGGTGGCGTCCGACGGCACCCAGACCTGGATCCGGTCGCAGCCCCAGCCGCGCAGCACTTCCTCGGCGGCGAGCGCGGCCACCGTCCCCCGGCCCCGCCGCCGGTCGGCCTCGTCGACGTGGAGCGAGCGGACCGCGCCGGTGCGCGGGCCCGGGGGCGGCTGGGCGGCGATCTCGACGCGGCCCGCGGGGCGGCCGTTGACACAGATCTCGTAGCGGCGCGACCGGGTGCCGTCCGCCTCGTCCGTGAGCGGCGTCACCGGCCGCAGGGTGGTGGTCATCGCAGGAGTCCTACCCCTGCTCCGCCCCTGCCCACGCTCCGCGGCCGGTGGCGGGCGTCACGACAGCCGCGGGTCGGGGTCCGCCTCCGCGCGCTCCGCGAAGATCCGCATGGCCTTGGTGGTCACCGGCCCGGGTGCGCCCGGCAGCGTACGGCCGTCGACGCGGTCGACCGCCTGCACGTCGCGCAGGCTGGAGGTCAGGAAGACCTCGTCGGCCCGCTCCAGCACGTCGAACGGCAGGTCGGTCTCGGTGGCGCCGGTCCAATGGACCGTCAGCGCCCGGGTGATGCCGGCGAGGCAGCCGGAGGAGACGGGCGGGGTGAGCAGTTCGCCGTCGACGACCACGAAGACGTTGGAGCCGGTGCCCTCGCAGAGCTGTCCGACGGTGTTGGCGAACAGCGCCTCGGACGCCCCCCGCTCGGCGGCGCGCGCGAGGGCGACGACGTTCTCCGCGTACGAGGTGGTCTTCAGGCCGGTCAGCGCACCGCGTTCGTTGCGCACCCAGGGCACGGTGATCGCGGCCGTGGTGTCGGGGCGTTCGGCGCTCGCGCCGACGGCGACGACCAGCGTCGGGCCGTCCGTGCCGCGGTCGGAGCCGAGCGGGGAGAGCCCGCCGGTGTACGTGATGCGCAGCCGGCCGCGTTCGACGGGGTTGGCCGCCAGGACCTCGGCGCAGGCGCGCCGGACCTCCTCGTGGTCCGGGTCGGGCAGACCGAGGCCGCGCGCGGAGCGGGTGAGCCGCTCCAGGTGGAGCGTGAGGGCGAAGGCCCGGCCGTGCTCGGCCTTCGCGGTCTCGAAGACGCCGTCGCCGACGGTCAGGCCGTGGTCGAGCACGGACACCCGGGCGTCCTCGACGTCCCGGAGCCCTCCGTTGACCCACACCTTCATCTGACTGGTCCTTCCACGCTGATCGCCGTACCGGGCCGGGGCCGGCTCCCGTGCGGGGTCCCGCTCCCCGGGCCCGACGCTATCGCGAGCAGCCGGGAAGCCTTCAGCTCGGTCTCGTCCCACTCCCGCTCGGGGTCGGAGCCCCAGGTGATTCCGGCCCCGGTGCCGAACCGCAGCACCGGGCCGGGACCGGTCCGGTCGATCCAGAAGGTGCGTATGCCGACGGCCAGCTCGCCGCGGCCCCGGTCGGCGTCGACCCAGCCGATGCCGCCGCAGTACGGGCCCCTCGGCGCGGTCTCCAGCGCGTCGATGATCCGCAGCGCGCTGGACTTGGGGGCGCCGGTGACGGAGCCGGGCGGGAAGGTGGCGTCGAGCAGGTCGCGCCAGCCGGCTCCGGGGCGCAGTTCGCCGCGTACGGTCGACACCAGGTGGACGAGGCCGGGGTGGGGCTCGACCGCGCACAGCTCGGGCACGGTCACGGAGCCGGTGGCGCAGACGCGGCCCAGGTCGTTGCGGACCAGGTCGACGATCATGACGTTCTCCGCGTGGTCCTTCTCCAACAGGTCCGCCGCCGTGCGCCCGGTCCCCTTGATCGGCCCCGAATCGACCGTGCCGCCGGTGCGGCGCAGGAACAGCTCGGGGGAGGCGGTGGCGATCTCCACGCCGTGTCCGGGCAGGCGAATCGTTCCGGCGAAGGGTGCGGGGTTGCCGCGCGCCAGCAGCGCCGTGAGTTCGTCGACGTCGGCCGGCGGCTGGTGGGGGCCGGGGTCCGGCAGCGGCGCCGACAGCACCCGGCAGAGGTTGGCCTGGTACACCTCGCCGGCCGCGATGTGCTCGCGGATGCGGCGCACACCGGCGACGTACGCGTCCCTCTCCAGCGAGGACGTCCAGTCCTCGGGGGCGGGGCCGCGCCAGCGCCCCGGCACGGGCGCCGGCACCGGCGCGGTGCGCACCTCCTGGAAGCGGGCGCAGGTCAGGCCGCCCTCGAAGTCCGCGGCGACGGCCCAGAAGCCCTGCGAGTCGAGGGCTTCGGGGTCGCTGGTGACGTCCCGGAGGCCGGTGGCGATCAGGTGCCCGAACCGGGCGAGGGGAGGGAGGTGCTGCACGTTGTCGAGTCTATGACCGGCGGGAACGGGGTCCGCCGGGCGGCTGCGGCCCGAACACAGGTCAGCACGCTGCGGAAACGCGTTTTTGTGCTGGCCCGGGAATCCGCTAGAGTTCAACACGTCGCCGGGACGCGCAAGCGGCCCGAAAACGACAGGCGGACGTGGCTCAGTTGGTAGAGCATCACCTTGCCAAGGTGAGGGTCGCGAGTTCGAATCTCGTCGTCCGCTCGAAGTGGGGGATCCTTCCCGACCCCCCGCACTCCGGGTGGAGTGGCCGAGAGGCGAGGCAACGGCCTGCAAAGCCGTCTACACGGGTTCAAATCCCGTCTCCACCTCCAAGGACGATTAGCTCAGCGGGAGAGCGCTTCCCTGACACGGAAGAGGTCACTGGTTCAATCCCAGTATCGTCCACTGGATCCTGATGGATTCCCCGCGCGATTAGCTCAGCGGGAGAGCGCTTCCCTGACACGGAAGAGGTCACTGGTTCAATCCCAGTATCGCGCACGCGTCTGCACTGCTTTCGGTACGTGCACTGCCTCCGTGGGTTCGCTCGCGGTCGGTTCCCGCGCGATTAGCTCAGCGGGAGAGCGCTTCCCTGACACGGAAGAGGTCACTGGTTCAATCCCAGTATCGCGCACTGACGAAGACCCCCGGTCGCCTCTGCGGCCGGGGGTCTTCTCGTTCGCGCTACGCGCGGTGGGTCAGGAGGAGAAGAGCATCCGACCGAAGCCCCGCTGGTGGCGACCGTGGTGGCCGTGCGAGCCGTGGTGACCGTGGGAGCCGTGCTGCGGTGCGCCCCAGGCGGGCGCTGCCGGCGCGGCCGGGGGCGGGTAGGCGGCGGGCGGCGCCGCCGGCGGCGGGGCCTGCTGCGACCACTGGGCCTCCAGCCGGGTCAGGGCCTCCAACTCGCCGTAGTCGAGGAATATCCCCCGGCAGCCGCTGCACTGCTCGATCTGGACGCCGTTGCGGTTGTAGGTGTGCATCACCGCATGGCACTTGGGACACTGCATCGTCGGGCTCAGCTCCTCGCCGTCGTTCCTTCGCCACCGGAAGGCGCCCGGGCCGGGCGCTGGGGTGTGTCTTACGGATCTTGACAGACCCTGGTGACGGCAGCAGCCTACGACGTCCCGGCGGTTTCCAACTCCGGTGGGAGCACGGCGATTCGGACGCAGGCGTCGATCACCGCCGTGTCGACGTCGTCCGGTTCGCGCCGCTGGTCGGCCGCCTTCGCCAGTGCCAGGGCGGCGGTCTGCACGGTGAGGGCCCGGGCGGGCACGTCGAGCGCGGCCCAGGGTTCCGCGGCGTCGACGGCGGGGCCGCCGGCCGCCAGGTAGGCGCCGATGAACCGCTGCCACACCTCGGGGGCGAGCAGTCCGGTGGCGAACCAGGCCGCGGGGCGGGCCAGGTCCCAGGCCCGGTCGCCGACGCCGAGGTCGTCGACGTCGATCAGCACCCAGGGGCCGTCCGGCAGGGGGTGGCGCACGAGTTGGCCCAGGTGCAGATCGCCGTGGCAGAGCCCGCCGTGGCCGGGCGCCGGCCCTTCGTCCCTGGCCCAGGCGGGCAGTCGCGCCCAGGCCCGTTCGACGGCGGCGGCGCCCGGGTGGCGCACCGTCCGCCGCATCCGGGCGACGGCGCGCGCCGCCTTCGCGGGCCCGCGCATGGCGGGCAGCGGGCCGGGGAGGTCACCGGGGGCGACGGAGTGCAGCCGGGCGAGCAGGACGGCGGTCTCCTCCCAGGGCGCGGAGAGGGGATCGTCGGGGTCGACGGGGATGCCGTACGGCCAGACGCTGACGGGCCGCTCCCCCACCGGTCGTACGTCCGCGGGCAGCGGCAGCGGCGGGAGCAGGACCCGGTCGAGCCGGGGGTCGGCGGCGACCGCGAGCCGGGCGCGGTGCGCCGCGGGGTCGGTGTGCACGTCGTGGGCCTTGGCCACGGCGCGCCCGTGGCGTACGACGACGCCGTCGTCCCGCTGCGCCAGCAGTTGGGGACCTCGGGTGCAGTCGCGGCAGGCCGGGGCGGGCGGGCCCGTCGGGTGCGCGGCCAGCCGGGCGGCTTCGGCCAAGGCGTCGACGACGGCAGTGGTCACGGTCTCCCCCGGGGTGCGACGCCGTGCGCGGGACGGCGCGGCTGTGCGTGCGAGGGTACGCGCCGTGCACGAGGGCGTTGGCGGTGAGGTCCCAGGGCGCGAGAAGGGAGCGCCGGCAGGAAGCGGGGAGAGGCAGAAGAAAAACAGGGGGACAACGCGAAGGCCGGTCAGCTCCCCAGCTGACCGGCCACCGCTGCCGTCCGCCGCACCCCCGTCCCCACGGGGTTATGGCCGGATGTCCCCGGCCCGGACCGCTCTTCCGGGCCCGGGGCGCCGCTCAGCGCCCCAGCATCACGCCCACGGACGACGCTTGTGTCACTACTGCTTCCCAGCCTCCGAAGTAGAGCAGCAGTGCCGCCAGGGGAAGAGCCATGGCCGTGGCCACCAGGGGGTGGCGCTGGCCGGGGCGGCGGCGGAACGCGGTGGAAACCCTGCGCTCCTGCGTGCGGATCATGCTCCGCGGCGCTGTGTCCGCCATGGGTCCTCTCCTGTCGTGAGATAACAGCGGCGGGCGTCTGACCTCGGGGGACGAGTGCTGCACCCGCCGCTTGACCTCAACTTTAGGTTTCCGGAGGGGGTCGGACGTCATGCCCGCGTACCGATTGCCGGGCCTCCGAGAGGATGATCCGGGTGCTTTCGACGTACTCCCCTGGGTGGAGACGGAGGCCCCGGACCCCGGGGTTTCCCGGAGGGGTCGCTCCGTCCGGTTCGGGTGGCTCGCTGCGCCAACGGGGACAGTCATGCGGTCCCACCACGATCTTGGGGGCCCTTCTGCCCCCTTTCCTCCTTCTTTTCCCGCCCTTGCTTCGGCTCCCTCGCGCCCCTCGCCTCCCTGACCTCCTTCGAGGGCCCCGCCTCCGCCGGGTCGACGTCGTCCCGCGGGATGGGCTGCTCCACCAGGGCCAGCACCCGGGTGGCCATGAAGCGGGCGGTGCGCACCACGGCGCCGGTGCGGGTGACTTCGCTCACTTCCACCACCCCGCGGCGGACCGCGGTCTCCACTCGACGGCCTGCCCGGCTTGCCACGACTTCGTACGTACGCGTGCTGTCGCCCGCGTCCACCACTATCTCGACGCGATCACCTTTCACTGAGCCAATCCCCCTTCGGCCACGGTTCGTTGAGATCCCGCGCGGGCGGGGGGCCGTGGAACCCGGCTCCCCTGACCACCCTTCAAGTCTCCCACCGGGCACTGACAATCGATCGGGCCGCGAGGGCGCGGCCTCTGAGCGCACCGGGGCGGGGGTCCGTAAGCTGTGCGTCGTCAACACGGACGATCGGAGACCGGCCGGTCGGCGAACGGGGTGGGGCCACCCACCGTCAGATACGGGGTGGGGGCTCCCCACCATAGGCAGGGGACGGACCATGGCGATGATGCGGCTCCGGCGCGAGGACCCGCGTGTCGTCGGGTCGTTCCGTATCCACCGGCGGCTCGGCGCGGGCGGTATGGGCGTCGTCTATCTGGGCTCGGACCGGCGGGGGCAGCGCGTCGCGCTGAAGGTGATCCGGCCGGATCTCGCGGAGGACCGGGAGTTCCTGGCGCGCTTCGCCCGCGAGGTGTCGGCCGCCCGGCGCATCCGCGGCGGCTGCACGGCCCGGTTGGTGGCCGCGGACCTGGAGGCCGAGCGGCCGTGGTTCGCCACGCAGTACGTACCGGGCCCCTCTCTGCACGACAAGGTGAACGAAGAGGGCGTTCTGCCGGCCGCCGAGGTCGCGGCGATCGGCGCGGCGCTCTCGGAGGGGCTGGTCGCGGTGCACGAGGCCGGTGTGGTGCACCGGGACCTGAAGCCGTCGAACATCCTGCTCTCCCCCAAGGGCCCCCGGATCATCGACTTCGGCATCGCGTGGGCGACGGGCGCCAGCACCCTCACCCACGTGGGCACCGCCGTGGGCTCCCCCGGCTTCCTCGCGCCCGAGCAGGTCCGGGGCGTGGCGGTGACGCCGGCGACGGACGTGTTCTCGCTCGGCGCGACGCTGGTGTACGCGGCGACCGGCGACTCCCCCTTCGGGCTCGGCGGCTCCGAGGTGATGCTGTACCGGGTCGTCCACGAGGAGCCGCATCTGCACGGCGTGCCGGACGCGTTGGCCCCGTTGCTGCGGGCCTGTCTGGCGAAGGACCCGGAGGAGCGTCCGAGCACGCTCCAGCTCTCGATGCGGCTCAAGGAGATCGCGGCCCGGGAGGCGCAGGGTCCTTCGGAGGCCCGGGGTCCGCTGCTGCGGGAGCGGGCTGACGCGGACCGTCCCACGTCGCGTTACGCCGAGCGGCCGGACCAACCCCAGCGCACGGAACGGCTGGAGCACACGGAGCGGATGGAGCGCCCCGAGCGCGGCCGGGGCGAGCGGCGCACGGCGGGCGGCCAGGGCCCCCGCCCGCAACAGCCGTCCCGCACGGGCGGTTCGCGCACCGGTTCCCGTACCGGCGCTTCCCGTACTGACGGTTCGCGCACCGGCGGTTCGCGTACGGGGCCGTCCCGTACGGGTTCGTCGCAGGTGGTCGGCGCGGAGCGGGCCGGCGATCCGTCCCGCGGCTCCGAGCGCCCCCGCCCCTCGCGCGGCGGCGCCCCCTCCCGCAACACCGGGCGGCAGGGGCGGCGCCCCGGCGTCCGCGGCACGTCGACCGGTCGGCGCCCCGCCAATCCGAAGCTGCTGCGTCAGCGGATCATCGTCTTCTTCGTCGTCACGCTGATCGTGGCGCTGGGCATCGCGGCGGCCCAGCAGCTGTAGGTCGGTTCGGGCTGTAGACCGGTTCGGCCGGCTCAGGCTTCGGGGCGGCCGGTGGCCACCGCGTAGAACGCGACCGCGGCGGCGGCCCCGACGTTGAGCGAGTCCACCCCGTGCGCCATGGGGATGCGGACCCATTCGTCGGCGGCGACCAGTGCCTGCGTGGACAGCCCGTCGCCCTCGGCGCCCAGCATCAGGGCGACCCGGTCGAGGCGGTGCGGCCCGGCCTCGTCGATGGCGGTGGCCTTCTCGTCGGGGGTGAGCGCCAGCAGCGTGAACCCGGCTTCCCGTACCGTCTCAAGCCCCCGCGGCCAGGCGTCGAGCCGGGCGTACGGCACGGAGAAGACGGCCCCCATGGAGACCTTCACCGAGCGCCGGTACAGCGGGTCGGCGCAGTCCGGCGAGAGCAGGACGGCGTCCATGCCGAGGGCCGCGGCGCTCCGGAAGATCGCACCGATGTTGGTGTGGTCGTTCACGGATTCCATCACGACGACCTTGCGGGTGGCCGTCAGCAGCTCGGCGGCGCTCGGCAGCGGCTTGCGCTGCATCGAGGCGAGCGCGCCGCGGTGCACGTGGTAGCCGGTGACGCGTTCGGCGAGTTCGGGGCTGACCGCGTACACCGGTGCCGGGATCTCGTCGATGACGTCCTTCATCACGTCGACCCACTTGGCCGAGAGCAGCATGGAGCGCATCTCGTAACCGGCGTCCTTGGCACGCCGGATGACCTTCTCGCCCTCGGCGATGAACAGGCCCTCGGCCGGCTCCCGCCGACGGCGCAGCTCCACGTCGGTCAGACCGGTGTAGTCGCTCAGCCGGGGGTCGTCGGGGTCCTCGACGGTGATGAGTTCAGCCACGGGCTCGATACTGCCTTCTCCGGGATGTGGTGCCAACGCCTGGGCAGAGGTCGGTTACTGGTGGTTACGCCGAGGGTCGGCGGCCGGCGGGGACGACCTCGCCGATCACGATGACCGCCGGCGGTCGCACGTCCTGGGCGACGACCTCTTCCGCGACCGTGGCGAGCGTGGCGTCCACCCGGCGCTGGGCGGCCGTGGTGCCCTCCTGGACCAGCGCCACCGGCGTGGCGCCGTCGCGGCCGTGTTCCACCAGCGTACGGGCGATCGCACCGATCTTGTCGACGCCCATCAGCACGACGAGGGTGCCGCGGAGCTTGGCGAGCGCCGCCCAGTCCACCAGGGAGCGCGGGTCGTCGGGGGCGACGTGTCCGCTGACGACGGTGAACTCGTGGGCGACGCCGCGGTGGGTGACGGGGATGCCGACCGCGCCGGGCACGCTGATGGAGCTGGAGATGCCGGGGACGACGGTGCAGGGGATGCCGGCGTCCGCGAGCGCTTCGACCTCCTCCATGCCGCGGCCGAAGACGAAGGGGTCGCCGCCCTTGAGCCGTACGACGGCCTTGCCCGCCCTGGCGTGCTCGATCAGGGCCCGGTTGATGGCTTCTTGCGCCATGAAGCGGCCGTACGGGATCTTCGCGGCGTCGATCACCTCGACGTGCGGGGGGAGTTCGTCGAGGAGGTCGCGGGGCCCGAGGCGGTCGGCGATGACGACGTCGGCCTCGGCGAGCAGCCGCCGTCCCTTGACGGTGATCAGGTCGGGGTCGCCGGGGCCGCCGCCGACGAGGGCGACGCCCGGGGTCCGGGTGCGTTCGTGGCGCGCCGCGATGGTGCCGTCCCGCAGCCCTTCGACGACGGCGTCCCGGACGGCCGCGGTGCGCCGGGGGTCCCGGTCGTGCACGTCGGTGGTGAGGACGGCGACGGTGACGCCGGCGCTGCGGCCGGTGGCGGGGGTCCAGGCGGTGGCGGCTTCGGCGTCGTCGGAGCGCACGCACCAGATGCGGTGGCGCTCGGCCTCCGCGGACACCTGGTCGTTCGCCTTCGGGTCGGAGGTGGCGACGAGGGCGTACCAGGCGTCGGCGAGGTCGCCGTCCTCGTAGCGCCGCCGCTCCCAGCGGATCTCGCCGGCGGTGGCCATGGCCTCGACGGAGGGTGTCGCCGACGGCGAGACGAGCACGACGTCGGCGCCCGCCGCGACGAGCGCGGGCAGCCTGCGCTGGGCGACCTGGCCGCCGCCCACCACCACGACCCGCCGGCCGGCGAGCCGCAGTCCCACGGGGTAGGCCGGATGGGGATGCGCGGAGGCTTGCTCGGGCATGGGGGTGCGACTCCTCGGACGGTACGGGTGGCTGACGCCGGGCCGCGTCGACGTTGAAGCGGCTGGTGGGACGGTGTTCACGGACGAGTTCAACGGGTGGTGTGCAACGGGCGGTGCCTGCACAGGGCACCTTACGGGGCGTCCGGCGCGGCGCGCTGCGCGGGAGCGCCGTCCGCCCCGGAGCGGGGCGCTCCGGGGCGGCGGGCACTGCGGTGTCGGGGGCTACTTCTCGGTGACGCCCGCCGAGTCGAAGGTGGCGACCTCGTGCATGGCGCGGGCCGCGCTCTGGATGACCGGCAGCGCGAGGAGCGCTCCGGTGCCTTCGCCGAGGCGGAGGTCGAGGTCGACGAGGGGACGCAGGCCCAGCTTGGTCAGGGCCGCCACGTGGCCGGGCTCGGCGCTGCGGTGGCCGGCGATGCAGGCGGCCAGCGCTTCCGGCGCCACGGCCCGGGCGACCAGGGCCGCCGCGCCGGCGGACACCCCGTCGAGGACGACCGGCGTGCGCAGCGACGCACCGCCGAGGATGAAGCCGACCAGCGCGGCGTGCTCCAGGCCGCCGACGGCGGCGAGGACGCCGATCGGGTCGGTGGGGTCGGGCGAGTGGAGTTCGAGGGCGCGGCGGACCACGTCGACCTTGCGGGCGTGCATCTCGTCGTTGATGCCGGTGCCGCGGCCGGTGATCTCGGCCGGGTCGCTGCCGGTGTAGACGCAGATCAGCGCGGCCGAGACGGTGGTGTTGGCGATGCCCATCTCACCGGTCAGGAGCGCTTTGTTGCCGGCGGCGACCAGGTCGCGGGCGGTCTCGATGCCCACCTCGATCGCGGCGAGCACCTCCTCGCGGGTGAGCGCGGGGCCGGTGGTGAAGTCGGCCGTGCCGGCGCGGACCTTGCGCGGCAGCAGGCCGGTCGTCGCCGGCAGTTCGGCGGCGACGCCGACGTCGATCACGCACACTTCGGCGCCGACCTGGCTGGCGAAGGCGTTGCAGACCGCGCCGCCGCCGAGGAAGTTGGCGACCATCTGGCCGGTGACCTCCTGGGGCCAGGCGGTGACGCCCTGGGCGTGCACCCCGTGGTCGCCGGCGAAGACGGCGACGGCCGCGGGCTCCGGGATGGGCGGCGGGCACATCCGGGACAACCCGCTGAGCTGGGCGGAGATGATCTCCAGCATGCCGAGGGCGCCGGCGGGCTTGGTCATCCGCTTCTGCCGCTCCCACGCCTCCCCGAGCGCCTTGGCGTCCAGCGGTCGGATGCCGGCGACGGTCTCCTGGAGGAGGTCCTGCGGCTGGGCGCCGGGCAGGGCGCGGCGGCCGTACGTCTCCTCGTGGACGACCCACGACAGCGGGCGGCGCTTGGACCAGCCGGCCTGCGCCAGCTCGGGCTCCTCGGGGAACTCGTCGACGTATCCGACGCAGAGGTACGCCACGACCTCCAGGTGCTCGGGCAGGCCGAGGGCGCGGACCATCTCGCGCTCGTCGAAGAAGCTGACCCAGCCGACGCCCAGGCCCTCGGCGCGGGCGGCGAGCCACAGGTTCTCCACGGCCAGGGCGGAGGAGTAGGGCGCCATCTGCGGCTGGGTGTGCCGACCGAGGGTGTGGCGGCCACCGCGGGTCGGGTCGGCGGTGACGACGATGTTGACCGGCGTCTCCAGGATGGCCTCGACCTTCAGTTCCTTGAACTGCTTGGCCCGGCCCTTCGGGAGGGACTTGGCGTACGCCTCGCGCTGGCGCTGCGCCAGCTCGTGCATCGTGGTGCGCGTCTCGGCGGAGCGGATCACGACGAAGTCCCAGGGCTGGGAGTGGCCGACGCTGGGGGCGGTGTGGGCGGCCTCCAGGACGCGCAGCAGGACGTCGTGCGGGATGGGGTCGCTGCGGAAGCCGTTGCGGATGTCGCGGCGTTCGCGCATGACGCGCAGCACGGCCTCGCGCTCCGCGTCGTCGAACGCGGGGGCGGGCGGGGTCTGCGTGGTCTGCTCCGCAGCGGGCTCGGAGGCCGGCTCGGCATCGGGCTCAGGCGCGGGCTCGGCCTCGGCCGTGACTACGGGGTCGGTCGACGCGTTCGGCTCGGTGCCTTCGGCGGGCTGCGGCGCCTCGGCGGGCTGTTCGATCGCTTCCGGTGCGTCGGTCTGCTCAGCGGCCTCTGGTGCGCTGGGGGCCTCAGGTGCCTCAACTTCCTCAGGCGTCTGAGTTGCCTCGGGGGCCTCGGTCACCTCGGGCGCGGCGGGTGCCTCGGATGCTTCAGGTGCCTCGGATGCCGGGCCTTCCTGGGCGGGCTCGACGTCGGCCGCAGGAGCGGGTTCCGTCACGGCTTCCGGCTCGGCGTCCGCAGCGGGCGGCGTCGACTCGGCGGGCAGCTGCTCCGGCTGCTGGGCCGCGGGCGCCTCGGCCTGCGGCTCCTGCGGCTGCTGCTCGGGCTGCTCCGTTGCGGCGGCGGGCTCGGGCTCCGTCACCGCTTCGGTCTGTACGGCCTCCTGCGGCGCGGACTCCTGCGCGACAACAGGCTCCGCCTCCGGCGCGGGGGCGGTCTGCGCCTCGGCCGGGACGACCGTTTCTGCGGGCACCGGGGCCTGTTCCGCCGCGGCGGGGGCTTGGGCGGGGACCTCGGCCTGCGGCGGCTGCGCGTCCCAGGGCGCCCCGGCCTGCGGCGGGATCTCGCCGAGCTGAGGGCCGACGGACACGGAACCGGTCCCGTCCCGCGGGACGTCCAGGTATTCGGGACCGAGGGTGGGCGGACCGGGATGGCTCTGCGCGGTCAGCGGGTGGGGAGGCACTCCGGCCGGACCCCGGTCGGCCAGCGAACGGACCACGCCACCGGACGGGTTCGGTACGGGCGGACCCATGTGGAGGGGACGGTGGGACGACTGAGGCGACGGCGCGGCAGCGGCGGCGAATGCGGGGGCTGCCTGCTCGACGGGCACCTGCTCGACCGGCTGCACCTGCTGCTCAGGGGCGACGGCCTGCTCACCGGCCGCGGCCTGCTCCGGCGCACCGGCAGCGGCGGCAACGTCAGCGGGGTCGGCCTGCTCGACCTGCGACGGGTCGACGGGGAGCCCGTCCGCCGGAAGGGGCTCCGCGGTGTTCGACTCGGCGGCGGGGGCCTGCGCGGCGGGCTGCTGCACCACGCCGGGGACCTCCGCCACCGGCTGTATGCCCGGTGCGGTGCCCTGCGGAACGGGTGGGGCGACGGACTCCGGGGAGCCCAGGTCCGTGGGCGCGACGAGCTCGGGCGCCGGCACCACGTCCGTGGCGGCGACCGCGTCTTGACCGGCCGTCACCGCGGGCGCCGCTGCCTGGTCCGCAGCCGCGGCCTGCTCGGGCGAGCCGAGGTCGGTGGGGGCGGTGGCCTCCGGCGCCACGGGCACCGGGCCCTGCAGAACCTCGACGACCGGCGTCTGAGACTGCACCTGCGCGACCGGAGCTTGGGCCTGGGCCTCGACGGTCACGACGGGGGCCTGCTGCGGCGGAACGGGGGCGGCTGCGGCAGCGGGAGCAACCGGCGCGGGCTGCTCCGGCGCACCGGCGGCCTCGGGCTGAACCGGCTGCGCGGGCACGGCCGCGTGCGGAGCCTGCGCCACGGGCACCGGCTGCACGGGCTGAACAGCCTGCACTGCCTGAACGGCCTGCACGGGCTGGATCGGCTGGACGGGCTGCACGGCGGGCGCCGGCTGCATCTGCGGGACGGGCACTCCCGACTGGGTGGCCTGCGGATCGCTCCAGGCGCCCTGCGCGCCCGGCATCAACAACAGGTCGTCCTCTTCGGCCGGGGGGTGCTCGGAGGGGGCCGCGAAGGCGTACGCATCAGGGGCGGGAACGCCCGGCTGCTGCTCCACCACGCCTGCGTTCTCCGGCAGCCCCTCGCCCGGGATCTGACCGGTGTCAGTCATGCGTACCCCTCGCCCCATCGCTTGTGATCCTTCGCCCATCGCCGAACGCCCGGTCGCGGCACGCCTGACGCCCGTCTACAAGAACGAGCGCGCGCGCCACGCGGCACGATGGCCCACGGACTACCAGCATTCTCGCGGCCGTTCGCGGACCTGGCAGTCAGATCGGCCACGGTCCGCTGTGGGCTGCGCCACGTTGCGCTTCCCCGGTTACGGCGTACCACATACCGGATACAAAGCGACACTCCATTTCCGGTAGTCCCGGACATCGTCCCCGAACAAGCGATCGACATCCAGTGCGGCACAACGATCGGCCAGCCTACCTCGCACCGCTGACAACCATGGTCACGGGGCACGGTCCGGCTGGCTGCCGCTGACCGCGAAAACGACGGATCGTTCCCGCTCCGACCAGCCCTGCGGGTCGAGGTCGACGGCCTGTACGAAGGCGCAGTCGACGGCGTATCCGCCGGCCGCGAGGGCGGTGCACAGCGCCTCCGCCCGGTCGCGGGTCGCGGCGTGCGCGACGATGCGTTCGGGGCGCCGTTCGGCGCAGGCGGTGACGACCTCCGCTCCCCCGCCGCCGATGCGTACGACGTCCGGTTCGGGCAGTCGCTCAAGGACGTGCGGCGCCCGCCCGTTCACCACCTGCACCTGGACGCCCGCGCGGCGGGCGGCGGCGTCGGTCCGGGCGCAGGCGGCAGGGTCGGCGTCGACGGCGATCACGGCGGCGCCGAAGCGCGCCGCTTCGACCGTCAGTGCGCCGTCCCCGCAGCCGATGTCCCAGACGAGGTCGCCGACGCGCGGCCCGAGCCGGGCCAGTTGCAGGGCCCTGAGCGGCGGTGAGCCGCCCTCTCCGCGGTGGCCGGCCGCGGTGGCCGCGCCCTCGGCGTACGCCGGCGACGGGAGCGCCCAGCCGCGCACGGAGTGCGGGAAGGCGGGCTCGCGGCCCGCGATCCAACTGCCGCCGGGGGCCGGTCCGCCACCCGCGCCGCCGACCACGATCACCACGTTGGGATCGCGCCACATGTGATCGGCGGCCTTGTCGGAGGTGACGACGGTGACCTCCTCCCGGTCCGTGCCGAGTTCCTCGCAGATCACGAAGGTGCGGTGGATCCCTTCGAGCAGCAGGGCCAACTCGGCGGGGCCGGCGCCGGGGGCGGTGAGAACGGCGACCTTGGGGTGCGCACGGCACACGTTCACGGCGCGGCGCAGCGTCCTCGGGTGTGCGACGACGACCTGCGCGTCGTCCCAGGGCATCCCGGCGCGGGCGAAGGCGGCGGCGACGGAGGAGACCGCGGGCACGACCTCCACCTCCAGGCCGTGCTCCGGCGCGCGCAGGGTGCGGACGACGCCGAAGAAGCCGGGGTCGCCGTCGGCCAGGACCACGGCGCTGCCGCGGTGGCCCGCGATCCGACGGGCGGCGAGGTCGACGCTGCCCAGTCGGATGCGCTCGGCCCCGTCGGGCACTTCGGGGAGGGCGAGGTGGTGGGCGGCGCCGGCCACGAGGGTGGCGGCGCCGAGCGCGGACCTGGCCGCGGCGGTGAGGGGGGAACCGTCCCAGCCGATCACCGTGACGCGGTCGGCCATGCTCGTCAGTCTCCCTGGTGTCGTCGCAGGTAGGGGCGCCCGGTACAGACGCGGGCAGGCAGAGGGTACCGGTAGGAGGGCATCGGCCAGAACTGTTCGGGAACCGATGGGGGACATCGAATCAGGTGCGGGTCGGCCACTGCCACCGGACCGAACGATTCGCGCCTGGTCCCGGGGCCTTCGACGGCCCGGTCGGGGAGGTCAGCCCCACTCGGGGAAAGAGGTGTATCCGGAGTCGCCGGCCGGCTCGGCGACCCCCTCCAGGTCCTCCGGCAACAGGCTCCACACGATCAGGTCGGTGCGGAACTCGGCCCAGGCGCCGTCGTCGGCCTGGCTGCGGGCGATCCAGGCGTTGCGCAGGACGCCCTCGCTGATGCAGCCGATCTTCTGGGCGACCTGCTGGGCCGCGGTGTTGTCGGCGGCGGTGCGCAGTTCGAGGCGTTCGAACCGCTGGTCGCGGAAGAGCCACTTGGCGACGGCGAGCACGGACTCGGTCGCGTAGCCCTCGCCGCGGGCCCAGGGGGCGGTGACGTAGGAGATCTCGGTGGCCCGTACGCGCCAGTCGGTGTGGGTCAGCGTCACCGCCCCCACCAGCCGCTGGGTCAGGAACTCGGTGACGGCGAGCGCGACGCCGCGGCCCGCGGTGCGCTGGGCCGGTGCTATCGCTCGGACCCAGCGGGCGGCGTCCGCGGTGGTGAAGGGGTGGGGCGCCGTCGTCCAGGCGGTCACCATCTCGTCGTTCATCATCTCGGTGTACGCGGGGACGTCGGCGCCTTCGAAGGGGCGCAGCACCAGTCGTTCCGTACTGATCGACACGTCCGGAAAGGTGGTTCTCATGCGCCGCTCCGTATCCAGGGCCTGTGGGACCAGGCGACCAGTGGCCTGCCGAAAGGCCCAGCATGCAGCATGGCCCGCGCGAACCGCACCGCAGGGTGGCGCAGTTGCCCGCGGCCTGCGCACCGCGGCCGATTCCCTGCGGGAGCATTGTCCACTGCGACCCGGTGGGTACTCGGACACCGATGTTCCCCTGGGAAGACGGCGAAGAGGTCCAGCAGGGGGACGGCCCGCGCCCCCGCGCGGGGCGGAGGTGCGGGCCGTGGGGCTAGAACGCGGGGATGACGGAACCGTCGTACTTGTCCTCGATGAACTTCTTCACCTCAGGCGACGTCAGCAGCTTCGCGAGCTTCTCGATGCGCGGGTCCTTCTCCCCGCCCTCCTTCACCGCGAGGAAGTTGCCGTACGGGTTGTTCTCCGCGGACTCCAGGGCCAGCGAGTCGTTCTTCGGGCTGAGCTTGGTCTGCACCGCGTAGTTGCCGTTGATCACGGCGGCGTCGACGTCGTCGAGCGCCCGGGGCACCGCCGCGGCCTCCAGCTCCTTGAAGGTGAGCTTCTTCGGGTTGGCGGCGATGTCCTTCGGGGTCGCGGAGTTGCCGGCGTCCGCCTTCAGCTTGATGAGGCCGTTCCGCTCCAGGAGCTTGAGGGCGCGGGCCTCGTTGGTGGTGTCGTTGGGCAGGGCGACGGTGGCGCCGTCCTTGAGGTCGGCGAGCTTGTCGACCTTGTTGGAGTACAGGCCCAGCGGCTCCAGGTGGACGGTGGCGACCGGCACGATGGTCGTGCCGTTCTTCTTGTTGAAGTCGTCCAGGTACGGCTTGTGCTGGAAGAAGTTGCCGGCCACCTCACCGCTCTGGGTGGCGGTGTTGGGGGTGACGTAGTCGGCGAACTCCTTGACCTCCAGCTTCAGGTCTTCCCTGGCGGCCAGGTTGTCCTTGACGAAGCCGAGGATCTCGGCGTGCGGGACGGAGCTGGCGGCGATCACGATCGGCTTCGACGGATCGGCGTCGGCGCCGGTCTTGGCGTCTTCGTTGCCGCAGGCGGTCAGGCCGAGGGCGAGTGCTCCGACGGCGAGGACGGTGGTGGTGATCTTGGCAGTGTTACGCACGAAAAGTGCCTTTCTCCATGGGTGGTGCAGTGGTGCGGTGATACGGACCCTTGCGGGTCGGGGGGTGGGTCTTGGGGTCAGCTGCCGCTCTTGGAGAGCTCCAGGTCGAGCTCGGCGCGCTGGTCCGCGCGGTTCCTGAGGAAGCGCAGCTTGGGCGCGGGGCCGCTGCCCCGCCCGCGGCGGTGCAGCCTGAGCGCCGCGTAGTCGCCGGCGAGTTGGATGACGGAGATGACGACGGCGAGCACGCCGACCGTGATCCACATCATTTCCGTCTCGAAGCGCTGGTAGCCGTAGCGGATGGCGATGTCGCCGAGTCCGCCGGCGCCGACGGTGCCCGCCATCGCGGAGTAGCCGATCAGCGCGATGACGGTGGTGGTGGCGCTGGAGATCAGCGAGGGCAGCGACTCGGGCACCAGCACCTTGCGGACCACGGTCCAGGTGCTGCCGCCCATCGACTGCACGGCCTCGACGAGCCCGCCGTCCACCTCGCGCACCGCGGTCTCCACCAGCCGGGCGAAGAAGGGGATCGCCCCGATCGCCAGGGGCACGATCGCACCTTCGCGGCCGATGGTGGTGCCGGTGATCGACTTGGTGAAGGGCATCAGCGCCACCATCAGGACGATGAACGGCATCGACCGGGTGACGTTGACGATCTGCCCGATCACCTTGTTGGCGAAGGCGTTCGCCGCCATCCCGCCCTTGTCGGTCAGGACGAGGACGATGCCCAGCGGCAGTCCCACGACGACGGCGATGAGGGTGGACCAGCCGACCATGTACAGCGTGTCCCAACACGCCTGCTCCAGCAGCGGCTGCATCTCGGACCAGGTCACTGGGCACCTTCCTTGGACAGAGCCACGGCGGCGGGCACGGCGCCGGCGTCGGTGTCCGTCACCACGTCGACCTGGAGCCCCTGCTCCCGCAGGAAGCCGACGGGGACGACGTTCTCGTCGAAGCGGCCGGGCAGCTCGATGCGCATCCGGCCGACCTGCTTGCCGCCGACGGTGTCCATCGCTGCGCCGAGGATCGAGATGTCGACGTTGTACGTACGGGAGAGCTGGGAGATCACCGGTCGGGTGGCGGCGTCCCCGTGGAAGGTGACGTCGACGACGGTGCGGTCGGCGCCGGAGGCCCGACCGCTGACCGGGAAGAGCGCGGCGGCCAACTCCGATGCCGGGGTGGCCAGCAGTTCGCTGACGGTGCCGGACTCGACGACGCGCCCGTGCTCCATCAGCGCGGCGGAGTCGCAGACCGACTTCACGACGTCCATCTCGTGCGTGATGAGCAGGACCGTGAGGCCGAGCCGGCGGTTCAGGTCGCGCAACAGGTGCAGGATGGAGCGGGTGGTCTCCGGGTCGAGCGCGCTGGTGGCCTCGTCGGAGAGCAGCACCTTCGGGTCGCCGGCCAGCGCGCGGGCGATGCCGACGCGCTGCTTCTGGCCGCCGGACAGCTGGCTGGGGTAGGACCGCGCCTTTTCGGCCAGGCCGACCAGGTCGAGGAGTTCGAGCGCCTTGCGGCCCCGCTCGCGGCGGCTCAGGCCGAGGATCTCCAGCGGCAGTTCCACGTTCTCCTGCACGGTCCGCGAGGAGAGCAGGTTGAAGTGCTGGAAGACCATGCCGATGCGGCTGCGGGCCTCGCGCAGCTCCCGGCCGGCCCGCGGGCCCTTGCCGGCGAGCGCGGTGAGGTCGCGACCGTCCACGGTCACCGTGCCGGAGGTGGGGCGTTCCAGCAGGTTCACGCAGCGGATCAGCGAGGACTTGCCGGCGCCGCTCTGGCCGATGACGCCGTACACCTCGCCTTCCCTGACGTGGAGGTCGACGCCGTCCAGGGCGGTGACCTCGCGTCCTCGCGAGCGGTAGACCTTGGTCAGGCCCGTTGTGGTGATCACTGGGTAAGTCCGTCACTGTCGAGTGCGCGGCAAGGTCGTCGCCGGGCACGGGCTTTGGTCGTCACACCGTCAACCGCTGCACTGCCGGGGGCGGCGCACGCTCGCTCCCGCCGAGCGGGGGGACGTGGGCCGGCGGCCCGGGTCCGAAGGTCCGGGGCGGCGAGGACGACAGGTGCGCTGGCAGCCGCGGCCCGGATCGGGGCGCAGGGGCTGCGCGGTTCTCACTTCGGGGCGCGAGGTACGGTTCAGGGGCCCTCAGTGGTCGCACATTCGACACATACAACGAGCACCGGGCGTCGTGTTCGCCTCGGTCGCAAGGATGCGGCTGCTCGTCGTGGTCATGGCGGTAAGTAAAGCAGACGGCCCCTTCGCACCAACCCCGCTGTCCGAATAGCGGACAGGATGGCAACGACATGTGGATGCCGCCGCCGGCCGGGGGGCGTACTCCTTCGTCTGCACTCCCCCGCACTGACCTGCATCGATGTTCCGCCGGGCGGGCCGTGGCCGACAGGGCGTGACCCCTCCCTGCGGCGGCGGGCAGGCGGCGGGCTGTGGCCAAGGCCACGGAGCGCCCGCGCAGCGGGACGGCCCGCGCCGCGGGGTCGCCGGCCGTCAGCCCTTCGGGCCGTAATACGCTCGGGGCCATGCTCGACGCCCTCACGATCGCGATCTGCGTGGCCGCGCTCGCCCTCGCCGCCTGGTGCGGTTACGCCGCCTACCGCGACCAACCCACCAAGGACTGGCACTTCATCGGCATGGCCGTGGTGTCGCTGTTGGCGCTCGTGCAGCTGGTGGTGGGCATCGTGCAGCTCGCGCAGGGCGAGGAGCCGGGGCAGGGCTCCACCATCTTCGTCGCGTATCTGATCGGCTCGTTCGCGACCGTGCCGGCGGCGGGGGTGCTCTCGCTCGCCGAGCGGACCCGCTGGGGTTCGGCCACCGTCGCGGCCGGCGGAGTCCTGCTGGCCGTCCTCGAAGTGCGGCTCATCGACATCTGGGGAGGCTGAGATGACCGAACCCGCCCCCGCTTCCGCCCCGGCCGCCCCCGAGGCGCGCGACGGCCGCGGCACCAAGCTGGTGAAGGGCCCCGGCCTGCTGCTGGTCTGGCTGTACGGGGTGATGTCGGTGGGCGCGGTCTCCCGCTCCCTCTTCCACATCCTCACCGACTTCGACAGCGCGCCGCTCGCCCACAGCCTCTCCGCCGTCGCCGCCGTGGTGTACGCCTTCATCACGTACACCCTGGTGCGCGGCGGGGAGACGGCCCGCAGGGCGGCGCTGGTGTGCTGCGCCGCCGAACTCGCCGGGGTGCTGATCGTGGGCACCTGGACGGTGCTGGACCCCGGCGCCTTCCCCGACTCCACCGTCTGGTCCGGCTACGGCTGGGGCTACGTCTTCATCCCGGTGCTGCTGCCGGTGACCGGCATGATCTGGCTCCGGCGCGCCCGCGCGGGGGCCGCGTAGGGCGTCCGTCCCGTCTGCCGGCCGTGCCCTTGGCCGCGCTCGGGAGAGCGCCCTGGCGCGGCCGGTCAGGTCGCGCCCCCTGTGCCCTGGGGGCACGGGGCACCCTCAGCGCCCCTGAGAACCCGTGCGTGCCCCGCAGACGAATCGCGGGGGCAGCACATCAGGGGCGCGGGGAACTGCGCGATCAGCCCACCAGCGGGCCGCAGGGACCCATGCTTCCTCGGAGAAACGGCAGCTTCGTCCAGGGCACAGGGGTGCGGGGCGTCGCTCAAGCGCTAGCGACAAAGGCCGCGCTGGCGGACTCCTTCTCCAGCGTGACCACGGTGAGCTCCGGGCGCACCTCCTCGCGGGCCACCGGCACGTAGCCGTGGCTGCGGTACAGCCGGAGGTTCCCGTCGCTGCGGTGACCGGTGAAGAGCTGGAACTTGCGGGCGGCGGACGCAGCCGCGAAGTGCGCCTCGATCGCGGCGAGCAGCCGGCCGCCGAGGCCGTGGCGCTGCATCCGCGGATGCACGATCAGCTTGGCGATCTGCGCCGTGCCGGTGTCGTCCAGTCGGCCGCGCACGGAGGCCACCACCTCGTCGCCGAGGCGGGCCACCAGCGCGTGCCCCTGCGCGATCTCCGCGCGCAGCTCGTCCAGCGACTGGGTGAGCGGTTCGATGGCGTAGTCGCCGTACAACTCCGCCTCGGACTGGTAGCACAGGTACTGGAGCTTGAGGATCCGCTCCGCGTCCTCCGCTCGCGCCGCTGAGATGGTCACGCTCATGCCCATGTGCGCACGCCTCCCGCTCAACTGTTCATTCCGGTTGCCTACCGCTGTCCATTCCCCCATGTTCAGGAGCCGCAACCCCCGCCGCGAGCATTCTGCGCAGACATCCCAGGCAACGGGAACGCATGGGTCCTAGACTCCCCTGTGAGATACCCAACTCTCCTGCGATTTCTCGGTATGTGGGGTCTTTCGGCGACAACATCGCAGCCAGGAGGCGCGGACAGCCACCGGGCGTACGGGCGACGGCCGCCCGCACCGCGCGGCGCCGTTCCGCACCGAGGGCCGCCGCTTCCGGTCCGGCGCCCGGATCCCACGGCCCGTCAGGGGCGGCGCCGGGGGCGTAGGGGCGCTCCCGGGCGGCCCTGCGCCGCGCCCGGCGCGCCTCTGCCCGCACCGCGGACCGCACCCAGCGGCCGGGGTCCGGCGGCGGCCCCGCCCCGTCGAGCCGCTCCAACAGCCGCACCCACACGGCTTGTTCCAGATCACCCGGCTCGACGTCCGCGCCGGGCGCTTCGGCCCGCGCCTCCGCGACCACCAACGGGCGCAGCGCGCCCACCGCGGCCTCCGCGGCTCGCCCCGCTTCCTTGAGCGTCATCGGCGTCATGCCGGGCGGGACGCGCCCGGCGGCGGCCCGGGTTGCCGCACGGCGGCCGACTCACCCGTACGGGTAACCCGACCGCCGCGCCGGCCCCCGTGCGCCCGGTTCCCCGTCAGTCGCGGACGTCGGCCGCGGCCAGCAGCCCGGTGTCCGGGTGGTCGGTGAAGATGCCGTCGATGCCCGTGGCGAAGTAGCGGCGGTAGGCGCCGAAGACGTCCCCGTACGCGTTCGGGTCCACCCCCGGCGTCGCGTCGTGGTCGCGCTGGAAGTCGACCGGCAGGAAGGAGTTCTCGTTCCGCAGGGTGTACGGGTGGACGATCAGCTTCTGCCGGTGGGCGTCCTCGACGAGCGCGGTCGGCTGCCCGAGGCGACCGTCCGGCCCCTTCGGTATCACCAGCTCCAGCGTCGGTCCGATGCCCTGCGCGTACGACGCGATCCACGCCAGCCCCCGCGGCGTGATCAGGTCGGCGACCGTGCGCGGGTCCCCGGCCTCGACGAAGTCCCACGGCCGGGTCTTGGCGCCGGACAGCAGTACGACGCGCGGCGCGGACACCAGCCGGGCCATCCGCTGCATGCTGCTCGGCTCGAACGACTGGAGGAAGACGGGCGAGTCGCGGCGGTCGCGGCCGTAGCGCCGCAGCAGCTTCGCCAACGGCTCCTCCAGACCGAGGCCGATCCCCCGGAAGTAGCTGGGGTGCTTGGTCTCCACGTGCAGCCAGACCGGCTGCCGCCGACGGCGCCCCTCCTTCTCCGCCCAGCGCAGCACCTCCTCGAAGCTGGGGACCGACCAGCGGCCGTCGTAGAGGGTGTTGTCGCGGCGGGTGCCCGGGATCCGCTCCTTGGCGCGGAGCGTCTTCAACTCGGCGAGGGTGAAGTCCTCGGTGAACCACCCCGTGACGGCGGTGCCGTCGATCGTCTTGGTGGCGCGGCGGGCGGCGAACTCGGGGTGCTCCGCCACGTCCGTGGTCCCGGTGATGTCGTTCTCGTGCCGGCACACCAGGTGGCCGTCCTTCGTGGGCACCAGGTCCTGCTCGATGACGTGCGCCCCCATGTCCAGGGCGAGCTGGTAGGCGCCGATGGTGTGCTCGGGCCGGTAGCCGCTGGCGCCGCGGTGCGCGATGACCGTGGGGTGCGGCAGGTCACGGTACGAGCCGTGCGGCCGGCCCCGCTCAGCGCTGCCGCGCTCCGTGCTGCCGCGCCCCGCGGCGTACGCCGAGGTGGCGCCCGCCCCGACCGCAGCCGTCCCCAGCACCGCGGCGCCGAGCAGCGTGCGCCGTCCGGGACGTCCTTCCGGGCTCTGTGTCATCGCGATTCCTCCACGTCGTGGCCTGCTCCGTGCCGGGTGCGGACCCGGCACGGAGGTGCGTCGCCCGGCGGCGCGCCGGGGCGGGGCCGACGCTAGGAAGCGATGCGTACCGCTGGGAAGCCCCGGGGCGAACGCCGTGCGAACACGGATCAACACCGCGTATCCGGTGTGTGAACCCGATGTGCGGGGAAGGTCGACCCGCGAGTATCGTCCTCACCTGCACAGACCGCACCGAAACCGCTCGCCGAACCTGCTCGCCGAACCTGGTCGCCTTCGGAGGCCCCGTTGTCCCGCTTGTCGCTCATCAAGGCCGTCCTAGGGCCGGTCCTGCGTCTGATGTTCCGTCCGCGCGTGGAAGGCGTGGAGAACATCCCGGGCTCCGGTCCGGTGATCCTCGCGGGAAACCACCTCACCTTCATCGACTCGATGGTGCTGCCGTTGGTGTGCTCCCGCCCGGTGTACTTCATCGGCAAGGACGAGTACGTGACCGGCAAGGGCCTCAAGGGCCGGCTCATGGCGTGGTTCTTCACCGGCGTCGGCATGATCCCCGTGGACCGGGACGGCGCGAACGGCGGCGTGGCGGCGCTGATGACCGGGCGTCGGGTGCTGGAGGAGGGCAAGGTCTTCGGCATCTACCCCGAGGGCACCCGCTCCCCCGACGGGCGGCTGTACCGGGGGCGCACCGGCATCGCCCGGCTCACCCTGATGACCGGGGCGCCCGTCGTGCCGTTCGCGGTCATCGGCACCGACAAGCTCCAGCCGGGCGGGACGGGGCTGCCGCGGCCTGGCCGGGTGGCGATCCGCTTCGGCACCGCGATGGAGTTCTCCCGCTACGACGGCATGCACCGCGACCGCTACGTCCTGCGGGCCATCACCGACTCGGTGATGGCCGAGGTGATGGTCCTGTCCGGGCAGGAGTACGTCGACATGTACGCCACCAAGGCGAAGGAAGCGGCGTAACGACCGCAGGCAGCGAGCGCGCAACAAGGCCGGGCCCGTTTCTACGGGCCCGGCCTTTCGTGCGCTCGGGCGGCGCGGGCGTCAGGGGTGCTCGACGCCGTCCGCCAGGCGCTGGCCCCGCAGCAGGAACCAGGCCGTGACGGCGGTGGTGATCAGCACCACGGCACCCACCGCACCGGCGATGTGGAAACCGTCGGTGAAGGCGCTGCGCGCCGCCTCCAACAGCGCCGCGGCCTGCTCCTGCGGCAGCACTGCCGACGCTTCGGCCGCGCCGCCCAATGAGTCACGGGCCGCTTCCACCGCGTCCGACGGCACGCCCGCCGGTGCGGAGAAGTCGCGGTACACGCTGGTGACGACCGAGCCCAGGACGGCGATGCCGAGGGCCGCGCCCAGTTCGTACGCCGTCTCCGACACCGCGGACGCCGCGCCCGCCTGCTCCTTGGGCACGCTGGAGAGGATCACGTCCGCCGTCACGGTGAACGCCAGCCCCGCGCCGAGGCCGCCCAGGAGGAGGCCCACGCCGAGCGCCGCCGCGCTCGTGCCCGCCGTGAGCAGGGTGCCCGCGCCGAGCGCCGTGCCCAGGGCGGTCAGCCCCACGGCCACCGTGCCGCGTACGGACGTGCGCCGGGCGACCCGACCCGCCAGCAGACCGGCGACCACGGCACCGATCGCGGCGGGCAACTCGATCAGCCCCGCCTGGAGCGGTGTGCGGCCCTGCACCAACTGGAGGAACTGCGAGAGGAAGAAGACCAGCCCGGACAGGCCGAGGATGGTCAGCAGGTCCGCCAGCACCGCGCCGGAGAAGCCGCGGTGCCGGAAGAGCCGTACGTCCAACAGGGGCGACGACAGCGTCAACTGGCGGCGTACGAACCAGGTCAGGGCCAGCGCGCCGATCGCGCCGACCAGCAGGGCGACCACGCCGACGCCGTGGATCGCCAGCTCCTTGATCGCGTACACCACGGCGACCATGCCGATCAGCGACAGGGCAACGCTGGCCACGTCCCACGGACCCGGGTTCGGATTGCGCGACTCCGGCAGCAGCTTGCTGCCGACGATCACCAGCAGCGCCATCACCGGGAGGTTGATCATGAAGACCGAGCCCCACCAGAAGTGCTCCAGCAGGAAGCCGCCGACCACGGGACCGACGGCGGCACCGGCGGACGCCGCGGCGGCCCAGATGCCGACCGCGAGGCTGCGCTCCTTCGGGTCGTCGAAGATGTTCCGGATCAGGGCGAGGGTGGACGGCATCAGGGTGGCACCCGCGACGCCCAGCAGCGCCCGGGCGACGATCATCATCTCGGGGCTGGACGCATAGGCGTTGATCACGGAGACCGCGCCGAAGGCGACCGCACCCGTCAGCAGCAGCTTCTTGCGCCCGATCCGGTCACCGAGGCTGCCCATCGAGATCAGCAGACCCGCGATGACGAACGAGTACACGTCGCCGATCCACAGCAGCTGGGTGCCGGAAGGCTTCAGGTCCTCGCTGAGGAAGGGGGTGGCGAGGCCGAGCACGGTGGCGTCGACCGCCACCAGCAACACGGCCAGCACCAGGACCGCCAGCGCGAGCCAGCGGCCGGGCGCCTTGACGGTCGTTCCCTTCGCCAACTGGTCGGTAGTGGTCATTTCTGCACGCTCCGTCGGGTGATTCCGCCGAGCAACATCTCGGCGATCATGTACGAGTAGTCCTTTGCGGCGACCCGGCCGGACTGCACCGACCAGGCGTACGTGCTCATCAGCCCGTACAGCGCCTCGGTGATCCAGGCCGCCGTGAGGTCGATCCGGAAGACGCCCTCTTCCTGACCGCGCCGCACCAGCTGGCAGATCCGGGCGTCGGACCTGTCCCAGCCCTCGTTGACCTCGCCTTCGAAGAGCTGGTGCTCAGTGATCAGGAAGGCGAGGAGCGGGGCGCAGGGCTGGGACTCGGCGACCAGCCGCCGCAGCGCCTCTTCCGCGCTGCCCTCGTCGAGCCGGGCCGCCTCCATGGCCGCCTCGATCTCGCACAGGCCGAAGTCCTCCAGCGCCCGCACCAGGGGCTCCCGCCCGGCGAAGTGCCGGTGCAGGGTGGCCCGCCCGATGCCCGCGGCCTTGGCGACCTCGTCCATGGTCGCGGTGGGCTTCCGGGAGAGCAGGGTGGCGGCGGCCCGTAGGACCTGTTCACGATCGACCGTCATGAGACGACGGTACCTCAAGTGAGACATGAATGTCTCATTGCGCTGGTGAGCGCTCTAGCGAAAGCCCTTCGCCGCCGCCCGCTGGTGCGGGCGGCGGCGAAGGAAGTGACGGGCGGGCTACTGCTCCGTGAGACAGGCCCTAGGAGAGCTTGGCGGTGGCCCAGGCGTGCTGGGTGACGAGGTCGGCCTTGACCTCGGCGAGCTGCACCGCCACCGCGGAGGGCGCGGTGCCGCCCCGGCCGCTACGGGCGGCGAGGGCCCCCGGCACGTTCAGCACGGTGCGCACCTCGGGCGTCAGATGCTCCGAGATCTTGGCGAACTGCTCGTCGCTGAGCTGGTCCAGCTCGATGCCGTGCGCCTCGCACTCCTTGACGCACTCCCCCGCCACCTCATGCGCGACCCGGAACGGTACGCCCTGCTTGACGAGCCACTCCGCGACGTCCGTCGCCAGCGAGAAGCCGGCCGGGGCCAGCTCCTCCATGCGCTCCCGGTGGATCGTGAGGGTGGCCATCATGCCGGTGAACGCGGGCAGCAGGACCTCCAGCGTGTCGCAGGAGTCGAAAACCGGCTCCTTGTCCTCCTGGAGGTCGCGGTTGTACGCGAGGGGCAGCGCCTTCAGCGTCGCCAGCAGACCGGTGAGGTTGCCGATGAGACGGCCGGACTTGCCGCGCGCCAGCTCGGCGATGTCCGGGTTCTTCTTCTGGGGCATGATCGACGAGCCGGTGGAGAAGGCGTCGTCGAGGGTGACGAAGGAGAACTCCTTGGTGTTCCAGATGATGACCTCTTCGGCGATCCGGGAGAGGTTCACCCCGATCATCGCGGTGATGAAGGCGAACTCCGCGACGAAGTCACGGGAGGCCGTGCCGTCGATGGAGTTGCCCGCGGAGCCCCGCTCGAAGCCGAGGTCGGCGGCGACGGCCTCCGGGTCCAGGCCGAGGGAGGAGCCCGCCAGCGCCCCCGAACCGTAGGGCGAGACGGCCGTGCGGTCGTCCCACTGCCGCAGGCGCTCGGCGTCCCGGGAGAGCGCCTGGACGTGGGCGAGGACGTGGTGGGCGAAGAGCACCGGCTGGGCGTGCTGGAGGTGGGTGCGGCCCGGCATGGCGACGTCCGGGTGGGCCTCGGCGAGCCCGACCAGGGCGTCCTGCAGCTCTGCGATGAGTCCGCCGATGATCCTCGCGTGGTCCCGGAGGTACATCCGGAAGAGGGTGGCCACCTGGTCGTTGCGCGAGCGGCCGGCGCGCAGCTTGCCGCCGAGGTCGGGGCCCAGGCGCTCCAGCAGTCCGCGCTCCAGCGCGGTGTGGACGTCCTCGTCGGCGATGGTGCCGGTGAAGGAGCCGTCGGCGACGTCCGCGGCGAGCTGGTCGAGCCCGGCGATCATCCGGGTGAGTTCGTCCCGGGTGAGCAGCCCCGCCTTGTGCAGCACTCTGGCGTGGGCCCGGGATCCGGCGATGTCGTACGGCGCGAGCCGCCAGTCGAAGTGGACGGAGGCGGACAGCTTCGCCAGCGCCTCGGCCGGCCCGTCTGCGAACCGAGCACCCCAGAGCCGGACGTCACCGTTGTTGCTGCTCACAGCTTTCAAGCTCCTCTTGCAGATGGATGTACGGCCGTCTCCCCGCCGCGCAGGAAACGAGGAGACGGCCGGTGGAACGACTCACAGCGCATCTGGTCACGCCGGACATCTGGTCACGCCTGGCACCTGGGGCGGGGTGTGTCCTAGGCCGCATGCGCCCGGGTGCCGCGATGTGCCGAGCTCGATCAGCCCTGGAGGTCCCGCCGAGCAGCGATCTTCGCCGAGAGTCCGAAGATCTCGATGAAGCCCTGGGCCTTCGACTGGTCGAAGGTGTCGCCGGAGTCGTAGGTGGCGAGGTTGAAGTCATAGAGCGACTGCTCGGACTTCCGGCCCGTGACGACGGCCCGGCCGCCGTGGAGGGTCATCCGGACGTCACCCGTGACGTGCTCGTTGGCCTCGTTGATGAAGCCGTCCAGGGCGCGCTTCAGCGGGGAGAACCACAGGCCGTCGTAGACCAGCTCGCCCCAGCGCTGCTCCACCTGCCGCTTGTACCGCGCCAGCTCCCGCTCGACGGTGACGCTCTCCAGCTCCTGGTGGGCGGTGATCAGCGCGATCGCGCCCGGGGCCTCGTACACCTCGCGGGACTTGATGCCGACGAGCCGGTCCTCGACCATGTCGATCCGGCCGATGCCCTGGGCGCCGGCCCGCTCGTTCAGCTGCTGGATGGCCTGGAGGACCGTCACCGGCCGACCGTCGATGGCGACCGGAACGCCTTCCTTGAAGGAGATGACGACCTCGTCGGCCTCGCGGGCCTCGGCGGGGTTGGAGGTGTACTCGTAGATGTCCTCGATCGGGGCGTTCCAGATGTCTTCGAGGAAGCCGGTCTCGATGGCCCGGCCGAAGACGTTCTGGTCGATGGAGTAGGGGGACTTCTTCGTGGTGGCGATGGGGAGCTGCTTCGCCTCGCAGAAGGCGATCGCCTTGTCACGGGTCATGGCGTAGTCCCGGACGGGGGCGATGCACTTCAGGTCGGGGCCGAGCGCGGTGATGCCGGCCTCGAAGCGGACCTGGTCATTGCCCTTGCCGGTGCAGCCGTGGGCGACGATGCCGGCGTCGTGCTTCCGGGCGGCGGCCACGAGGTGCTTGACGATGGTGGGCCGGGAAAGGGCCGACACCAGCGGGTACCGGTCCATGTACATGGCGTTGGCCTTGATCGCCGGGAGGCAGTACTCCTCGGCGAACTCGTCCTTGGCGTCCGCCACCTCCGCCTCGACGGCACCGCAGGCGAGCGCACGCTTGCGGATGACGTCCAGGTCCTCGCCGCCCTGGCCGACGTCCACGGCAACGGCGATGACCTCGGCGCCCGTCTCCTCGGCGATCCAACCGATGGCGACGGAGGTGTCCAGACCACCCGAGTAGGCGAGTACGACGCGCTCGGCCACGAGTTTCTCCTAACGATGCATTGGCGATGGCATAAGTATGCATCGCTCCGCATGGTTCGTCAACGCCCCGGAAGGATGCCGGGGAGGAAAAGCCGGGGAATCCGGGTGGAAAGCAGTGCAGAGCAGCGCGGGGCAGCGCGTACGAGCGCGTACGGAGCACTTCAGGGGGCGCGCGGGACGCCGCGTGCATACGGTCGCAGTCATGCGCCACCGTCTCGCCCCGGGCTCCGTCCTGGGCACCGTCCTGCTGCTGCTCGCCGCCGGGACCGTCGCCGTCGCACCGCGGCCCGCGCCCCCGGGGCCGCCGCTGCCCCATCGGATGGCGGACACGGGTGGCGGCAGCCAGCTGATCACCGCCCGGGCCCCCGAGGTCGGCGCCACCACGGGGCGGGTCGTCTGGTGGGAGCGGGGCTGGCGCGGCCGGTGGCGGGAGGTGGGATCGGCGCCGGCCCGCTTCGGGGCGAACGGTCTGGCCGAGGGTGCGACCCGGGTCCAGGGGACGTCCACCACGCCGACGGGGCTGTACGCGCTGCCGTACGCCTTCGGCATCGCACCCGCGCCCGCGGGCACCCGCTATGCGTACCGCTCGGTGACCGATCGGTCCTGGTGGTGTCAGGACAACGAGTCCCGTGCCTACAACCGCTGGGTGGAGGGCCTGCCGGCGGACTGTCGGGCTGCCGAGTCGGAACACCTCGTCGACTACGGCGCCCAGTACGCCCGGGCGCTGGTCATCGGCTTCAACTACGACCGGCCGGTGCGCGGCCGGGGCGCCGGGATCTTTCTGCACGTGAACGGTGCGGGGGCGACGGCCGGGTGCGTGTCCGTGCCGGCCGAGGCGATGGCCCGGATCCTGGCGTGGGTGGATCCGGGGCGGCGTCCGCACATCGCGATCGGGACGGAGTCGGGCCCCACGGCCCTCACGCGGTACTGAGGGTCCGGCACCCGTGGGGGCCGTGGGGTGACGCGGTCAGCGGGCCCGCTGGGCGAGCCGCAGCAGGTGGTCGGCGAGCGCCTGACCGCCTTGGGGGTCCCGGCTGATCAGCAGCAGGGTGTCGTCTCCGGCGATCGTGCCGAGGATGGCGTGCAGTTCTGCTTGGTCGATGGCCGAGGCGAGGAACTGGGCGGCGCCGGGCGGGGTCCGCAGGACGACCAGGTTCGCCGAGGCTTCGGCGGAGATCAGCAGCTCGCCGGAGAGTCTGCGCATGCGCTCCTCCTTGGCGGACTCTCCGAGCGGGGCCTGCGGCGTGCGGAAGCCGCCTTCGCTGGGCACGGCGTAGATCAGCTCGCCACCGGTGTTGCGGATCTTGACGGCGCCCAACTCGTCGAGGTCCCGGGAGAGCGTCGCCTGGGTGACGCTCAGTCCGCTGTCCGCGAGCAGCTTGGCGAGCTGGCTCTGGGAGCGCACGGGCTGCCGGTTGAGGATGTCCACGATCCGGCGGTGGCGGGCCATTCGGGTGTGCGGAACTGCGGGACCGCCCGCGTCGGCCGCCTGCCCGGCCGCCACGGTGGCCGCCTCTTCGTCGCGCGCCTGCTGTGCCGCTGTTTCTCGCGCCTCGGTCATCGTCGTCTCATTCCCCGTTCCGTCCTTCCGCGTCGTCCAGCACGCCGGGCAGTGCCTGGAGGAACGCGTCCACGGCCTCCTCACCGATCGTCAGGGGCGGCATCAGCCGTACGACATCGGGGGCGGGGACGTTGACCAGGAACCCGGCGCTCTGGGCCGCCTTCTGCACCTGGGGCGCGAGCGGCTTCCTGAGCACGATACCCAGCAGCAGTCCGGCACCGCGGACATGGGAGACCAGCGGGTGGCCGAGGGACTCGACGCCGTCGCGGATCTTCTCCCCGAGCCGCTTGACCTCGTCGAGGATCCCTTCGGCGGCGATGGTGTCCAGGACGGCGAGTCCGGCGGCGCAGGCGACCGGGTTCCCGCCGAAGGTGGTGCCGTGCTGACCGGGCTTCAGCAGGTCCGCCGCGGGGCCGAAGGCGAGCGTCGCGCCGAGGGGCAGTCCGCCGCCGAGGGCCTTGGCGAGGGTGACGACGTCGGCTTCGACTCCTTCGGCCTGTGCGGCGAACCAGTGGCCGGTCCGTCCGATGCCGGTCTGGACCTCGTCGAGGACGAGGAGGGTGCCGGTGGCCCGGGTGATCTCCCGTGCCGCGGTCAGATATCCCTTGGGCGGGGTGACCACGCCGTTCTCGCCCTGGATGGGCTCGATGATGACGAAGGCGGTCTCTTCGCTGACCGCGGCGCGCAGGGCTTCGACGTCCCCGTACGGCACGTGGGTGACGTCGCCGGGCAGCGGCAGGAACGGCTCCTGCTTGCCGGGCTGTCCGGTGAGGGCGAGGGCGCCCATGGTCCGCCCGTGGAAGCCGCCCTGGGTGGCGACCATGTGTCGACGGCCCGTCAGCCGGCCGATCTTGAAGGCCGCTTCGTTGGCCTCGGCGCCGGAGTTGCAGAAGAAGACGCGGCCGGGGCGGCCGGCGAGCTGGACGAGCCGTTCGGCCAGGGCGATGGCGGGCTCGGCGACGAAGAGGTTGGAGACGTGACCGAGGGAGGAGATCTGGCGGGTGACGGCTTCGACGACCGCTGGGTGGGCGTGGCCCAGGGCGTTCACCGCGATGCCGCCGACGAAGTCGGTGTACGTGGTGCCGTCGGCGTCCCGGAGGGTGGCGCCCGCGCCTTCGGTGAGGGCGATGGCGGGGGTGCCGTAGTTGTCGGTCATGACGTCCTGCCAGCGCTGGACGTGTTCCTGGTTCGTCACTGTCCCCCCTTGGCGCCGGCCGGCGCATGTCCGTCGGCCACGACCATCGTGCCGATTCCCGAGTCGGTGAAGATCTCCAGCAGGATGGAGTGCGGTACCCGGCCGTCGATGACGCGCGCGGTGGTGACGCCGTGACGCACGGCGTGAAGGCAGCCCTCCATCTTGGGGACCATGCCGCTGGAGAGCTCGGGAAGCAACTTCTCCAGCTCGGTCGCGGTGAGCTTGCTGATCACTTCGTCGCTGTGCGGCCAGTCCTCGTACAGTCCCTCGACGTCGGTGAGGACCATCAGCGTCTCCGCGCCCAGGCCCGCAGCGAGTGCCGCAGCCGCCGTATCAGCATTGACGTTGTAGACATGTCCGTCGTCCTCCGCACGGGCGATCGAGGAGACGACGGGGATCCGGCCGTCCTCCAGGAGTGCGGTGATGACCCCGGTGTCGATCGCGCTGATCTCTCCGACGCGGCCGATGTCGACGGCCTGTCCGTCGATCGTGGGCCGGTGCTTGGTGGCGGTTATGGTGTGGCCGTCCTCGCCGGTGATGCCGACGGCGAGCGGGCCGTGTTCATTGAGGAGGCCGACGAGTTCGCGCTGTACCTGGCCGGCCAGCACCATGCGGACGACGTCCATCGCCTCGGGCGAGGTGACGCGCAGGCCGGCCTTGAACTCGCTCTCCAGGCCGTGTCGGTCGAGCTGGGCGGTGATCTGCGGGCCGCCGCCGTGGACCACGACGGGCCGGAGGCCGGCGTGCCGCAGGAAGACGACGTCCTGGGCGAAGGCGGCCTTGAGGTCCTCGTCGACCATGGCGTTGCCGCCGAACTTGATCACGACGGTCTTGCCGTAGTGGCGGGTCAGCCAGGGCAGGGCCTCGATGAGGATCTGCGCCTTGGGCAGCGCGGTGTGCTTCCGGGTGCTCGTGGCGCCGGAGCTGCGGGGCGGGTTCTTGTGGTCGCTCATGAGCTGTAGGCGCTGTTCTCGTGGACGTAGTCGGCGGTGAGGTCATTGGCCCAGATGACCGCGGACTCGGTGCCGGCGGCGAGGTCGGCGGTGATCGCGACCTCGCGGAAGCGCATGTCGACGAGGTCGCGGTCCTCGCCGACGGAGCCGTTCTTGCAGACCCAGATGCCGTTGATGGCGACGTTGAGCTGGTCGGGCTCGAAGGTGGCGCCGGTGGTGCCGATGGCGGAGAGCACCCGGCCCCAGTTCGGGTCCTCGCCGTGGATGGCGCACTTCAGGAGGTTGTTACGGGCGATGGAGCGGCCGACTTCCACGGCGTCGTCCTCGGTGGCGGCGCCGACGACCTCGATGCGGATGTCCTTGGAGGCGCCTTCGGCGTCGCCGATGAGCTGGCGGGCGAGGTCGTCGCAGACGGCCCGGACGCCGGCGGCGAAGTCGTCGTAACCGGGGGCGGTGCCGGCGGCGCCGGAGGCCAGCAGCAGCACGGTGTCGTTGGTGGACATGCAGCCGTCGGAGTCGATCCGGTCGAAGGTGACGCGGGTGGCGTCGCGCAGGGCGCGGTCCAGGGTGGCGGAGTCCACGTCGGCGTCGGTGGTGAGGACGACGAGCATGGTGGCGAGGCCCGGGGCGAGCATGCCGGCGCCCTTGGCCATCCCGCCGACGGTCCAGCCCTCGCCCTGGTGCACCGAGGTCTTATGGACGGTGTCGGTGGTCTTGATGGCGATGGCCGCCTTCTCACCGCCGTGTTCGCTGAGCTGGGCCACGGCCGCGTCGACGCCGGGGAGCAGCTTGTCCATCGGCAGCAGGGTGCCGATGAGCCCGGTGGAGGCGACGGCGATCTCGCCGGAGTTGTGTCCGTCGAGGGCTTCGGCGACCTTCTCGGCGGTGGCGTGGGTGTCCTGGAAGCCCTTGGGGCCGGTGCAGGCGTTGGCTCCGCCGGAGTTGAGCACGACGGCGGTGACCTGGCCGCTCTTGAGCACCTGCTCGGACCACAGGACGGGGGCGGCCTTGACGCGGTTCGAGGTGAAGACGCCCGCGGCGGAGCGGCGGGGCCCGTTGTTGACCACGAGGGCCAGGTCCGGGGCGCCGCTCTCCTTGATTCCGGCCGCGATGCCCGCGGCGGTGAATCCTTGCGCTGCGGTGACGCTCACTGGGTCTCCTTTGTCGCGGTGGTGGTCTCTGGGGTGGTCCCGACGGTGGCCGCCGTGGTCCGAGTGGCTGGGGAGCCGGGTGCGCGGACGGTCACGGGGCCACGCCGATCGTGGACAGCCCGGTCTCCTCGGGGAGTCCGAGGGCGATGTTCATGCTCTGCACCGCGGCGCCCGCGGTGCCCTTGGTGAGGTTGTCGATCGCGCTGATGGCGATGATTCGGTCGGCGGCGGCGTCGTGGGCGACCTGGATGTGGACGGCGTTCGATCCGTGGACGGAGGCGGTCGCCGGCCACTGCCCTTCCGGCAGGAGGTGGACGAACGGCTCGTCGGCCAGGGCCTTTTCATACGCGGCGCGGACGGACTGGGCCGTGGTGCCCGGCTTGGCCTTGGCCGAGCAGGTGGCGAGGATCCCGCGGGGCATGGGGGCGAGCGTCGGCGTGAAGGAGACCGTGACCGGCTCCCCCGCGACCGCGCTGAGGTTCTGGACCATCTCGGGGGTGTGCCGGTGGGCGCCGCCGACCCCGTACGGACTCATGGAGCCCATGACCTCGGACCCCAGCAGATGGGGCTTGGGCGCCTTGCCCGCTCCGGAGGTGCCGGAGGCCGCGGTGATCACGGCCTCGGGCTCGGCGAGCCCCGCTGCGTACGCCGGGAAGAGCGCCAGGGACACAGCGGTCGGATAGCAGCCGGGCACCGCGATCCGCCGGGCACCGGTGAGCGCGCTCCGCCCGCCAGGCAGCTCCGGCAGCCCGTACGGCCAGGTGCCGGCGTGCGGCGAACCGTAGAACTTCTCCCATGCGGCGGCCGACTCCAGCCGGAAGTCCGCGCCCATGTCGATGACCAGGGCCGCCTCGCCGAGCTGCTCGGCGACCGCAGCGGACTGGCCGTGCGGCAGCGCGAGGAACACGACGTCGTGCCCGGCGAGCACCTCGCTCGTCGTCGGCTGGAGCACCCGGTCGGCGAGCGGCAGCAGATGGGGCTGGAGACCGCCCAGCGCCTGCCCCGCATTCGCATGGCCGGTGAGCGCGCCTATCGCGACGCCCGGATGCACGAGCAGCAGCCGCAGGAGCTCCCCGCCCGCATAGCCACTGGCGCCAGCCACTGCCGCCCGCACCACTGTCGAACCCGCCATTGAACCCTCCTCAACCATGGCATGACTATACGCAGCACCGCAGTGTTATGCAATCACTCGAACGGCCGAAGCCGGTGACAGGCGACCGCTGGCGGCCGGCGGCCGACGCGCACGCCCCGGGGTTCGTTGCCTTGTGTCATCAATTCGTGTCATGCAGTGAAGATTCCGGCATGAGCGGTCCTGGCACGGGCAGAACCCGGTGCGAGAGCGCCCGTGTTGGGAGGTGGGACGTGTTGACGGGACTCCTGGACGGACTCAGAAGGCTCACAGGGTTCAGAGGGCTGAGTGGACTGAGAAGGCTCAGAGGACGCAGTCGGCGACGGGGCGAGTCGGGCGGGAGGGGCGGAGCGGGACCGGGCGGCGGGGAGCCGGTCTTCACCGCGGACTTCGCTTCGAGCACGCAGTGGGTGGCCGGGCGCTCCTGGGCGTACCCCGGCGGCGGGCCGGTCAATCCGGGGGACAACAAGCTGGACCACTTGGTGGCCGATCCCGCCTACAGCCGCGGCGGGGTCTTCCGGGCCACCTTGCGGCCGGACGGCCTGTGGGACGCGGGTCTGCTCACCACGGAGGGCAGTGACGAGGGGTTCGTGCTGCGCGCCGGCGACGTGCTGGAGGCCCGGGTGCGCCTGCCGACGGAGACGGGAGCGTGGCCGGCGATCTGGACGTGGGCGGACGGGGGTCAGGAGGTCGACGTCTTCGAGTACCACCCCGACAATCCGGATCTGTTGGAGCTGTCGAACCGGGTGCGCGGCGGCCAGCGCTACCACCGGGATCCGGCGGTGGCTCCCGGCGCCTGGGTGGACCTGACGGTCGAGTTGGGGGCGCGGTCGGTCGTGTGGTGGGTCAACGGACAGCGGGTGTACGACGACCACCGGGGCGTGGGGCGGCGCTGGCAGGCGTATGTGATCGTGAATCTCTCGGTGTGCGCCGGGCGTTACCATCCGGCGCCTGACCCGGGGGTCTCGGAGATGTCGTACGAGGTGTCCCGGCTGGTGGTGCGCCGGCCGTAGCCCCGGGCCGCCCGACACGGACGTGACGGGGGCGTCGGCTCAGGTCGCGTACACCGCGGCGACGTTGTCCCGGGGCCGCGGGCGGACGGTGGCGGCCGGGCCCTCGGCGAAGGCGCGCAGCAGGTTCTCGGTGGTGCGGGTGACGAAGGCGCCGGTGCGGGCGTCCAAGCCGTGGTTGCGGCCGTTCTCCCCCGTCCCGGCCATCAGCCCTTCGACCCATCGCATCGTCCCGCTGGCGAAGACGCCGGCGCCGCTCGCCGCTGTGTAGTAGGCCGAGTCCGCGTGGCTGTCGCGCCCGTTGCAGACGAGGGGCGAGTGGCTGATGATCTCCAGCGGTCGCGGGGTGGGCATGCCGGGGGTGACGCGGTCGTACTCCACGCCGACGAGGTGGTCGAAACGGTCGCCCGCGCGTACCCCGGTCCCTTGGAAGAGCCAGTGGTCGGGGGCGTGGACGACGTAGGGGGCGTCGGTGGGGTAGCCCTCGTAGAGGACTCCGGTGAGCGGGGACTCGGGGTCGGCCGCGGGCGGTTGGCGGAAGTCGTTCGTCGGCAGCGTCGGGTGGGACGCGAGGTACGGATCGTCCTGGTACGCGGACTTGTAGCAGACCACGGTGCGGGCGCCGCCCGGGGCGCCGTCCTCCAACCTGATTCTGCGGTAGCAGGTGTTGGCCCCGAGGAAGGCGAGGTTTGCGCCGGCGTCGCGGGCCGCCGCGACGTTCGCCCGCTGCTGCGGCGTCCAGTACTCGTCGTGGCCGAGGGAGAGCACCGCCGTGGCGCCGCGCAGCGCGGCCGGGTCGGCGTGCACGTCGGCGCCGGTGGTGTACGCGAGGGGGATGCCGAGCCGTTCGGCCAGGACGACGAGGGCCCGTTCGTAGACGAGGAACTTCTCCGCTCCGTCGAGGGTGTAGGGCCGGTCGAAGGTGACGGCGAGGGAGCGGGAGGCGTACGCGCCGTCCTCGCCCCGGTAGAGGTCGTAGCCGCCCCAGGTGTTGTACGCCTGCCAGGTGGCGACGGCGTGCATGACGACGGTGCGCCCTCGGGCGCTCGGGGAGCGGACGACCAGGGGGACGTAGCGCTGGTGGCCGCCGTCGGCGTCCAGCCGCAGCAGGTACGCGCCGGGCGGCCAGCCTTCGGTGGCCACCTCCGTGGTGCGTTCCCAGTCCGCGCGTACGGTGCGGGTGGCGTCGATCAGACGGCCCGGGGGCTGGCGGCGGCCGGGCGTCGGCGGCGAGCGCCACACCAGTCGGGCGCCGGCCCCCGCGTACCAGCCGATGCGGTACGCGGAGACGGTGAAGCCGGGTGCGGTGGTGGACACGTGCAGGCCGAACTTCTCCCCCGGCAGGACGCTGACCCGGTCGGGGTAGCCCTCGACGGCGTCGGGCGGACCGGTGGAGCGCAGCCGCCAGTCGGCGTTACCGGGCAGGCGGCGTTCTGCGGCTTCGGCGGCTGCCGTGCTGCTCGCCGATGCGGTCGCGGTAGCGGTCTCGGTCGGGCCGTCGCCCGGGGTGTCGCAGGCGGCGGTCGCGGCGGCGAGGCCGGCGGCTCCGGCGGCTCCCAGGAAGCGCCGGCGGTCGAGCCCGGTCCGCTCTGGCGCGGCGCCGCTTCGTGCGGCGCCGCTTCCCGCGGTGCCGCTTCGTGCGTCAGCGTTCACCGGCCACTCCCGTATGCCCGTCCTCCCCCGCCTCCGTTGTCACCTGCGCGTCGATCCTCCGTGAAGGAGCGTCGTCGGACGACCGGTGGGAGCCGAACGGGTCGGGGCGGCGCCAGGCGGCGTGGCAGAGGAGGGCGAGCAGTTGGACGGCCGCGGCGGTCAGCAGGGCGAGGGGCAGGGACCGGGTGGCGAGGGGGCCGGCCGCGGCGGCGCCGACGGCGAAGCCGCTGAGCTTCATGCTCGCGCCGGTGGTGAAGATCTGGCCGCGCAGGCGCTGCGGCGCCTCCCGGTGGCGGATCGCGAACACCGCGGTGAGCTGCGGTCCTTCGGCGACGCCGAGGAGCACGGCGGCGGCGACGACCGCGACGGGGTGGACCGTGGCGGCGAGTGCGAGGGCGACGGCGAGGACGGCCGTGCTCCAGCCGACGACCGCGTCCGGGGCCAGGGGGGCGGGGCGTCGGGCGAGCAGGGCGTTGGTGACGAGCGCGGCCAGGGCGACGGCGGAGAGCAGGACCGTGCCCTGGTTGGTGCCGCCGAGTGCCTGGTGCCCCAGGAGCGGTGCGCAGGCGATGAGCATGCCCTGTCCCGTGCAGGAGACGACGGAGGTCGCGGTCGCGCGGGCGAGCGGGCGGCTGCGGGCGATCGCGCGGAATCCGGCCGCCAGGTCCGCGCGGATGGGCCGGGTTCCGGCGTCGGGGGCGGCCCGGCCGGTCCGCGGCGGCAGCGCCAGTGCGACGGGCAGGGCGAGCGCGACCAGCGCGGCCGAGACCACGACGGCGGCGTCGGCGCCCGCAAGGTGCGCTGTGAGGCCGGCGAGTGCGGGGCCGATGAGTCCGGCCGCGTTGAAGGTCATCGCGTCGTACGCGTTGGCCCGGGGCAGGGTCCGCGGGGTGACGACGCGGGGCAGTTGGGAGGTCCAGCCGCCGGCGAGGGCGGGTCCGAGGAGTCCGGCGAGTACCGCGACGGCGAGGGTGAGTGCGAGGGGGACGCGACCGAGGAGGCCGAGGACGGCGACGAGCGCCGCGGCGTAGCCGGCGAGCGCGGCCGACAGCAGGCGGCCGGGGCGGGCGGTGCGGTCGAGGAGGGCTCCGATGAAGGGGCCGCCGACGGCGGCGGCGATGGTGACGCCCGCGAGGAGCGCGGACGCGGCGGCGGCCGAGCCGGTGGCGGCGAGGCCGGCGAGCAGCAGGGCGGGGCCGGACATCTCGTCACCGGTGCGGGCCGCCGCCGCTCCGATCGTGTAGCCCGCCAGTCCGTAACGCTTCAGCATGCCCAGCACGTTACGGAGGTAACTCAATCCTTCGCTAGTTGCGTTACATGAGGTACGTTCGGGCCCATGGTCACCACGAGCGGAACCTGGTCGGCGCGGCACTCGGTGCAGGCGATGGCGGAGCGTACCGCTGCCCTGATCAATGCCCTGAGCTGCGACGATCCCAGGCCGGCTGCAGTCGCGGCGGTGTTGCGGGCACACGGCGAGACGAACGACGCGACGGACACGGGGCGGCTGGTGGAGCGGGACGTGGTGGAGATGCGCGCCGCCGCGGAGCAGCTCCGCACGGTGTTCGAGGCCCGGGACGTGGACGCCGCGGCCGAGTGCTTGAACGCCCTGCTGCCGCGGAGCACCGGGGTGCTGCGGCTGACCTCCCACCGCGGCGCATCGCCCTGGCACCCCCATCTGGACGGCGATGACGAGGCGCCGTGGGGCGAGTGGCTGTTGGCGTCGTCGTGTCTGGCGCTGACGGTGCTGCTGTGGGACCGGCAGCGTCCGCCGGGTGCCGTCTGCGCCTCGTCGAGCTGCGCGAACGTCTTCCTCACGGCGGGCAGCGGGCCGGAGCGCCGCTACTGCTCGCGGCGGTGCGCGACCCGGGAGCGGGTGGCGGCGCACCGGCGCGCCCACGGCTGAGCCGCGTCGCGCAGCCGCCATCCGCCAGCCGCCATCTGTCAGCCGTCAGCCGCGGACCTCGTCGTACGCGGTCCGCAGCCGGCGAACCCCTTCGGCGATCTCGGCGGGGCCGGCCACCCCGGCGAAGCTCAGGCGCAGACGGCCCGCCGGCGGTTCGGCGCCGAAGTACGGCCGGCCGCCCGCGACCGCGACGCCGGCACGCAGGGCGGCGGTCTGGAGGGCTGCCTCGTCGACGCCTTCGGGCAGCCGCAGCCAGAGGTGGAAGCCGCCGGGCGGGACGTACGGGAGGGAGAGCTCCGGCAGGGCGGTGCCGAGCGCTCCGGTGAGCGCGGAGCGGCGCGCCGTCAACTCCGTGGCGAGGGAGCGCAGGTGACGGTGCCAGGCGGGCGAGCCGACGAGCTCCAGGGCGGCTTCCTGGAGCGGGCGGGCGACGAAGAAGCTGTCGACGACGTGGATGGCGCGCAGCCGTTCCAGGACCGGTCCACGGGCCGCGAGCACGCCCACCCGCAGGCTGGGCGAGCACGCCTTGGTCAGGGAGCCGACGTGCACGACGACGCCGTCGTGGTCGCCGTCGGCGAGGGCGGGCGGCAGCGGCCCGGCGTCTTGGTGCACCAGCCGTCGGGCGAAGTCGTCCTCGACGACGAACGCGCCGGCGGCGCGGGCGATCCGCAGCACCTCGGGGCGGCGGGTGGCGGAGAGCACCGCGCCGGTCGGGTTCTGGAACAGGGGCTGGCAGACGAAGACGCGGGCGCCGGTGGCTTGGAAGGCGGCGGAGAGGAGTTCGGTCCGCACGCCGTCCGCGTCCACCGGGACGGGCACGGGCCGCAGTCCGGCGGCGCGGGCGATGGCGAGCAGCCCGGGGTAGGTGGGCGATTCGACGAGGACCGGGGCGCCGGGCGGGGCGAGGGCGCGCAGGGCGGTGGTGAGGGCGGCCTGTCCGCCCGCCGTGATCAGGGCGTCCGCCGCGGTGAGGGTGGCGCCGACGCCGCGGGCGAACCACTCGCGCAGCTCGGGCAGCCCCTCGGTGGGCGGGCGGCTCCACGCGCCGGGGCGGCGGCCGGCGCGGGCGAGTGCGGCGGCCATCGCCCGTTCGGGCTGGAGCGCGGGGTGCAGATAGCCCCCGTTGAACTCGACGACGCCGGTGGGGGGCGCGGCGAGGGTGGCGAGGACCCCGGAGGCGTCGACGGTACGGGGCACGAGTTCGCCGGCGACGGCGGCGCTGAGGGTGACCTCCTGCCAGGAGGTGTCGCCGGCGGGCGGTAGTTCGGGCCGCGGCTCGGCCCGGTAGGCGCCTGCGCCCGGGCGGGTGACGACCAGCCCCTCGGCGGCGAGTTGGGCGAGGGCGCGGGAGACCGTCACGGGCGAGACCCGGTAGCGCTCGACGAGCGCCCTGCTCGACGGCAGTTTTCCACCGGGAGAGTAACGGTTCAGCTCCTTCTTCAGCTTCTCCGCCAATTCGGCCACACTGCTACGCTCTTGCATGACAGCACAGGATAGCGCTACTCGCCCCACAGGGATAACGGTCACCGCCAAGGCGGAGGCGGCTCCGGCCGGCGGGCACGACGGCTCCGCCCGCGGCGGGCTACTCCTCGCCGGACTCGGCGTGGTCGCCTTCTCGCTCACCTTCCCGTCCACGGTGTGGGGGCTCGAATCCTTCGGCCCGTGGTCCCTGGTCTGTCTGCGCAGCGTGCTGGCGGCCCTGGTCGCTGGCGGCTTCCTTCTCGCGCTGCGGGTCCCGCTGCCCGAACGGCGCCACTGGGGCTCCCTCGCCGTGGTCGCGGGCGGCGTCGTCGTGGGCTTCCCGCTCCTGACGACCCTGGCGCTGCGCTCCTCGTCCACCTCGCACGCCGCGGTGGTCGTGGGGCTGCTGCCGCTGACCACCGCGGTGTTCGCGGCCGTACGCACCGGTCGTCGCCCCTCGCGCACCTTCTGGCTCGCGGCGCTCGCCGGCGCGGCCGTGGTGATCGGTTTCACCGTCGCGGAGAGCGGCGGCCGGCCGCAGGGCCCCGACCTCTACCTCTTCGCGGCCCTGTTGGTGTGCGCGGCCGGCTACACCGAGGGCGGCCGGCTGGCCCTGCGGATGCCGGGCTGGCAGGTGATCGGCTGGGCGCTGGTGCTGTGCCTGCCGCTCGCCGCCGCGGGCTCCGTGCTCGCGCTCGCGCACGAGCCGGTGCGGTGGACGGCCCAGGGGGTGACGGGGCTGGTGTGGGTGGCCCTGGTCTCCACCTTCTTCGGGCTGTACGTCTGGTACCGCGGCATGGCCGCGATCGGCATCCCCCGCGCCAGCCAGCTCCAACTGGCCCAGCCGCTGCTCACGCTCGTGTGGTCGGTGGCGCTGCTGGGCGAGGACCTGGCGCCGGCGGCGCCGCTCGCCGCCGTCGGGGTGCTGGTGTGCATCGCGGTCACCCAGCGCGCCCGCGCCTGAGCGCCCCGCGCGTCGGTCGCGAAGGTGCGCGCCGGGCCCCCGGCCGTAAACTCGAAAGCACACGGACCACCCGCCTTCCAGGAGGTCACTCCCGATGCACGCGAACGTGGGCGACAAGCTACTGGTGCACGGCAGGACCGTGGGCCACCACGACCGGACCGCCGAGGTCGTCGAGGTGCTGGGCGAGGGCGGCGCACCGCCGTACCGCGTCCGCTTCGACGACGACGGCCACGAGTGCCTGGTCTCGCCGGGCCCCGACGCCGTGGTCCGGCCGCACGAACAACCCGCCTGACCCGGCGGCCCCTCCGCCCCCGGCGGCACGGGTGACCGTGCCGCCGCAGGGGTGGTGCGCCGTCACGACGGCGGCAGCACCTTCGTCGGATAGTGGTCGGCCACCACGCGTGCCATCGCCCCGATGCGGTCGGCGCCCACCTCCTTCGCCGAGAAGAAGCAGTGGCCGCGCACCTCCGCGTACTCCTTCGCGAAGGTGAGGTGGCGGGAGAGCTCCGCCGGGTCCTGCCAGGGCGCGCCCTGCGCCGAGTCACCGGCCTTGTAGAGGGCCTCGCCGATGTAGAGCTGCACGTCGGTGCCGCGGACCAGGGAGTCCCACCAGGGCACCAGCTTCGCGTAGTCGGCGGCGGCGTAGCCGATGTTCCAGTACACCTGCGGGACGACGTAGTCGATCCAGCCCTCCTTCACCCAGCGACGGGTGTCGGCGTGCAGGTCGTCGTAGGTCTCGATGCCGGCGCGGGTGTCGGAGCCGCGGGAGTCGGTGGACGCGTTGCGCCAGACCGCGAAGGGGCTGATCCCGAAGGACGCCCCGGCCCGCACGTCCTTGATCCGCTCGGACATCTCCCGCACCAGCAGGTCGATGTTGTTGCGCCGCCAGGCCGCCTTGTCGGCGAAGCCGCCGCCGTAGCGGGCGAAGGTGGGGTCGTCGCCGAAGCTCTGCCCGGCCACGGGGTAGGGGTAGAAGTAGTCGTCGAAGTGGACGCCGTCGATCTCGTACCGGCGCACCGCGTCCACCATGGCGTCCTGCACGAAGGAGCGGACCGCCGGAATGCCCGGGTCGTAGTACAGCTTCCCGCCGTACGGCAGCACCCAGCTCGGGTTCAGCCGGGCCGGGTGGGTGGCGGCGAGCCGGGAGGGGTCGGTGTGGGTGGCGACCCGGTACGGGTTGAACCAGGCGTGCAGCTCCAGACCGCGCCGGTGGGCCTCGGTGACTGCCGTGCCCAGCGGATCCCAGCCGGGGTCCTTGCCCTGGACCCCCGTCAGGTACTGCGACCACGGCTCGTACGGGGACGGCCACAGCGCGTCCGCGGTGGGCCTGACCTGGAAGACGACCGCGTTCAGCCGACGGGCCACGGCGGTGTCGAGGTGCGCGATCAGCTCCGCGCGCTGCTTGTCGGCGCTCAGCCCCGAACGGGACGGCCAGTCGCGGTTGGTCACGGTCGCCAGCCACATCCCGCGGAAGGCGCGCGAGGCGGCGCGGCCTCTTCCCCGGGTTCCACCGGCGCCTTCGGGAGATGCGACCGCGTCCCCGCCCGTCGCCAGTCCGGCCAGCGCGCCGGCCGTCGCCATGAACCCTCTTCTGCTGATGCGCCCCATGTGCTGCCCGTGTTCCTCTCGCTCCGTCGCGCTCCGTCGCGCTCCGCATTCGAAGCCTGCCCGGCCCTGCCGGCCGTCCACACCTCGATCCGGAGTAACGTCGTGGGGTCGAGGCGGGCGCCGGAACCTTACGGGGAATCCCGCACGGAATCAGCGAAAGGCACGAGGTGACGGACTCAATGGCCGACATTGCACGCGTCGGAGTGGTGGGCTGTGGCCAGATGGGCGCAGGCATCGCGGAGGTGTGCGCCCGCAGCGGCCTGGAGGTGAAGGTCGCCGAGACGACAGGTGAGGCCCTGGAGCTGGGCCGCACCCGGCTGCACAACTCCCTCTCCAAGGCCGCCGAGCGCGGCAAGATCAGCGAGGAGGAGCGGGACGAGACGCTGGGCCGGCTGAGCTTCACCACCGACCTCGGGGAGTTCGCGGACCGCGATCTCGTGATCGAGGCAGTGGTGGAGAACGAGCAGGTCAAGACGGAGATCTTCCAGGTGCTCGACCAGGTGGTGACCCGACCGGACGCCATCCTCGCCTCCAACACCTCCTCCATCCCGCTGGTGAAGCTGGCCGTCGCGACCTCGCGCCCGGACCAGGTCATCGGCATCCACTTCTTCAACCCGGCGCCGGTGCAGAAGCTCGTGGAGCTGATTCCGGCGCTGACGACGTCCGAGGAGACCATCAAGCGCTCCGAGGCCGTGGTGCAGCAGCTCCTCGGCAAGCACGCGATCCGTGCGCAGGACCGCTCGGGCTTCGTGGTGAACGCGCTGCTCATCCCGTACCTGCTCTCCGCGATCCGGATGTTCGAGTCGGGCATCGCGAGCCGTGAGGACATCGACAACGGCATGGAGCTCGGCTGCGCCCACCCGATGGGCCCGCTGAAGCTCTCCGACCTGATCGGCCTCGACACGGTCGCGTCGGTGGCGGACTCGATGTACGCCGAGTTCAAGGAGCCGCTGTACGCCGCTCCGCCGTTGCTCCAGCGCATGGTGGACGCGGGGCGGCTCGGCCGGAAGTCGGGGGCGGGCTTCTACCCGTACGCGTGACGGAGCCCGTACCCGGCGCCCGTCCCCGGCCCGTACTCGCCTTCGTACGTCCGGTGAACGCGCGCCCAGCGAGTGCTGGGCGCGCGCGACGGCTCGGGTGTCACCCGTGGGGTCTTATCCCAGCCGCATGTGGTGCAGCATCAACAGTCCGGCCGCCATGTTGGCGGCCGGGATCTGTCCTCGGGCGATGAGGTCCGGAATCACCTTCAGCGGGACCCACTCCCGGCGCGAGGACTCGAAGTCGTCCTCCGGGTGGCCGATGTAGGTCGCGCCCTCAGCCCAGTACAGGTGGTGCCTGGCGTCGATGAGGCCGTTGGCCGGTTCGACGGTCAGCAGATGGCGGAGGGGGCCCGGCCGCCAGCCGGTCTCCTCCTCCATCTCCCGGGCCGCCGCCGTCTCGACGTCCTCGCCGTCCTCCACGACGCCGGCGGCCAACTCCCAGCCCCAGCTGTCGGTGATGAAGCGGTGGCGCCAGAGCATCAGCACCTCGTTCTCCTCGTTGACCGCGGTCGCGACCGCGACGGCCCGCAGCCGGATGAGGAAGTGGTCCAGGTGCCTGCCGTCGGGGAGGACCACGTCGGCGAGGTTCACCCGGAACCACGGGTTTTCATACACAGTGTGCTCGTTGAGGTTCGTCCACTGCACTTTTCTGCCACCTTTCGGCCAGTAGGTGGCAACATCGCAGCAGTCACGCTTTCCCCAAGGAATTGCCGGCAGTTACGGACCGGCCAGCCGCCGATGCCAGCCGAAGGGCGCCTTTCGCCGGGGAAGTCAAGGGCGTCAAGGGCGGGGCGCGGCCGTCGGAAATTCGGGTTCCGGGGACGTCACAGGGGTACGCGCAGCGCCTCGTCGATGAGGCCGGCGGCCTGCTGAGCGCTCGCGCTGCCGCTCGCGAGGAGGTGTTCGCGCACCGCCCGCAGCCGGTCCCGCAGTCGCCGCGACTCCATGCCGCGCGCCCGCTCGGCCATCTCCGCGGCCGTCGCCGCGGCCCGGTCCGCCTCGCCGTGGCACAACTCGATCTGGCAGAGCATCGCGAGCCGGTGGATCCGTCCGCGGTCGTGGGCGGGCGTGTCGGCCGCCGCGGAGGCGTTCTCCCGGGCCGCCGACAGGTCTCCCAGGCTCAACAGGGCCTCGGCCACCTGCACGTTGACGAGACCGGGCTGGACGTAGCCGGTCTCGTCGGGCTCGTCGCCGAAGTGGATGCGCTCCGCCTCCCGCTCCGCCAGCCGGATGCAGCGCAGCGCCGCGGCGTTGTCGCCGAGATGGGCGTACGCCTTGGCCTGCATCGCGTACAGGTCGGCGGCGAGCGCGGGGGTGAGCCGGCCGTCCGCCGCCCGCAGTGCGGCCTCCGCGAACGCGACCGCCTGCCGGTGCTCCGAGCGGAACAGCGACTGGTTGACCAGCAGGGCGATCACGTACGCGCCGAGCCCCCGGTCACCGCTGGCCTTCGCGAGCCGCAGCGCCTGGTGGAAGTAGCGCTGGGCGAGCCCGTGGGCGTCGGAATCGTACGCGCAGATCCCGGCGACGGCCACCAGCCCGCCGGTCGCGCGGTGCAACTGCCGCCCGAGGGCGTCGTCGTAGGAGCCCCGCAGCAGCGGGGCCGTCTCGGTGTTGAGGAAGCCGACGATCCGCGCGCGGGTGGCCACTCCGCCGGTCCTGCGGTACATCAACTCGTAGTGCGCGCGGGCCGCCCGCAGCATGGTGATGTCCGCCATCGAGACCCGGGTCCGGCCCGAGCGCGAGACGTCGGCGTCCTCCGGGGGGTTCTCCCACTCCCACACCGGCATCACGGCCGGGGTGCCGGTGACGGCGGGGGCGTCGATGACGTGCCGGCGCTGCTGCTCGTCGGAGCGCCACAGGGCGGTGGCCCGGTCGACGAAGCCGGAGAGCGGGGTGCCGGGCGCGGTGGCGTACGAGCCGTTCACTCCGAAGCCGATGTCGCCGAGGGTCAGGGCGCGTTGCAGCCGCTCGGTGAGCACTTCGCAGATCAGGTCGGGGACCTGGCCGCGCGGTCGCTGGCCCTTGAGCCAGCGGGCGACGGCGGTGTGCTCGTACCGCAGGGCGAGGCCCCTCGCCCGACCGGCTTGGTTGACCCGCACGGCGAGGCCCGCGTGGGAGATGCCCGCCTCGTCGAGCAGCGCGTCGAGCAGCGTGTTGGGCAGGGTGTTGGGCTGCATTCGGGCCCTCCGGGAGCGTGGTGCGTCCAGCGTAGTGGACGGGCGGTTCACACGGGGTGTGAACGGAACGCGATCGGTGCGGGCCCGTGCGCGCTGTCGTGGCGCGGCAGTTGCCGCTTGACTGAAATGCCTCTCAAGGAGGCGGCCGGACCGCCGGCTCCCCCTCGCACAGTACGGCGGTCCTCGCTTGCGCCGTCTGCCCTGCTGATCTGCCCGACACTCCGCGGCAGGGCGGACGGCGCCGGCCGCGCGGGCAGCCCTCGGAGGTCCGTACCTCCCGAGCGCGCGGCAGGCCGGGCCCGTCCTCCACACGCACGAGGACGGGCCCTCGGCCCGCAGACAAGTGACGGGGGCGGCGAATCAGGGGCGCGGGGAACTGCGCGACAAGCCCACTACCGGCCGGTAGAGACCAACGCTCCCGCGGTGAAACGGCGGATACGTCCAAAGGCGCAAGGAAGCGCGCTGGTCGCGCTACTGGCGGGAGGGCTCGCGGCGGGGGCGGCAGGGCGGCTGGCCGCAGTGCGCCGGCGGCCGGGGGCGGTCGTTGCGCAGCACGAGCAGGGCCACGTCGTCCGTGAGTCGACCGCCGGTGTGCCGCAGCAGCGCGGACTGCACCGTGGCGATCACGGTCGACGGCGCGGCCGGCTCCCCCCGCGCGGTCTTGCGCAGTGCGGCTTCCAGGCCGAAGAACCGTCCCGCCGCGTCCCGGGCGTCCGCCGCGCCGTCCGTGTGCAGCACCAGCGCCTCGCCCGGCAGCAGTCGACGGCAGCGGTACGGGGTGAGTTCGGCGGGCAGCGGGAAGGGGCCCAGCGGGGGCAGGGGGTCGGCGGCGGCGAGCGGCCGGGCGCCGGGTCCGAGCCGATAGGGCCAGGGGTGGCCGCAGTTGAGCGCCACCGTCCCGCCGTCGGGGGCGATCTGGAGCAGCAGGACGGTGACGAACTCCTCGGCGGACGGGCTGCCCGGGTCGTCCGCGCAGGCGGCGGGGTGCTCGTCGCGGGCGCGCTCGCGCAGGTGCCGTTGGACGGCGCGGTCCAACCGGCGCAGCACGCCGGCGAGTTCCGGTTCGTCGTACGCGGCCTCCCGGAAGCTGCCGAGGACCGCGGCGACCGCCCCTATGGCCGGCAGCCCGTGGCCGCGGACGTCGCCGATGACGACGCGCACTCCGTACGGCGAGGCGACGACCTCGTACAGATCGCCGCCGACGCTCGCGCCCCGGCTCGCGGAGAGCTGGCCGGCCGCGATCGAGAGCCCTTCGAGGCGCGGGGGCGGCGGGCGCAGCAGCACCCGCTGGGTGGCGTTCGCCACGGCCCGCACCCGGCGCAGTTCGCCGCTGAGGCGCCGGTGCACGGCGAGCACCAGTCCGGTGCCCAGGGTCAGGAAGAGGAGTCCCGCGACGATCCGTTCGGCCAGGCTCTCGGGGTGGTCGTGCGGCACGGCGACGCGGCCGGCGACGGCCGCCGCGCCGCAGGCGACGGGGAGCCCGAGCGCCAGCAACAGCCGCCGCAGCCGGGAGCGTCGGCCCGGGCCCGGTCGGGCGCGCGCCGCGTCCGCCGGCGTGCGTCGACGGGCCCGCTCGACCCGGCGCACGACCGGAGAGGGACGTACAGACCTGCTACGGATCATGCCGGTGGTCCCCTCGTCAGCCCCTGCCCGTCAGCCCCTGCCCGGCGCTCCGGGCCGCCCCTACGGCCGGGACGATTCTGTCGATCGTGCGGGGACGAAGGGAACAACCTCCCCTCTTCTCACTCAAATGAGTGAGACTGCCGGCGTGTTGTGACAGTCGTCACAGGGGCGCACGGAGGCACGACGAGGACCTTTGCGGGGGTGGACGCGGAGCAGCCCCCGACCGCGCACCGGCGGTCGGGGGCTGCTGTGCAGTGCACGCGCGGCGTCAGGCGCCGCGCAGGACCGCTCCCGCGTGCTGGGTCGCGCTGGCGACGGCGGCGTCGCGCGCCGCGGTCGCCTCCTCGACGGTGAGGGTGCGGTCGGGGGCGCGGAAGCGCAGCGCGTACGCCAGCGACTTCTTGCCCTCGCCGAGCTGTTCGCCGGTGAAGACGTCGAACAGTCGGATGGACTCCAGCAGTTCACCGGCGCCCAGCCGCAGTGCGTGCTCCACGAAGGCGGCGGGGACCTGGGCGTCGACCACGAGGGCGACGTCCTGGGTGGCGACGGGGAAGGTGGAGATGCGCGGCGCGGTCGGCGCGCCCTCGCCCGCCTCGGCCACCAGGTCCAGGTCCAGCTCCATCGCAGAGCTGCGGGCGGGCAGCCCGAACGCCTTGGTGACGCGCGGGTGCAGCTCGCCGGCGTGCCCGACGGAGGTCTTGACCCCGTCGATCACCACGAACAGCTCGGCGCAGCGGCCGGGGTGCCACGGGCCGTACTGGGCCTGCTCTACGGCGAGTTCCGCGCCTGCCTCGCGGGCGACGGTGCGGGCCGCCTGGACGGCGTCGGCCCAGTCCGCCGGGCGTCCCTTGCCCCACCAGCCGGCCTGCTCGCGGGCGCCGGCCAGCACCACGGCGACGTGCCGGGGCTGGTCGGGCAGGGCCGCGTCGAGACCGGCCAGCTCCTCGTCCGACGGACGGTGGTCGACGCCGAGCGCCGCGGCCCGGCGGGGCTCGGCGTTCGGGTGGAAGACCAGACCGGTCTCGAAGAGGGCGAGGTCGTGGCTGCCGCGGCCGTCGTTGCGGCGCAGGGCGCCGAGGAGCCCGGGCAGCAGCGTGGAGCGCAGTGCGGGCTCCTCGTCGGACAGCGGGTTGACGAGGGTGACCAGGCGGCGCTTGGGGTCGTCGGCGGGCAGGTCGAGCCGGTCGAGCGCGGACGCGCCGACGAACGGGTAGTTCAGCGCCTCGACGTAGCCTTCGCCGGCGAGCGCGCGCCCGACGCGGCGGTGCAGCCGCTGGCGCTCGGTGAGCCCGCGGCCCGAGGTGGGCCGGGGCAGCCGGGACGGCAGGTTCTCGTACCCCTCCAGCCGGATGACCTCTTCGGCGAGGTCGTTCGGCGCGGCGAGGTCGGGGCGCCACGACGGGACGGTGACGACGAGTTCGTCCTGCCCGTAGACGTCGCAGCCGACCTGCTGGAGGCGGCGGACCACGGTCTCGCGGCCGTAGGCGACGCCCGCGACCTCGTCGGGGTGGTCGGCGCGCATGGTGACCGTGCGGGGGGCGCTGGGCGAGATGACCTGGGTGACGCCGGGCTCGGCGGTGCCGCCGGCGAGCAGCACCAGCAGGTCGACCGTGCGCTGGGCCGCGGCGGCGCCTGCGAGCGGGTCGACACCGCGCTCGAAGCGCCGGGACGCCTCGGAGGACAGCTTGTGGCGCCGGGCGGCGCGGGCGATGGCGACGGGGTCGAAGTGCGCCGCTTCGACGACGACTTCGGACGTGCCGTGCACCTGGCCGGTCTCGGCGTCGACGACGGTGTCGGCGATCTCGGTGTGGGCACCGCCCATGACGCCGGCGAGGCCGATCGGCCCGCGGTCGTCGGTGATGACCAGGTCTTCGGGGTCGAGGACGCGCTGGACGCCGTCGAGGGTGGTGATCTTCTCCCCCGGCTCGGCGCGGCGCACCCCGATCGGCCCCTCGATCAGCGAGCGGTCGTAGGCGTGCAGCGGCTGGCCGAGCTCCAGCATCACGTAGTTCGTGATGTCGACGGCGAGCGAGATCGGGCGCATGCCGGCCTTCTGCAGCCGGCGCTGGAGCCAGATCGGGGAGCGCGCCTCGGGGTTCAGTCCGACGACGGTGCGGGCGGTGAAGCGGTCGCAGCCGACGGGGTCGGCGACCTTGACGGGGTAGCCGTCGGCGTTCGGGCCGGGCACGTCCAGCAACGCGGGGTCGCGCAGCGGCAGCCCGTAGGCGGTGGCGGCCTCGCGGGCGACGCCGCGCATCGACAGGGCGTAGCCGCGGTCCGGGGTGACGGCGATGTCCAGGACCTCGTCGCGCAGCTCCAGCAGCTCGACGGCGTCCGTGCCGACCTCGTGCTCCGGCGGCAGGACGATGATGCCGCCGCTGCCGTCCTCGCCCATGCCGAGTTCGCCGGAGGAGCAGATCATGCCGCGGGAGACGCGGCCGTACGTCTTGCGCTCGGAGATCTTGAAGCCGCCGGGCAGCTCGGCGCCGGGCAGCACAACGACGACCTTGTCGCCGACGGCGAAGTTGCGGGCGCCGCAGATGATCTCCTGCGGCTCCCCGGTGCCGTTGGCGTCCGCGACGTCGACCAGGCAGAACCGGATCGGCTTCTTGAACTCGGTCAGCTCTTCGATCGAGAGGACCCGGCCGACGACCAGGGGGCCGGTGAGGCCGGCGCCGAGTTGCTCGACGCTCTCGACCTCCAGACCGGCGGCGATGAGCTTGGCCTGCACGTCACGGCCGGTCGCGGTCGCCGGCAGGTCGACGTACTCCCGCAGCCAGGAAAGCGGGACCCGCATCAGATCTCCATCCCGAAGGGCCGGGTGAACCGGACGTCACCCTCGACCATGTCTCGCATGTCTTCGACGTTGTGGCGGAACATCAGCATCCGTTCGATGCCGAACCCGAAGGCGAATCCGCTGTACTTCTCGGGGTCGACCCCGCAGGCCACCAGGACCTTGGGGTTGACCATGCCGCAGCCGCCGAGTTCGATCCAGCCCTCGCTGGAGCAGGTGCGGCAGGGGCGGTCGGGGTTGCCGACGGACTGGCCGCGGCAGACGTAGCAGACCATGTCCATCTCGGCGGACGGCTCGGTGAAGGGGAAGAAGTTCGGCCGCAGCCGGGTCTTCATGCCCTCGCCGCCGAAGAGCGCCTGCACCATGTGGTCCAGGGTGCCCTTGAGGTCGGCCATGGTCAGGCCCTCGTCGATGGCCAGCAGCTCGACCTGGTGGAAGACCGGGGTGTGGGTGGCGTCCAGTTCGTCGGTGCGGTACACGCGGCCGGGGCAGATCACGTAGACCGGCAGCTCGCGCTGGAGCAGCGAGCGGATCTGCACCGGTGAGGTGTGGGTGCGCAGCACGACGCCGGAGCCGTCGGCCGCCGCGCCCTCGCCGCGGACGAAGAACGTGTCGTGTTCGCCGCGCGCGGGGTGGTCGGGGCCGATGTTCAGCGCGTCGAAGTTGAACCACTCGGCTTCCGCCTCGGGTCCTTCGGCGACCTCGTAGCCCATGGCGACGAAGACGTCCTCGATGCGCTCCGAGAGCGTGGTGATGGGGTGGCGGGCGCCGGCCGGTACGCGGTCGTACGGCAGGGTGACGTCCACCGCCTCCTCGACCAGCACCCGGGCGTCGCGCTCGGCCTCCAGTTCGCCCTGGCGGGCGGCGAGCGCCTTGTTCACCGCGCCGCGGGCCTGGCCGACGCGCTTGCCGGCGTCGGCCTTCGCCTGCGGCGGCAGGGCGCCGATCTCGCGGTTGGCGAGGGCGAGGGGCGAGGTGCCCCCGGTGTGCGCGACCTTCGCGTGGGCGAGCGCGTCGAGGTCCGGTGCGGCGGCGAAGGCGGCGAGCGCCTCGTCGCGCATGCGCTCGATCTCTTCCGGTTTCAGTGCCTCGACCTCGACCGGGTCGTACGACTTGTTGGGTGCCGACATCTCTTCCCGTGCTTCCGATTGGCTTGGTGGGCGCGGCCCCGCTCGACGACGTAGGACGCAAAGGTGCCAATGGCCGAGTCTAAAGGTCGCGCGGGGCGGGTGTTTCCGAAGGTGAGCCCCGGGCTCGGCGAAGGGGCTGCCGGCCGGGCCTCGCGGGGGTGGCCCGAGGGCGGCTCAGCTCAGATAAGCGGGGGCGCCGACGGGCAGGGTAAATCGGAACTCGGCTCCGCCGCCCGGTCCGCGGCCGACGGTGATCGTCCCGCCGTGCGCCTCCACGATGCCCTTGACGATGTACAGGCCCAGCCCGGTGCCGCCGCGCTTGCTGCCCCGCCAGAAGCGGGTGAAGACGCGGCTCATCGACTCCTCGGGGATGCCGGGGCCTTCGTCGCTCACGGTGACGGCCGTCCCTTCCTGGGTGGCTGCGGCGTCGGGGTCGTCGGGGTCGCGCAGCGCCGATGCGGGCGCCACGTCAATGGTGACGGTTCCCTCGCCGTGGCGCACCGCGTTTTCCAGCAGGTTGCCGAGGACCTGGTCGATCTTGTCCGGGTCGGCCCACAGGTCGGGCAGCGCGTGCCGGATCCGTACGAGGAACCGGTCGGGGCTCTGGCCGCTGGCTATGTGGGCCTGGACGTGCCGGCTGACGGCGGCGGCGACGTCGACGGGCTGGCGGCGGACCTCCAGCCGGCCGGAGTCGATCCGGGAGATGTCGAGGAGTTCGGCGATGAGCCGGGTGACGCGGCCGGCGTCGGCGTCGACGGTCTCCAGCATCAGGCGCTTCTGGTCGTCGGTGAACCGCTCCCACTTGGCGAGCAGGGTGGCCGTGAAGCCCTTGACGGAGGTGAGCGGGGAGCGCAGTTCGTGGGCGACGGTGGCGATCAGCTCGGCGTTGCTGCGCTCGTTGCGGCGGCGGGCCTCGGTGCCGCGGATGCTGACGACGAGTCGTCGTATCGGCCCAGTGGGGTGCTTGCGCACGTAGCGGGCGGAGACCAGGACCTCCCGGCCGCCGGGGAGCAGCAGATTGCGCTCGGGCTGTCCCACCCGGGTGGCCAGCCCGCCGTACGGGTCGGTCAGCGCCCACCAGCGGCGTCCCTTGAGGTCCTCCAGCGGGAGGACCCGGTCTAAGGGCAGGCCGATCGCGTCGGCGCGGGGGACGGCGGTGATGCGCACGGCCGCTTCGTTGAAGCAGATCACCCGGCCGTGCTCGTCGGCGACCACGAGCCCGTCGGGGAGGTCGTCCGGGTCGACGGCCAATGCCTCGGGGTTGTTGGAGGCGCACAGGAACGTCCCGTGCGTCTCCGCCAGTCCACTCGTCCCGACACTCATGCCCGTTTCCCCGCCTCTCCGCCTCCGCGGCCCCCCGAGCCCGTCACCCTACTAGCTCAAGGTGACCGCTCGGACCCCCTGCGCTAGGGGGTGACTTCAAAGTCCCGCCTGCCCGTCGTGCCCTGGCACGCACCCTTGCTGCGTTGTGGTCATCGCACGCTGCCGGCGCGCTGGGCGCGCGCCGAGGCATAGAGACATACGGCCGCGGCGGTCGCCAGGTTCAGGCTCTCGGCCTTTCCGTGGATGGGAACCCGTACGACCGCGTCCGCGAGCGCCCTGGTCTCCTCGGGCAGTCCCCACGCCTCGTTGCCGAAGATCCACGCGGTGGGGCCGCCCATGGTGCCCGCGTCCAGCTCGTGGTCGAGGTCCCGGTCCCCTGCGCCGTCCGCGGCCAGGATCCGCACCCCGGCGCCCTTCAGCTCCCGTACGGCCTGCTCGACGGGGACCCCGACGGCGACGGGGAGGTGGAAGTGGGAGCCCACGGACGCCCGCACCGCCTTGGGGTTGTACAGGTCGACGGAGGCGTCCGTGAGGACGACGGCGTCGGCTCCGGCGGCGTCGGCGCAGCGCAGGACGGTGCCGGCGTTCCCGGGGTCGCGCACGTTGGCGAGGACGGCCACGAGCCGGGGCGCGCCGCTCACGACCTCCTCGAACGGCGAGTCGAGGAAGCGGCAGATGCCGACGAGCCCCTGGGGGGTGACGGTGGTGGAGATGTCGGCGATCACGGCTTCGTCCGCGAGGTGCACCCGGGCGCCGGCGTCGCGTGCGGCGCCGACGACGTCCGCGTGCCGCTCGGCGGCGTCGAGGGTGGTGAACAGCTCGACGAGGGTGGCTTCCCCGGCCGTCCGGTGCCCGGCGGCCTCCCGCACGGCCTGCGGTCCCTCGGCGAGGAACAGCCGCTCCTTGCCGCGGAAGTTCCGCTTCGCCAGCCGTCGGGCGGCGGCGACGCGCGGCGAGCGCGGGGAGATCAACTCGGGGGCGGCCATGAACTCGCTTTCGGTAGGTGCTCGCTGCCGGGTGCGCCGGGGCTGTCGCTGGGTGCGGGGGTCAGCAGGGCTCGGTCGGGGCCGGGCCGGGTGCGTACGGATACGCACGGACCCGCAGGCCACGGGGGCCTGCGGGTCCGGAGGCGGTGAGGATCACGCAGCGATCAGGCCGCGGCCTTCGGCGCGTTCACGTCGGCCGGGAGCGCCTTCTGGGCGACCTCGACCAGCGCGGCGAACGCGTTGGCGTCGTTGACGGCCAGCTCGGCCAGCATCTTGCGGTCCACCTCGATGTTGGCGGCCTTCAGACCCTGGATGAGGCGGTTGTACGTCATGCCGTTCTGGCGGGCAGCGGCGTTGATGCGCTGGATCCACAGCTGACGGAAGTCGCCCTTGCGCTTCTTGCGGTCGTTGTAGTTGTAGACCAGCGAGTGGGTGACCTGCTCCTTGGCCTTGCGGTACAGGCGCGAACGCTGACCGCGGTAGCCGCTGGCCTGCTCCAGGATCGCCCGGCGCTTCTTGTGGGCGTTGACTGCCCGCTTGACGCGTGCCACTTGTTAACTCCTTGTAGCGGGGTCGTGCTCGTGACGGCACGACCCGAATACGAATGGGTCTCCCGGTCCCGGCGTCGTTCCTCCTCGCATCCGCGCGCGCCGTTGCCGCTGGGGCGGGCGCTGGGCGGAGGCGGGGGACGACGTCACTTACCGAGAAGCTTCTTGATCTTCTTGGCGTCGCCGGGAGCCATCTCCGCGGTGCCGGTGAGGCGGCGCGTCAGCGTGGACGGCTTGTGCTCCAGCAGGTGGCGCTTGCCGGCGCGCTCACGGAGCACCTTGCCGGAGCCGGTGATCTTGAAGCGCTTCTTGGAGCCGCTGTGCGTCTTGTTCTTCGGCATCGCGCCGTATCTCCTCGTCAGTGACGCCCTCCCCGGCGCAGGGCGCAGGGCAGACGGGGGCGTCAATCTTGGTTTCGGACCGGGGCCGGGCGCCCGGGGCGAGCCCCAGTAACCCTCGGTAGCCCCGGGGTCAGCCCTCGGTGGGCTCTTCGGTCGGCGCGCTGGCCTGGGCCTTCGCACCGCGGTCGGCCTTGCGTGCGGCCTGGGCCTCACGCGCTTCGGCCATGGCCTCGGTCTTCTTCTTGTGCGGACCGAGCACCATGATCATGTTGCGGCCGTCCTGCTTCGGGTTCGACTCGATGAATCCGAGGTCCTCGACATCGGACGCGAGACGCTGGAGCAGACGGAAGCCAAGCTCGGGGCGGGACTGCTCACGACCACGGAACATGATCGTGATCTTGACCTTGTCACCCTGCTTGAGGAACCGGACGACGTGACCCTTCTTGGTGTCGTAGTCGTGCGGGTCGATCTTCGGCCGGAGCTTCATCTCCTTGATGACCGTGTGCGCCTGGTTCTTGCGCGCCTCACGGGCCTTCATGGCCGACTCGTACTTGAACTTCCCGTAGTCCATGAGCTTGCACACGGGCGGCCGGGCGTTCGCCGCGACCTCGACCAGGTCGAGGTCGTATTCCTGAGCGAGTTCGAGGGCCTTGGCGAGCGGGACGATGCCCACCTGCTCGCCACTGGGTCCGACAAGCCGCACTTCGGGAACGCGAATCCGGTCGTTGATGCGGGGCTCGGCGCTGATGGATCCTCCTCGGTAGCACCGCGCGGCCGGCTGGCAGACAGCCGCGTGACGTCTGTTTGGTAAGACCAACCGCGCAGGAGCACGAAAAATGCCCCGAACGGGACACAGGCGGCAGCTCCTCGAATACCGGAGCACCGCCGCGGGGCCCGCGGGGCGCACTTCGGGCGGCTTCCATCGTCCGTACGGAACGATGGCCACCGCCTGACCGGTGACCCGCCGCCCCAGGGGCGGCCAGGTGGGAGATCGGAGCCTCCACTTGTGGGCCGGGCACATTCGTGTCCAGCCGGTCGTCACACAAGGTTAGCAGTTCCGGGCGGAACGGGCTAATCGGTGGCCCCGGCGGCGTGTCCCGGGGCGGGGCATAGGGTGGGCGGCATGAGTGACGCGATCCAGCCCCCCGCCCCCGACCAGGCCGGCGATGCCCCGAACTTCGACGCCATGGCCCGCGACATCGCGGAGGTGCCGGCCGTCGAGGTGATCGTCACGGTCGCGGTGAACCTGATGAGCGCAGCCGCCGTGAAGCTGGGCCTGACGGAGGACGGCGCGGAACACAAGGACCTCGACGAGGCGCGCAAGCTGGTGCACGCGCTGGCCGGGCTGCTGGACGCGAGCACCACCGAGGTCAGCTCCTTCCACGCCGCTCCGCTGCGTGACGGTCTGAAGTCGCTCCAGCTCGCGTTCCGCGAGGCGTCGCTGGTGCCGGACCAGCCGGGTCAGGGTCCGGGCGAGAAGTACACCGGGCCCGTCTACGGCTGACGGTCGCCGGCAGTAGCCGACGACGCGCGCTACGCGCGGACGAAGAAGGGCTCGCCCGGAGGGGTGGCCCCGGCCGGCAGCACCGCCAGGTCGAGGCCCCGCACCAGGCGGGCCCTCAGTACGTCGTGGCCCGCGATGCCCGATGCGACGCGCCGGGCCGCTTCGGGCGCGGCCGAGTCGTCGGTCAGCACGAGGGCGAGGGTGCCGTCGGTGTCGCCGCCGCGCAGCAGGTGGGCCCGTACGAGCGCGGGCTCGGCGGCCACGACCTGACGCACCGCTTCGGTGACGGCGGGGTCGTCGAGCGGGTGGGCGCTGGTGCGGCCCTCGGCGAGCGCCCGCAGCGCGGCGCCGCTCAGCTCGAACGGCACCGGCCCGGCCAGGTCGATGACGAGGGTGTCGGCCTTCTCGTGGGCGACGGCCTGGAGCGCCTGGTGGAGGGGGACGGCGACGGGCCTGGCCTTGGGGTCCCAGCGGGCGAGGGTCGCCATCGAGGTGAACGCGGGCAGCGCGCGGCGGTCGCCCGCGGTCAGCGTGGGCACCGCCATGTCGCTGGTCTTCTCGCGTCGCAGCCCGTTCTCGTCGGTCTCGACCTCGCCGAGCACCGCGACGACGGGCACGAGCAGTCGCGCCCCGGCGAGTGCTTCGAGGACCGGGCGCACCGCGGTGCGGTCTGCGGACCAGGCGGTGAGGGCCGCGTCCAGCCGGGGGTCGGCGGTGCCGTCGTCGTCGGAGAAGCCGGGGTCGGGAATGTTCTTGAGCTCCACGGGTCGAGCGTAGTTCCCGTGGTGCGGCGGGCCGTCGGCGGGGCGGCCGGAGCCGCGGGCGCAGGGGTGGGTCAGCCGTCGCTGCGGGGGTGGGCGCCGCGCCACAGCACGATCGCTATGGCGAGGACGAGCGCTCCGACGCCGCCCACGAGCGGCGCGAGCCAGCCGGACGACTCCTTCGGGGCCGCGGTCTCCTGCGGGCCCGGGCCGAAGTGCTGCTTGGTGTAGCCGGCGGTGGCGGCCTTGGGGTCGCCGGGGCGGATCTTCCCCCCCTGGAGGATCGCGGCGGCCGGGTCGACCATGCCGTAGCCCCGTGCGTCGTCCCGGCCCTGCTCGGGGCGCTCCTGGGCGGTGTCGATCAGGAGTTGCTTGACCTGGGCGGGGGTGAGGTCGGGGTGGGCGGCGAGGACGAGGGCGACGGCGCCGGAGACGAAGGCGGCTGCGGCGCTGGTGCCCCAGCCCTCGTAGTACTTGCGGTCCGGGTCCGGTATCACGACGTCGACGCCGGGCGCGTTGACGGTGGCGTACCAGCGGCGGGTGGAGAAGGCGGCGCGGCTGCCGTACCGGTCGACGGCGGTGACGGCGATGACGCCGGGGTAGGCGGCGGGGTACGAGACGCGGTCGCCCTTCTCACCGCCGTTGCCGGCGGAAGCGACGACGACGGCGCCTTTGGCGAGCGCGTACTGCACGGCCGCGTCCTCGCCGGGTTCGGGGTGGGCGGACTCGCTGTCGTCGCCGAGGGAGAGGTTGATGACGTCCGCGCCCTGGTCGGCGGCCCAGCGGATGCCTTGGGCGAGGGCGCTGCCGCGGGACTTGCGGGCCCTGTCGCGCGCCGGGTCGCTGCCTTCGAGGATGACCCGGATCGGGAGGATCCGGGCCTCGGGCGCGATGCCGATGACGCCGGCTTCGTTGTTCCAGCCCCTGCCGTGGGCGGCGATGATGCCGGCCATCGCCGTGCCGTGGCGGGCCCAGGCGCGCTCGCCGCGAGCCGCTCCGAAGCCGATGAAGTCCTTGCCGGGCAGGACGTTGTCGCCGAGGTCGGGGTGTTCGTCGTCGACGCCGGTGTCCAGGACGGCGACGGTGACGCCCTTGCCCTTGGTGGTGCGCCACGCCTCGGCGGTGTTGAGGGCTTCCAGGCCCCACTGCTGGGCGCGGATGCCGTCGGCGCGGGCGGGGACGGCGGGCAGGAGGGCGAAGGCGGTGGCCGCGAGGAGGGCTCCGGCGCGGTGGCGGCGTCGGCGGGCCGTTCGCCGGGGCTTCGTCGGCGTCATTTCGGGGGCTCCGTGGGCGGGTTGAGCGCCGACTTCAGTGCGCGCTCGACGCCGGCCGCGACGCCGGCCGCCTCGTGGCCGAGGCCCGCTTGCGCGGGGGCGGTGGTCGATGCGCGGTCCCGGGCCTCGGCGGCGGGCTCGGGGTCGTCGATGACGCGTCCGTCGGCGAAGCCGGAGACGGCGTACACCACGACGGGTGCGTCGACGAGGACCTTCACGGTCCAACTGGCGCGCTGCGGGTCGCCGAAGCGGTCGGCGACGGTGCCCGGTGCGGTGTACGCGTGGGGCATCAGTTCGGCGCGTTCGTCGAGCTTCTGCCCGTCGAAGCGGCGGGACAGGGAGACCATCGCGTGGTCGTCCTCTTCGGTGAACACCATGCCGACGGTGGTCACGTTGGTGGCGGTGGCGTCGGTGTACGTGGCCCGGACGACCCGGGCGCAGCCGACCGGTTCCAGGGCGGCGGCGAGCTTGGGGCCGAGCGCGGTGGCGCAGTCGGCGTCGGGCGCGACGGCTATCCGGGTCCAGGACCGGTCGGCCTTGCCGGGCCCGGCGCCCTTGCCCTGGATCGTCCGGGGGAAGAGGCTGTCGACCGGTGCGTTGTGCCACAGGCCGTGTCCACGGGCGTAGGCGGACGCCTCCGCGGTGCTGGCCCCGGCGCCGCCGGTCAGCGCGCCCGCGGTGACCGCCCCGCCGATCAGCCCGAGCCCGAGCACCCCGCAGATCACGGCGCCGACGGCCCGTGGCGAGCGCCGCGCGGGCACGGGCCGCAGCCGCGTCGTCACTTCCGCGGGCCCTTCCGGGGCGGCCCACTGCGGCTGCGGCGGTACGGCCCGCAGCCGCGCGGTCGCCTCGACGCCCGCCACTGCGCCAGCCGCAGGCGGACGCCCGGGCACGGGCGGCACGGAACGGGACGGAGTCCCGGGCGCCGCACCGGGCGCGGGCCGCGGCATGGGCGCTGGCGGAACCCTTGGCGCAGGTGGCGGCGACTGCCGCGGCGCGGTACGCGGCGGTCCCGCCGGGGGAAGCGTTCCCGCAGGCCCTGATGGCGCGGGCGCCTTGCGCGGCGCGGTTGCCGGGGGAAGCGTTCCCGCACGCCCTGATGGCGCGGGCGCCTTGCGCGGCGCGGTTGCCGGGGGAAGCGTTCCCGCAGGCTCGGCCGGCGGCGCGGGCGGCGCCTGCCGCGGAGCGGCCGGGCCCGAAGTCCGCGGCGCGCCGGCGGAAGGCTTCGTACCCGCGGCCGAGGTCGACGCACCCGGGGCGGTACGCGGCGGCGCAGGCGGGGTCGGCGCTGCGGGAGCACCAGTGGAGGGGGCCGTCTCGCCCGCAGACGCCGGAGCCGGAGCCGGAGGCCGTGACGGTACGGCAGGGGTTGACGCACCCGGGGCAGCGGACGGCGCCGAGCGCGGCGGCACGGACGGAGCGGACGACCTCGTAGCTTCGCCGGAGGGCGAGGACGAGGACGGCACGGCGGGCGCAACCGGGACGGGCGCTGCCGGAACACCGGCAGAGAGCTTCGCTTCTCCCGCGGAAGCCGGGGCACCGGAGGAGACCGTGCGCGACGGGGCCGGCACTGCGGGGCCATCGGTAGTGGGGCCCGCGCCCCCGGCAGACGTCGAACCCGCAGGCCGCGACGGCGCAGCCGGGGCCACAGGCACCGCGGGCGCTGCCGGAACACCGGCAGCGGGCTCTGTGCCTCCCGCGGCGGGCGAGGCCGTCGGGCGCCGCGGCGCGGACGGAGGAAGCGTTCCCGCAGGAGGTTGCGTGCGGGGAGGCTTCGGAGGGTCCTGGCGGAGTTTGCGGGTGTCTTCGTCCGTGGGCGGCGACGGAAGCACGTTGCCGTCGGGGGCCGTGCGCAGCGACAGCGTGGGACGGGGCGGGCGACGGGCCGAGAGCGCCGTGGGGGCGCCGGACGTGCCCGTCGGCAGGGCGTCGTCCGACGGCACCAGGGAGGCGATGTTCGAAGGGCGGGGCGGTGGCGGCGGGGCGTCGTCGGGGCGGCGCGGAGAGCCGGTTTCTTCCATGCTCATGCCGCCCCCCATGTGTCATCCCCGTACAGCAGTCGGATCGCCCCTCGTAGCAGGCGTGTTCGTCGCCGCGTCTGCGTAACTCTACGGGGTGTCGCGGCCCCCGCGGGACCGAGACCGCAGCTCCGCAGGGGATCTGCCCAAAACGTCCCCCTACCCCGCGGTAATCCCGTCTGGCAAGCTCGCTCCATGACGCCCCGTGCCGCTGCTGACCGGGCCCGCTACGACCGGGCCACCGCCCATCTGGACGCGCCGTTCGCCGTCGTCGACCTCCCGGCGTTCGATGCGAACGCGACGGATCTGGTGCGCCGGGCCGGCGGCAAACCGGTACGGCTCGCCACCAAGTCGGTGCGGGCGCGGGCCCTGCTGGAGCGGGCGCTGGCCCGGGAGGGGTTCGCGGGGCTGATGTCGTTCACGCTCGCGGAGTCGCTGTGGCTCGCGCGGGCCGGGTTCGACGACGTCCTGTTGGCGTATCCGTCCGTCGACCGGGCCGGCTACGCGGAGCTCGCGGCCGATCCCAAGCTGGCCGCGGCCGTGACGGTGATGGTGGACGACCCGGCGCAGTTGGAGCTGATCGACCGGGCCCGGGCCGGTGGCGCGGAGGAGATCCGGGTCTGTCTGGAGCTGGACACCGCGCTGCGGCTGCTGGGCGGGCGGGTGCGGATCGGGACTCACCGGTCGCCGCTGCGGGAGCCTGCGCAGTTGGCCGAGTTGGCGCGGTCCGTGGTGCGTCGACCCGGGTTCCGGCTGGTGGGGCTGATGGCGTACGAGGGGCACGTGGCGGGCGTCGGGGACGCCGTGGAGGGCTATCCGCTGCTGTCCCGGGGCATCCGGCTGATGCAGCGCACGGCGCGGGCGCAGCTCGCGGTGCACCGGGCGGAGGCGGTGCGGGCGGTGCGGGCGGTCGCACCGGACCTGGAGTTCGTCAACGGCGGCGGCACCGGCAGCGTGCAGCACACGGCCGGCGAGGACGCGGTGACGGAGGTCGCGGCGGGCTCCGGGCTGTACGTGCCGCGGCTGTTCGACCACTACACGTCGTTCACGGGCCGGCCCGCCGCGCTCTTCGCGCTGCCCGTGGTGCGCCGGCCGGGGGTGGGCACGGTGACGGTGCTCGGCGGCGGTTACGCGGCGTCGGGTCCGGCGGGCAAGGACCGGCTGCCGGTGCCGTATCTGCCCGAGGGCCTGCGGTACGCCCGCCAGGAGGGCGCGGGCGAGGTGCAGACGCCGCTGCTCGGCTCCGTCGCGGACGATCTGCTGATCGGCGACCGGGTGTGGTTCCGGCACGCGAAGGCCGGGGAGCTGTGCGAACGGTTCGACGTGCTGCACCTGGTGGAGGGCGACCGGGTGGTGGGGTCGGCGCCGACGTACCGGGGCGAGGGCCGCACGTTCCTGTGACCGCCGGCCCTCCGCCCTCCCTTGATCCCCTGCCTCCTGTGGTCCTCTGCCCCTGATCCGCCGGTCTACAGCGGGGTGACGTACGCGCCGCTGATGCCGCCGTCCACCAGGAAGTCTGTGGCGTTCACGAACGAGGAGTCGTCGCTGGCCAGGAAGGCGACCGCGGCGGCGATCTCGTCCGCCTCGGCGAACCGGCCGACGGGGATGTGGACCAGTCGGCGGGCGGCCCGCTCGGGGTCCTTCGCGAACAGCTCCCGGAGCAGCGGGGTGTTGACGGGGCCGGGGCAGAGCGCGTTGACGCGGATGCCCTCGCGGGCGAACTGCACGCCGAGTTCGCGGGACATCGCGAGCACGCCGCCCTTGGAGGCGGTGTACGAGATCTGGGAGGTGGCGGCGCCCATGATCGCCACGAAGGACGCGGTGTTGATGATGGAGCCGCGGCCCTGGCGCTGCATGTAGGGGATGGCGGCCTTGCAGCACAGGTAGACGGAGGTGAGGTTGACCTCCTGGACGCGCTTCCAGGCGTCGAGTCCGGTGGTGAGGATCGAGTCGTCGTCGGGCGGCGAGATGCCCGCGTTGTTGAACGCGACGTCGACGGAGCCGTACGTGTCGTACGCGGTCCGGAACAGCGCCTCGACCTGGTCGGCGTCGGTGACGTCGACCTGGACGAAGGTGCCGCCGACGGCTTCGGCCGCGGCCTTGCCCGCGGTCGCGTCGACGTCGCCGCACACGACGCTGGCGCCTTCGGAGGCCAGCCGGCGGGCGGTGGCCAGGCCGATGCCGCTGCCGGCGCCGGTGATGACGGCGGTGCGGCCCACCAGTCGACGGCAGACGGGCTCGGTGTCGTTGCTGGAGCGGGGTTCGGTCATGGGTGCTCAGACCTCCGTGCTGAAGAAGACGTTCTTGGTCTCGGTGAAGGCGGTGAGGGCGTCGGGGCCGAGTTCACGGCCGAGGCCGGAGTGCTGGTAGCCGCCGAACGGGGTCGAGTAGCGGACGCTGGAGTGGGAGTTCACGGAGAGGTTGCCGGCGCGCACGGCGCGCGAGACGCGGATCGCGCGGCCCACGTCACGGGTCCACAGGGAGCCGGAGAGCCCGTACGGGGTGTCGTTCGCCAGTCGGATCGCGTCGGCCTCGTCCTCGAAGGGCAGGACGACGGCGACGGGTCCGAAGACCTCTTCGCGGGCGGCGGGCGCGTCGGGTGCGACGTCGGTCAGGACGGTCGGCGGGTACCAGAAGCCGGGTCCTTCGGGGGCGGTGCCGCGGATGCCGGGCAGTCCCTCGGGGACGTAGGAGCGGACCCGGTCGAGTTGGGCGCGGGAGATCAACGGACCCATGGCGGTGGCCTCGTCGGCGGGGTCGCCGACGACGACGGAGGCGATCGCGGGCGCCAGCAGTTCGAGGAAGCGGTCGTGGACGGAGCGCTGCACGAGGATGCGGGTGCGGGCGCAGCAGTCCTGGCCGCTGTTGTCGAGGAACGACATGGGGGTGGCGGCGACGGCGGCTTCGAGGTCGGCGTCGGCGAAGACGACGTTGGGGCTCTTGCCGCCGAGTTCGAGGGTGAGGCGCTTCACGCCGTCGGCGCACTTGGCCATGATCTCCTTGCCGACCCGGGTGGAGCCGGTGAAGACGATCTTGGCGACGCCGGGGTGTTCGACCAGGGCGTTGCCGGTGACGTCGCCGGCGCCGGGCAGGACCTGGAAGAGGTGTTCCGGCAGGCCGGCCGCGAGGGCGAGTTCGGCGAGGCGCAGCGCGGTCAGCGGGGTGGTCTCGGCCGGTTTCAGCAGGACGGCGTTGCCGGCGGCGAGGGCGGGCGCGACGCCCCAGGCCGCGATCGGCATGGGGAAGTTCCAGGGTGCGATGACGCCGACGACGCCGAGGGGTTCGAGGAGGGTGACGTCGAGGCCGCCGGCGACCGGGATCTGTCGGCCGGTCAGCCGCTCCACTCCCCCGGCGGCGTAGTCGAGGAGGTCGCGGACGTTGCCGGCCTCCCAGCGGGCGTTGCCGATGGGGTGGCCGGCTTCCGTCGTCTCCAGGCGGGCCAGCTCTTCGACGTGGTCGTCGACGGCGGCGGCGAAGCGGCGCAGGAGCCGGGCCCGGTCGGCGGGGGCGGCCCGGGCCCAGCCCCGCTGGGCCGCGGCGGCGCGGGCGACGGCGGCGTCGACCTCGGCGGGCGGGGTCGCGGGGACCTGCGCGACGAGTTCGCCCGTGGCGGGGTTCGTTACGTCGTGGTGCTCGGGGGGCACGGGGTTCCTCTCGTACGTGGCGGGGGGGCGGCGCACCGGTCACAGGCGTTCGAAGGAGCGGCGCAGCTCCCAGTCGGTGACGGCGGCGTCGTAAGCGGCGAGTTCGACGCGGGCCATGTTCAGGTAGTGGGCCACGACCTCGTCGCCGAAGGCGGCCTTGGCGATGACGCTGGTCTCCCACAGCTCGGCGGCTTCACGCAGGGTGGTGGGGACCTGGGCGTGGCCGGCCGTGTACGCGTTGCCGGTGCAGGCTTCGGGCAGTTCCAGCTCCTGCTCGACTCCGTACAGCCCGGCGGCGATCAGCCCGGCGACGGCCAGGTGGGGGTTGACGTCGCCGCCGGGGAGCCGGTTCTCGAAGCGCATCGAGCGGCCGTGGCCGACGACCCGTAGCGCGCAGGTGCGGTTGTCGTGGCCCCAGGCCACCGCGGTGGGGGCGAACGTGCCGGGCTGGAAGCGTTTGTAGGAGTTGACGTTGGGCGCGTACAGCAGGCTGAACTCGCGCAGTGCCGCGAGCTGTCCGGCGAGGAAGTGGCGCATCACGGGCGACATGCCGTCGGGCCCGTCGCCGGCCATGAGGTTGGCGCCGTCGGCGTCGGCGAGCGAGAGGTGGATGTGGCAGGAGTTGCCCTCGCGCTCGTTGTACTTGGCCATGAAGGTCAGCGAGCAGCCCTGTTGGGCGGCGATCTCCTTGGCCCCGGTCTTGTAGACGGCGTGCTGGTCGCAGGTGACGAGGGCGTCGTCGTAGCGGAAGACGATCTCGTGCTGGCCGGGGTTGCACTCGCCCTTGGCGGACTCCACGGTCAGTCCGGCCGCGGTCATCTCGTTGCGGATGCGGCGCAGCAGGGGCTCGATGCGGCCGGTGCCGAGGACGGAGTAGTCGACGTTGTACTGGTTGGCGGGGGTCAGGCCGCGGTAGTCGCGGTCCCACGCCTGCTCAAAGGTGTCCTTGAAGACGATGAACTCCAGCTCGGTGCCCACGTTCGCGCGCCAGCCGCGCTCGGCCAGGCGGTCGAGTTGGCGGCGCAGGATCTGGCGGGGGGCGGCGACGACGGGTGCGCCGTCGTCCCAGGCCAGGTCGGCGATCAGCAGGGCGGTGCCCTCGTTCCAGGGCACGCGGCGCAGGGTGTCGAGGTCGGGGAGCATGGCGAAGTCGCCGTATCCGCGGTCCCAGGAGGCCATGGCGTAGCCGTCGACGGTGTTCATCTCCGGGTCGACGGCGAGGAGGTAGTTGCAGCCTTCGGTGCCGTGCTCCACCACCTCGTCCAGGAAGAACCGGGCGGCGAACCGCTTGCCCTGGAGCCGCCCCTGCATGTCGGGGAAGGCGAGCACCACGGTGTCGATCTCGCCGCTCTCGACGAGGGCACGCAGCTCCGTGAGCGGGAGCGGGGGCTTGCGGTCTGCCACGGGATCACGCCTCCTAAGGTCAGCCGGGGGCCGGCCGACCGGACCGGCCGGGAGCCATAAGGTATTGCTGAAGACCATTGCTTGGGAAGAGGATTCGTCGACGTGGCGAAGACGAGTGGGATGGGCGGGGCCGACGGGATGGGCGGGAGAAGCCATGCGCATACGGGAGATACGCACACGGGCACGGCAGGTGGGCCCGGGGCGGATGACGGGCCGGGCGGCGGGGCGGAGGCCGCCGCGGACCGGCTGACTCCGGTGCTGCGTCCGGTGCACGCGGGCAACGGCTTCGAGGGGGCGCTGGAACAGGTCCTGCAACTGCTGCGGCTCGGCCTGGTGCCGGCCGGGGAGCGGCTGCCAGCGGAGCGCGAGTTGGCCGAGCGGATGGGCATCAGCCGGGTCACCCTGCGCGAGGTGCTGAAGGTGCTGACGGACCAGGGGCTGGTGGAGAGCCGGCGCGGCCGGTACGGCGGGACCTTCGTCCTGCCGCGGCCCGACGCCCGCGGCGAGGAGGAACTGCGGCGCCGGCTGGCCGGGGTGGACGTCGAGGACACCCTCCGCTTCCGCGAGGTCCTGGAGGTGGGGGCGGCCGGGCTGTGCGCGGCCCACGGCCTCGACGGGGCCGGCGCGCGCCGGCTGCACGACGCCCTCGCGGCGACCCACGACGCACCGCTGGACCAGTACCGGCGCCATGACACCCTCTTCCACCTCACCCTCGCCGAGCTGTCCGGCTCGCCGTCGCTGACCAAGCAGTACGCGGGCGTCCGGGCCACCCTCAACGACCTGCTGGACTGCATTCCGCTGCTGGTGCGGAACTTGGAGCACTCGCAGCAACAGCACAGCGCGGTGGTGGACGCGGTGCTCGACGGGGACGCGGACGGCGCGCGCGAGGTGATGCGGGAGCACTGCGAGGGCACCGCCGCGCTGCTGCGGGGCTTCTTGTCATGAGGGGGCATGAGCGCGTGAGGGGAGGTCGGTTGTTGCTGCACGGGGCTTGCGCAGAGCCGTCCCGTACCGCAAAGGTGTCGCCCTAAACCTTTGCACGCCGGGAGTGAGAGCCATGGCCGAAGGCACCAGAGAGACGTCGCCGAACCCGGAGCCGAAGCTCCGCGCGGACCATCAAAGCGACGCGTACATGAGACGGCGGATGCTCCGCCAGGGCAGTGCGGGGTGGCTGCTGCTCACCGGACTCGGCGTGGCCTACGTCGTCTCGGGCGACTTCTCCGGCTGGAACATCGGGCTGTCGGAGGGCGGCTTCGGCGGGCTGGCGATCGCGATGCTGCTGATGGGCGTGATGTACGCCTGTCTGGTCTTCTCCCTGGCCGAACTCTCCGCGATCCTGCCCACCGCGGGCGGCGGCTACGGCTTCGCCCGACGCGCCCTCGGCACCTGGGGCGGCTTCCTGACGGGCACGGCCATCTTGATCGAGTACGTCCTCGCGCCCGCCGCGATCTCCATCTTCATCGGCGACTACGTCGAGTCGTTGGGGCTGTTCGGGCTGGAGTCCGGCTGGCCGATCTCCCTCGTCTGCTTCGTCCTCTTCATCGGGATCCACCTGTGGGGCGTGGGCGAGGCGCTGCGCTTCAGCCTGGTGGTGACCGCGATCGCGGTGGCGGCGCTGCTGATCTTCGCGGTGGGCGCGTTCACCGACTTCGACGCGGGCCGCCTCAACGACATCCCCGTCGACGAGGGCGCGTTCGGCTCGGGGTCGTGGCTGCCGTTCGGGCTGCTCGGGATCTGGGCGGCGTTCCCCTTCGGGATGTGGTTCTTCCTCGGCGTGGAGGGCGTGCCGCTGGCCGCGGAGGAGGCGAAGGACCCGGTGCGCTCCATGCCGAAGGCGCTCGCCATCTCGATGGGCGTGCTGGTGCTGCTGGCCGTGCTGACCTTCCTCGCCGCGACCGGCGCACGGGGCTCGGCCGCGATCCAGGACGCGGGGAATCCGCTGGTCGTCGCCCTGGAGGGGGACGGGGACCCCACCGCGCTCAGCCGGTTCGTCAACTACGCGGGCCTCGCCGGCCTGGTGGCCTCCTTCTTCTCCCTGATCTACGCCGGCTCGCGCCAGCTCTTCGCGCTCTCCCGCGCCGGCTACCTGCCGCGGTTCCTCTCGCTCACCAGCCGGCGCAAGTCGCCGTACCTGGGGCTGCTGGTCCCCGGGGCGATCGGCTTCGCGCTCGCCGCGTCCACCGGCAACGGCGCGCGGATGCTGAACATCGCGGTGTTCGGGGCGACGATCAGCTACGCGCTGATGGCGCTCTCCCACATCGTGCTGCGGCGCCGCGAGCCGCACCTGCACCGCCCGTACCGCACGCCCGGCGGCACGCTCACCTCGTCGGTGGCGTTCGTGCTGGCGCTGTTGGCGCTGGTGGCGACGTTCCTCGTGGACCGGGAGGCGGCGTTCATCGCACTCGGGGTGTACGTCGTGGCCCTCGCGTACTTCGCGGTCTACTCTCGCCACCGACTGGTGGCGAAGGCTCCGGAGGAGGAGTTCGCCGCGTTGGCGGAGGCGGAGGCGGAGTTGGGGCGCGGCTGACGGTCGCCGCACCTCTCAGTTACGTGCACAAGAACGAACGGAAGTCCATGACCAAGCCGCTCATCGGCGTCACGACCTATGTCAACCCGGCCGCCTGGGGCGTGTGGAAGTTGCCCGCGGCCCTGCTGCCCGCCGCGTACCCGGCGCTGATCCAGGCGTCCGGGGGCCTCGCGGCGATGCTGCCGCCCGACTTGGACGCGGCGTCCGCGCGGGCGGTGGTGGCGCGGCTGGACGGCCTGGTCATCGCGGGCGGCGCGGACGTCGAACCGGTGCGGTACGGCAGCGACCGGGACCCGCGCACCGGGCCGCCCGCGCGCGACCGGGACGCCTGGGAACTGATGCTGGTCGACGCGGCGTTGGAGGCGGGCCTGCCGTTGCTGGGCATCTGCCGGGGCATGCAGGTGCTGAACGTGGCCCTCGGCGGCACGCTGGTGCAGCACGTCGACGGCCACACCGGCGGGGTGGGAGTCTTCAGCACGCACCGGGTCCGCCCCGTGCCGGGGACGCGGTACGCCGCGCTGGCCCCGGAGCCGACGGACGTCCCCACCTACCACCACCAGGCGGTCGACCGCCTGGCCGACGGCCTGATCGCCAGCGCACACGCGGACGACGGAACGGTGGAGGCGGTGGAGTTGGCCGGGGACGCGTGGGTGTTGGGCGTGCAGTGGCACCCGGAGATGGGCGAGGACGAACGCGTGATGCGGGGGCTTGTGCGGGTGGCCGAGGCGGGTCCGCGGCGCTGACGGCGCGCCGGGTCCCTGCGGGTGCGTCGTGGCTGTTCGCGCAGTTCCTCCCCCTGTGCCCTGCGGGCACGGGGGGACCCCAGCGCCTCTAGATGCCCCCGCCGTTTCCCCGCGGGAGCGTTGATCTCTGCAGGCAGTACTTGGTTGTTCGCGCAGTTCCCCGCGCCCCTGTTTCGCTACCCCGTCACTTGTCTGCGGGCTGGGGCGAGGGTCTTCAGGGGCGCGGGGAACTGCGCGAGCAAGCACGATGCATCCGCAGATGGCAACGCTCCCGCGGGGAAACGGCGCGGGTCTTTGGGAGCGCTGGGGTCCCCCGTGCCCGCAGGGCACAGGTGGGGGTCCCCCCACGCCCCTGGGCGTAGGTGGGGGTCCCCCCACGCCCCTGGGCGTAGGTGGGGGTCCCCCCACGCCCTCTGGGCGTAGGGGGAAGAACTGCGCGACAAGCCCACCACCGGGCCGCAGACGCCACAGCGCAGCTCGCCGCACGGCGAAACCGCGCGCTCCGGTTAGGCCCGGCTCGGGGGGAGTTTGGGGACGCTGGACACCAGGCGGCGGGTGTAGGGGTGCACCGGCGCACCCAGCACCGCGGACGTGGCGGACTCCTCCACCACGCGCCCCTTCTCCAGGACCGCCGTGCGGTCGCAGAGCGAGGCCACCACCGAGAGGTCGTGCGAGACCATCACCAGGGACAGCCCGCGCTCCTCCCGCAGCTCGTGGAGGAGGTCCACCACCTTGACGCGGGTCGTCACGTCCAGCGCGCTGACGGGCTCGTCGGCCAACAGCACCCGCGGATCGCAGACCGTGGCGCGGGCGATCGCGATGCGTTGGCGCTGGCCGCCGGAGAACTCGTGCGGGTAGCGGTCCGCCGCGTCCGGCGGCAGGCCGACCGCGGTCAGCGCGGCAGCCACCTTGGGCCCGGCCGTGCTACGGGTGTCCAGGCCGAGGGAGCGCAGCGGCTCCGCCACCGTGTGGCCCACCCGCCGGCGCGGGTCGAGCGAGGAGTACGGGTCCTGGAAGACGCACTGCACGCTGCGCCGGAAGCGGCGCATCAGCGCGCGGTCGCCGAGCCGGAGTTCCGCGCCGTCGAAGCGGACCGTGCCGCCGGTGGGCCGGGCCAGGCCGAGCAGGAGCCGCAGGAGCGTCGTCTTGCCCGTACCGGACTCGCCGACCAGGGCGAGGCTCTCGCCGGCGCCGACGGACAGGGAGACGTCCGAGACGACCGGTGTGCTGCTCCCCCGGTACGCGTAGGAGACCTGGTCCAGGGCCAGCAGGGGCGGCGTCGCGGTGCCGGGTTCGGTGCTCGTGCTCGTCACGGGGTCCTTCCTCGGTCCAGGGCGTCCTCCAACTGGCGTGCGCTGGCCACCAGCGCCGCGGTGTACGGGTCTCGGGGCGCGTGCACGATCTCGTCCGCGGTGCCCTCCTCGACCGCGCGGCCGTCCTTGAGGACCACGATCCGCTCCACGGTCCGGGCCACCACCGCGAGGTCGTGGCTGACGAAGAGGAGGGCCATCTCCCGCTCCCGCACCAGCTCGTCGAGGAGGTCGAGCAGCTCGGACTGGACGGTGACGTCCAGCGCGGTGGTCGGTTCGTCGGCGATGAGCAGTCGGGGCTCGCAGGCCAGGGCCATGGCGAGGGCGACGCGCTGGCGCTGGCCGCCGGAGATCTCGTGGGGGAAGGCGCGGGCGAGGCGTTCGGGGTCGGGCAGCCGCACCTGGGTCAGGGCGTCGGTGACGGCGCGGCCGAGCGCGGCGCCCTTCAGGCCGCGGTGGCGGGCGAGGGGGCCGGCAATCTGGCGTCCGACGCGCATCAGCGGGTCGAGCGCGGTCAGCGGCTCCTGGAACACGATCGCGGCCTGTCGGCCCCGTACCGACGTCAGTTGCTTCTCGGTGGCGCCCACGACCTGGGTGCCGGCCAGTTCGACGCTGCCGGTGGCGCTCATGCCGTCGGGCAGCAGGCCGAGGGCGGCGAGTGAGGTCAGGGACTTGCCCGAGCCGGACTCGCCGATGAGGCCGAGGCGTTCGCCGGGGCCGACGCTCAGCGAGAGGCGGTCCACGAGCGTGCGTCCGCCGGCCGTGCGGATGACCAGGTCGCGGATGGCGAGGATGCTCATGCGTGCCTTTCGCGGGTGGTCGGGTCGAGGGTGTCGCGCAGTCCGTCGGCGATCAGGTTGACGCCGATGACGAGGACGACCAGGAGGATGCCGGGCGCGAGGGCTGCGGCCGGCGCGGTGGTGAAGGTGGCCTGCGCCTCCAGCAGCATCCGGCCCCACGACGCGTTGGGCGGCGGCGCGCCCAGGCCCAGGTAGGACAGGCCGGCCTCGGCGAGGACCGCGAGCCCGAACTGGAGGGCCAGGTTCACCGCGAGGGTGGGCCAGATGTTCGGCAGGACGTGTCCGGCGACGACCTTCGGCCAGGAGGTGCCGGAGGTGCGGGCGGCGGTGACGTAGTCCTGCGCGAGGACGCGTTTGACCAGGATCCGTACGAGCCTGGCGACGACCGCGCTCTGGGCGAGCCCGATGGCGAGGACCGCGGAGCCGAGGGTGCCGGAGCGAGCGGCGACGACGAGCATCGCGAGCAGCAGGGTGGGGAAGGCGATGAGGATGTCGAGGAAGGCCGAGAGCGTGTCGTCGAGCCAGCCCTGGGCGAACGCGGCGAGGGTGCCGAGGAGCACGCCGAGGGTCGCGGCGATCAGTACGGACCCCAGGCCCGCCTGTACGGCGATCTTGGCGCCGTTCATCACCTGGGTGAGCAGGTCCCGGCCGAGCTTGTCGGTGCCGAGGAGGTGGTCGGCGCCGGGCGCGGCGAGCCGGCCGCCGGAGGTGTCGTCGGTGGCGTACGGCAGCCAGAACACGGACACCAGCGCGAGCAGGGCGATGGCGCCGGCCAGGGTGCAGCCGGCGATCAGGGTGTACGAGCGGCGGGCCCGGCGCCGCTCGGTGGCGGGCGCCGCCGCGGCCTGGACGGTCGTCACCGGGGTCGGGGTGGACGTCACTTGGTGCCTCCCGACAGTCCGGCGCGCAGGCGCGGGTCGACGATCCGCTGTACGAGGTCGGCGGCGAAGCCGATCAGCAGCACCGCGAGGGTGGAGACGAACAGCACGCCCTGGATGACGGGGTAGTCGTGCTGGCTGATGCCGGTGGTGAGCAGGGAGCCGAGCCCCGGCAGCGCGAACACGGACTCCACGACCACGGCGCCCAGCAGGGTGGAGGCCAGTTCGATGCCGAGGACGGAGATGACGGGGACGGAGGCGTTGCGCAGCCCGTGCCGCCACATCGCGCCGCCGAAGGACGACCCGAGGGCGCGGGCGGTGCGCAGGTAGTCGCTGCCGAGGACGTCGAGGGTGGCGGAGCGCACGTAGCGGATCAGGGACGCGCTCATCACCAGGGCGATGGTGACGACCGGCAGGACCAGGGAGCGGACCGCCTCGGCGGGCTCGGCCCAGCCGTCGGGCGGGAAGCCGCCGGCGGGGAACCAGCGCGCGTTGACCGCGAGCACCACGACCAGGATCATGCCGAGCCAGAACACCGGGATGGCGATGCCCAGTTGGGAGACCCCGTTGAGCAGGGCGCCGTACCAGGTGTGCCGCTTGTGGGCGGCGACGAAGCCGGCGGGCACGGCGATGAGCACGGCGAGCACGAACGCGGCGAGGGTGAGCGGGACGGTCACCTCCAGCCGGGTCGTGACCTCGGGCCCCACCGGCAGCGAGCTGACGAAGGAGGTCCCGAGGTCACCGCGCGCCAACTGCCCCACCCAGTGCACGAACTGCTCCGGCAGCGGGCGGTCGGAGCCGATGGCCTCGCGGGCGGCGGCGATCTGCTCGTCGGTGGCGCCGACGGCGGTGAGCGCGTTCGCCGGGTCGCCCGGGAGCATCCGCAGCAGGACGAAGAGCACGACGCTCGCCAGTGCCAGGGACACCAGCAGGAAGGCGAAGCGCCGCAGGACGTAGCGCGCCATCAGCCCTTCTTGATGTCGTAGGCGTAGAACTGCGAGTTCAGACCGTTGAGGGGGTAGCCGGAGATCCGGTTGTTGGCGACCACGATCTGCGGATAGAGGTAGAGCCAGTCGCTGGCCGCGTCCTCGGCGGTCTTGCGGTTGACCTTCTTCAGCAGTTCGGTCTGCTCGGCGGCGGTGGAGGACTGCTCGGCCTGCTCGACCCAGGCGGTGACCTGCGGGTCGTCGTAGCCCCAGTAGAAGTCCGGGTTGCCGTACCAGACCAGGTCGCGGTCGTTGACGTGCTCCTGGAGCGTGGCCTGGAAGTCCCGGTTCTTGTAGACCTTGGTGTACCACTCGTCCGGGGTGATCGTGTTGATCTTGACGGTGATGCCGACCTTGGCGAGCTGCGAGGTGATGAAGGTGGCGGCCGTGGGGTGCGGGTCGTAGTTGGGGGTGTCGAGGGTGAGGCTGAAGCCCTTGGGGTAACCGGCCTCGGCCAGCAGTTCCTTCGCCCGCTCCGGGTCGTGGGCGTCGATCGCGGTCAGGTCCTCGTACCAGGGGTCGGTGGGCGGGACCATGGAGCCGATCAGCTTGCCGTGGCCGCCCCAGACGGACTCCAGCAGCTTCTTGTCGTCGATGGCGAAGGAAACGGCCTGGCGGACCCGGACGTCGTCGAAGGGCTTGGCGCGGTCGTTGAAGGCGAGCAGCAGCTTGGTGGTCGAGTTGCCCTCGTTGACCTTGTAGTTCTTGTTGTTCTCGAACTGGTCGAGGGCGTCCGGGGACTGCTCGCTGGTGACAACGTCGATGGCGTTGGTCAGCAGGGCGTTGTTGAGCGCGGTGGCGTCCTTGAAGTAGCGGAAGACGACCTTCTTGTTGGCCGCCGCGTCGCCCCAGTAGCGGTCGAAGCGGTCGAGGCTCAGGGCGGAGCCACGGGTCCACTTGTCCAGCCGGTAGGGGCCGGTGCCGTCCTCGCGCTGCTTGAGGTCCTTGGCGTCGGCGTTGACGATCCACACGTAGGTCAGGTTGTAGACGAAGGAGATCGACTTCTTCGAGAGCGTGACCTGGACGGTGCGGGGGTCGGGGGTCGCGATCGTCTTGATCACGGAGAGGTTCTTCTTGCGCGCCGACTGGGAGTCGGGGGCGAGCACGCGCTCCAGGCTGTACTTGACGTCCTGGCTGGTGAGCTGCTTGCCGCTGTGGAAGGTGACGCCGTCGCGGAGGGTGAAGGTGTAGGTCAGTCCGTCCGGGCTGACCTGGTGGGACTCCGCGAGGAGCGGCTCGACCTTGCCCGCGTCGGTGAGCTTGAACAGCCCTTCGTACGCGTTGCCGTGGAGGGCTTCGGTGACGCCCTGGCCGCCGCCGCCCGTGTTGTCGAGGTTCTGCGGCTCGTAGAGGGAGCCGATGTTCACGGTGGCGTTCGGGTCGTGCTTGCCGCCGGCGGAGGAGGAGCCGTTGGAGCCGCCGCCGCAGGCGGTGAGGGTGAGGGCCAGGACGGCGGCGGTCGCGGTGGCGGTGAGGGTCGACGCCCGGAACTTCCTGGTACCCGACTTCGCGATGTACGACTGCGTGACGTTCGACTGCGTGACGTTCAGCTTCTTGGTGCTCATGACAGAAGGGTGCGCTTTCGTGCTGCGGCTTTCGAGGGTGCCGGGAGGGGGCCGGAGAGGATCAGTGCTGTGCGGGGACGCCGCCGCGGAAGACGGGACGCTTCTCACCAGCCGTGACGGGCAGGTGGAAGCGGTTCTGCCGCGGCGGCATCGGACAGTTGTACTGATCGGAGAATCCGCAGGGAGGCACGAAGGCCCGGTTGAAGTCGAGGCGCACGGTGCCCTCGCCGGTGCGGGTCACGAAGAGGAAGCGGCCGGCGCCGTACGTGCTCACGCCGTTGGTGGGGTCGCCGAACACCAGCAGCAGGACGCCGTCGTCGTCGAAGGCGCTCAGGACGTAGTCGCGGCCGTCGACGGTCACGGAGATGTCGCCCGGCACGACGAGGTCGCGGGTGCCGCCGTTGTCCCGGATGTGCTCGAAGGCGACCTTCCGGGCGCCGGTGACGGGGGTGTACGTGGCGTCCAGCACCCACGCCGGGTCGTACGGGAAGACCTCGGTGCGCTCGAAGTCGCGCAGCGCGGGGGCGTTCGCGTCCCAGAAGCGCAGTCCGTGCTCCGGCTCGCCGGTGGCGAGGTCGGTGCGCTCGACGGCGGTGACGGTGACGCCCTCGGGCGCGGCGGCGCGGGCCGCCGGGAGGTCGGGCCGCTCCCCCGCGGGCAGCCAGCGCGTCTCCACCAGGGCCAGGTTGCCGGTCGCCGAGGTCACGGACCGCCGGCGCTCGGCACACCACGCCTCCCACTCCCCCGTCGGGTCGGGGGTCGGGTGCGCGGGAATGGCGGGGTGGGACACGGCGACACTCATTCACATAGGCGGTACGACGGTACGTTCAACGACCTTCACGCCCAAACGTCACGAGGCGTGAAGTTCAACCCAAAGCCTGATCTTTATCTGCCATAAGTCGAACTAATGTCAAGTGGTGACAGATGGCGAGACGGGGTACGGAAGGGACCACTCGGCGGCGCCTCCGTCAACCGGCACTCACGCCCCGGGCAGCGGACCGCTCAACACCCCATGACCTGGGGCTACTTGTGTCCGGGCGCCCGACGGGCGGCAGCGGCGAGGGCGAGCAGGTCGCGGCCGGCGCCCACCGGCTTCTGAGACCGTCGCCACACCGCGCGCAGCACCCGCTCCAGCCCCACGTCCGCGACGGGGACCGCCACCAGACGGCGGGAGCCCAGCTCCTCGGTCACCGCCAGCTCGCTGAGGACGGCCGGTCCCGCGCCGCTGACCGCCGACGCCTTCACCGCGGTGGTGGACGCCAGTTCCAGCAGGGGGGCGGCGAGCCCGCCGTACCGGGCGAGCGCGGAGTCCAGGACCTGACGGGTGCCGGAGCCCTCCTCCCGCAGGACGAGCGGGGTGCCCGCCAGCTCCGTCGCTGACACGGGGGTGCGCCGCCGCGTCCACGGGTGCTCGGGCGCGACGACGACCAGCAGCCGGTCGCGGGCGACTTCGGTCCCGTCCAGCCCGCCGGGGACCCGCAGCCCCTCCACGAAGCCGAGGTCCGCCTCGCCCGCCAGCAACCGCTCGGCGACCGCGGCCGAGTTGCCGGCGTAGAGCGAGACGGCCACCTCCGGACGCCGGGCGCGCAGCGCGACCAGCCAGCGCGGAAGCAGGTACTCGGCGATCGTCATGGACGCGGCGATCCGCAGCCGCGAGTCCCGGTGCGAGCGCAGGGCCTGCGCGCCCGCGTCGAACGCCTCCGCCGCCTCCACGATCCGGCGCGCCCAGTCGGTGACGAGGACGCCGGCCGGGGTCAGCCGGGAGCCGCGCGGGGAGCGGTCCACCAGGGCCACCCCGAGCTGTCGTTCCATCGAGCGCAGCCGGCCGCTCGCGGCGGGCTGGCTGATGCCGAGCTCCCGGGCGGCCCGGCCCAGGCTGCCGTGGCGGGCGACCGCGAGCAGCAGTTCCAGGGCGCCGATGTCCGGCACCCGGTGTGCGAGCGGCGCCCGCTGCTCCCCGTCACTCATCGGTCCAGCTTATGAGGTCATAGGGGGAACGGCCCTGGTGGGAGTGGTGGACCGGGACGACAGTGGGGACATGGCCACCGCTGCGCCCTCGTCCCCCGCCCGCACCCCCGCCGCTCGGGCCGGTTCCGTACGGTCCACGGCGCGGCTGCCGGCGCTGCGCCATGTCGGGCCGCAGTGGTACGCGGCCGTCATGGGCACCGCGATCGTGGCAAGCGCCGGTGCCGCGCTCCCCCTGCCCGCCGCCGCCCGCCCCGCCCTCGTCCTCGTGTGGACGGCGTCCGCCCTGCTTCTGCTGGCCGTGGCGACGGCCCGCGCCGGGCACTGGCTGCACCACCGCGACCAGGCCCGGGCGCATCTGCTCGACCCGGCCGTCGCCCCCTTCTACGGCTGTGCCGCGATGGCGCCGCTGGCGGTGGCCGCGGGCGCGCTGTCGGTGGGCCGCGACGTCCTCGGCCCCGCCGCCGTCCCGGTCGCAGCCGCGCTGTTCGCGGTGGGCTGTGCGCTCGCCGTGACGGCCGCCGTCGCCGTGCCGTACCTGCTGGTCGTACGCCACCGTCCCGCGCCGGGGACGGCGACGCCCGTGTGGCTGCTGCCGCTGGTGGCGCCGATGGTGGCTGCGGCCGTCGGGCCGCTGCTGGCGCTGCACCTGCCCGAAGGCGAGGGGCGGCGGACGCTGTTGGCGGCGAGCCTCGGGCTGTTCGGGCTGAGCCTGCTGGCCACCGCGGTGGTGGTGCCGCTGGTGTTCGCCCGGCTGGTGCACCACGGCCCGCTGCCGCTCGCGCTCACGCCCTCCCTGTTCCTGGTGCTGGGCCCGCTGGGGCAGTCCACGACGGCCGCCGGCCATCTGGCGGACGCGGCCCGGGTGCCGTACGGGGACGCGCTCGCGGTGCTGTACGGCGTCCCGGTGCTGGGCTTCGCCCTGCTGTGGCTGGCGCTGGCGGGCGCGATGGTGGTGCGGGCCGTCCGGCGCGGGCTGCCGTTCACGCTCTCCTGGTGGGCCTTCACCTTCCCGGTCGGCACCTGCGTCACCGGGGCCGCGGGCCTGGCGCACCGCACGGAGCTGAGCGCCTTCGCCGGCCTCGCGGCGGTGCTGTACGCGCTGTTGGTGACGGCGTGGGCGGTGACCGGGGTCCGTACCGTGCGCGGGCTGCTCAGCGGAGCGCTGTTGCGAGCGCCGCTGCCAGCACCCGGGGCGCCGTCACCAGCGACGGCCCGTACCACGTGAGGTGTCGGCCGCTGACGAGCGCGGCGGGCAGGTCGGGGAACGACTCCGGCCCGTCGGTTTCGGTGAAGCGGTACGGCTCGTCGGGCAGGACCACCAACTCGGCGCCGCAGCCGCGCAGCTCCTCCAGGGGCACCCGGGGGTAGCGCTCGGCGTGGTCCTCGTACGCGTGTCTCACGCCCAGCCGTGCCAGCACGTCACCGGCGAAGGTGTCCCGACCGAGCACCATCCAGGGGCGCCGCCACACCGGCACCACCGCGCGGGCGCCGCCAGCGGGCGCCCGGTCGGCCCACGCCCGCTCGGCCTCGTCCAGCCAGCGGGGCCGGGCGAGGCCGCACCCGGCCACCAGGACGCGGTCCAGCTCGGCGAACGCCTGCGGCAGCGCCCGCACCTCGGTGACCAGCACGTCCAGTCCCCCGGCGCGCAGCCGGTCGAGGTCGGCCGGCCGGTTCTCCTCCTCGTTGGCGATCACCAGGTCCGGGCGCAGCCGCAGCACGGCCGCCGTGTCGGGGTTCTTGGTGCCGCCGATCCGCGCCACGTCGAGGTCGGCGGGGTGGGAACACCAGTCGGTGGCGCCGACGAGCAGACCGGGCGCCGACACCGCGACCGCCTCGGTCAGCGAGGGCACCAGGGAGACCACCCGCACGGGGCTCAGACCTCCGGGGGCGTCTCGATGTGCTCCGCGACCGTGACGACCAGGACGCGGGTCTCCTCGCCACTGGCCCGCCACCGGTGCCGCACGCCGCCGGACAGGAACAGGGTGTCGCCGCGGCCGAGGTGGTACGCGCGGCCTTCGGCCTCCACCTCCACCGAGCCGTCGGCGACGTACATCAACTCGTCGTTGCGGTGCTGGAACTCGCCCTCGGTGTCGTGTTCGCCGTGGAACTCCAGCGCCTCCAGCTGGTGCCGGCCGCGCACCAGGCGGCGGGCGTGCGGCACGGCCGCGGCGTCGGCCGGCTCGGCGCGCACCACCGCGACCGTACGGGCCGCGTCGGAGGCGGCGATCAGCTTGCCCGCGGTGGTCTCCAGCGCTTCGGCGACCCGCTGGAGCGAGCGCCGGCTGGGCCGGGCGCGGTCGTTCTCGATCTGGCTGAGGAAGGGCACGGACAGGCCGGAGCGCTCGGCGACCGAGGCCAGCGTGAGGTCGAGGGTCCGGCGCCGCCGGCGCACGGCCGCGCCCACCCGAAGACGTTCGGTCTCCTTCGGGTCCTTGCCGTCCATGCCGTCAGCGTCCATCCGCCGGGCTCCCCTTCCTGCGTTCTGTACAACCTTACGCAGCTTCGGGCCCGACCACCTCCGCGATGAGCGCCAAAGACGGCCGGGACGGCCCCGCCACTGGCGGGAACCGTCCCGTTCCGCTGGGTGATCGCGCCCGTCAGCGGGGCACGGGCACCGTCTTGTCCACGAAGTCCGGGTTCTCCTTGAGCCAGTTCCGGACGGCCTGCTGCTCCTTGCCCTTGCCCGTCTCCTGGATCTCCGCCTCCAGGTCGGTGAGCTGCTTCTCGGTCATCTTGAAGTCCCTCAGCCACTTCCCGACCTCGGGGTGGTCCTTCGTGAGGCCCTTGCGCGCCAGGGTGTGCACCCCGTCGCCCTCGCCCCAGGTGCCCTTGGGGTCTTCGAGCTTCTTGAGGTCGTAGTTGCTGTAGGCCCAGTGCGGCGACCAGAGGGTGACCACGACGGGCTCCTTCTTGGCGATCGCCCGCTTCAGCTCGGCGAGCATGCCGGGCGTGGAGCCGTCGACGACCTCGTACTCGCCCTCGAGGCCGTACTCCTTCAGCACCTTGTCCTTGAGCAGGCCCATCATGCCGGCGCTGGGCTCGATGCCGATGATGCGGCCCTTGAACTTCCCGGACTGGCCCTTGAGGTCGTCGAGGGAGTCGATGCCCTCGACGTACGAGGGGACGGTCAGTTCCAGCGAGGTCGGGCCGTACCAGGAGCCCATGTCCTCCAGCTTGTCGCCGTACTTCTCCCAGTACGAGGCGTGGGTCACCGGCAGCCAGGAGTCCGTCTGGAAGTCGATCTGGCCGTTGGCCAGACCGGTGTAGAGGGCGCCGGTCTCCAACTGCTTGGCGTCGACCTCGTAGCCGCGCTGCTCCAGCATCTCCTTCCACAGGAAGGTGGAGGCGATGGCCTCGTCCCAGGGGATGTAGCCCATGGTGAGCTCCTGGCCCTTGCCGACGTCGTTGGCGCCGCCGCGACCGGCGGTGTCGGCGGAGTCGGAGCTGCCGAAGATCGACATGCCGCCGGCGACCAGCGCGAGGACCACGACGCCGACGACGGCGACGGACGCCTGCGGGCGGTGCTGCCACAGCTTGGGGCCGCCGGCCAGCGCCTTCGCCTTGGCCAGGGCGCGCCGGCCGAGCGGCGAGACCTGTCGGCCCAGCTCGCCGGTCATCCGGTCCAGGTACATGGCGAGGATGACGATGGAGATGCCGGCCTCGAAGCCGAGCCCGATGTCCACGTTGCCGATGGCGCTGTAGACCGCGCCGCCGAGCCCGCCGCCGCCGACCATGCCGGCGATGACGACCATGGACAGACCCAGCATGATCACCTGGTTGACGCCGGCCATGATGGTGGGCAGCGCCAGCGGGAGCTGGACGCGGACCAGGGTGTCGCGGGGCGGGGTGCCGAACGCCTCGGCGGCCTCCACCAGCTCCTCGTCCACCTGGCGGATGCCGAGTTCGGTCATCCGCACACCGGGCGGCAGCGCGAACACGATGGTGGCGATGATGCCGGGGACGACGCCGACGCCGAAGAAGATGATGCCGGGGATCAGATAGACCATGGCGGGCATGGTCTGCATGAAGTCCAGCACGGGCCTGGTCACCGCGCTCACGGCGGTGGAGCGCGACGCCCAGATGCCCAGCGGCACCGCGATCGCCAGGGTCACCACGGTGGCCACGAGCACCAGGGAGAGCGTCGACATCGCTTCGTCCCACAGCTCGATCGAGTCGATGAGCGCGAAGCCGACGAAGGCGAGGCCGCCGGCGAGCAGCCCGCGCAGCCACCAGGCGACGACCGCGAGGATTCCCGCGAACAGCAGCGGGTGGGGTGCGGACAGCGCGGCGTCGATGCCGTCGTACATCCCGGTGACGACGGAGCTGATCGCGTCGAAGAGCCAGGTCAGATTGGACTGGAGCCAGTCGACGGAGCTGTCGACCCACTCACCGAGGGGCAGCCTAGGCACCGGCCACCGCCTCGGCCGCGTCCTTGCGGAGCGCCTTCGCATCGGCAGTCGGAGTCGCGTCCGCCGCGTCCGCTCCGTCACTGGGTTTCATCGGCTCGCCGAGCACGGCCAGCAGCCGGGCGCGCGGCACCACCCCGATCAGCTCGCCCCGCTCACAGGTGACCGCGACGGCCACCCCGCTGGTCGAGCAGGGCGTGAACAGCTCCGCGATCGGGGTGTCCGCCTTGACGACCGCGGGGGCCGCGGCGATGACGTCCTCGGGGGTGCGCAGTTCCTTGCCGCCGTCGCCGGCGCTCGGATAGGCGGACTCCGGGTCCGCCATGATCGCGCCCGCGGTGAGCACCCGGGTGCGGTCCACGTCCTGGGTGAAGGAGGCCACGTAGTCGTTGGCCGGGGTGACCAGGATGTCCTCGGCGGTGCCGAGCTGGACGATCCGGCCGTCCCGCATCACCGCGATCCGGTCGCCCAGGCGCATGGCCTCGTTCAGGTCGTGGGTGATGAAGACGATGGTCTTCTTCAGCGTCTTCTGCAGCTCCAGCAGCTGGTCCTGCATGTCGCGGCGGATCAGCGGGTCGAGCGCGCTGAAGGACTCGTCCATCAGCAGCAGGTCGGCGTCGGTGGCGAGCGCGCGGGCGAGGCCGACGCGCTGCTGCATGCCGCCGGACAGCTCGTCGGGCCAGGACTGCTCCCAGCCCGCGAGGCCTGCGAGGGCCAGCGCCTCGGTGGCGCGCTGCTCCCGCTCGGCGCGCGGGACGCCCTGCACCTCAAGGCCGTACGCGGCGTTGTCGAGCACGCTGCGATGGGGGAACAGCGCGAAGTGCTGGAAGACCATGCTGATCTTGCGCGAGCGCACCGCCCGCAGCTCGCGGGGGCTGAGCGCGGTCAGGTCCTGACCGTCGAAGAGGACGCGTCCGGCAGTCGGCTCCAGCAGTCCGTTGAGCATGCGCAACAGCGTGGACTTACCGGACCCCGACAGGCCCATCACGACGAAGATCTGCCCGGGATCGACGGTGAACGAGGCGTCGATCACCGCCGCCGTCGTGCCGTCCGCGCGCAGCTCGTCGCGGTCGGCGCCGCTTTCGAGTCGCCGGACCGCCTCGTCGGGTCGTCTGCCGAACACCTTGTACAGATGCTCCGCCTGGAGCCTGGACACATACACCTCGCGGGTTGAAACGGAACGGCCCGCCGCCCCCATAGCCGGCGCGCCGTGGAGCGCGGCGGGTTCCGCCCGCTCCCTGCGGTCCGTACGACGAATGTCGGACGGCACACCGGGATCGGCTCCGGCGGCGCGCCTGCCCCCAGCCTGTAGCGCCAAACGCAACAGTGACCCACGTCACGCAACAGCGGCGCTCGGTGCGCCCGAGCCGGGGGCTGCGGGGCGGCCCGCTCGGCTGCCGGGCGCTGTCGGTGCCGTGCGGCACAATCCGGGGTGTGACGCGACGCCTGATGCTCCTCGACACCGCTTCCCTGTACTTCCGCGCCTACTTCGGCGTCCCCGACTCGGTCCGGGCCCCCGACGGCACCCCGGTGAACGCCGTGCGCGGGCTGCTCGACTTCATCGCCCGCCTCGTCCAGGACCACCGGCCGGACGACCTGGTCGCCTGCTGGGACGACGACTGGCGTCCGCACTGGCGGGTGGAGCTGATCCCCTCGTACAAGGCGCACCGTGTCGCCGAGGAGAGCGAGCAGGGGCCGGACGAGGAGGAGACCCCGGACACCCTGTCGCCGCAGGTGCCGGTGATCGTGGACGTGCTGGCGGCGCTCGGCATCGCCCGCGTCGGCGCCGCGGGGTACGAGGCGGACGACGTGATCGGCACGCTCACCGCGCGGGCGAGCGGCCCGGTCGACATCGTCACGGGCGACCGGGACCTGTTCCAGCTGGTCGACGACGCCCGGCAGCGGCGGGTGCTGTACCCGCTCAAGGGCGTCGGCACGCTCCAGAACACGGACGAGGCGTGGCTGCGCGAGAAGTACGGCGTGGACGGCCCGGGGTACGCGGACCTGGCGCTGTTGCGCGGCGACCCGAGCGACGGCCTGCCGGGCGTGCCGGGGATCGGCGAGAAGACCGCGGCCAAGCTGTTGGCGACCTTCGGCGACCTGGCGGGGATCATGGCCGCGGTCGACGACCCGGGGGCGAAGCTGACCCCCGCGCAGCGCCGGCGCCTGTACGAGGCGAGGGATTACGTCGCGGTCGCGCCGAAGGTCGTCCGGGTCGCGGCGGACGTGCGGCTGCCGGAGTTCGACGCGGCGCTGCCGACCGAGCCCCGGGATCCGGCCGCGCTGGAGGAGCTGTCGGCGCGCTGGGGGCTCGGGGGGTCGCTCCAGCGGCTGCTCGCCGTGCTCCCCCGCTGACCCGGACGCGCCCCGCTCGCACTCCCCCGCCACCGGCCATCGGGGGGCTCGGGCTGACGCTTCCCGATCGAGGTGTTAACTTAGGCAAGCCTAAGTGAGTATCCGAGCCCTGGGAGAGCGCCGTGGCCGAACGACCGGTCCGTACGTCACCGACGTGCCATGAGGCCCGCGTGGTCCGCACCGAACGACTCACCCCGCACATGACGCGGGTCGTCCTCGGTGGCCCGGGGCTGGCCGGGTTCCGCCTCGACGGCTACACCGACCACTACGTGAAGCTGGTCTTCCCCCAGCCGGGGGTGGACTATCCGCAGCCGTTCGACCTGGACCGCATCCGGGCCGAGCTCCCCCGCGCCGAGTGGCCGGCGAACCGCACGTACACCGTCCGGGAGTGGGATCCGGAAGCGCTGGAGATGGTGATCGACTTCGTCGTCCACGGCGACGAGGGGCTGGCCGGGCCGTGGGCGCAGCACGCCCGGGTGGACGATCCGATGTGGATCCTCGGCCCCGGCGGCGGGTACGCCCCCGAGCCGGCCGCGGACTGGCACCTCCTGGTGGGCGACGAGAGCGCGCTGCCGGCGATCGCAGCGTCCCTGGAGCGGATGCCGGACGACGCCGTGGTGCACGCCTTCGTCGAGGTGGCGGAGGCCGCCGACGAGATGCAGCTGGACCTGCCGAAGGGCGTGGCGGTGCAGTGGCTGCACCGCGCGGGCCGCCCGGTCGGCCAGGCGCTGGTGACGGCCGTGCGGGAGCTCGACTTCCCCGCGGGCCGGGTGTCCGCGTTCGTCCACGGCGAGGCCGCCTGCGTCAAGGAGCTGCGCCACCATCTGCGGCTGGAGCGCGAGGTGCCGCGCGAGCAGCTGCACATCTCCGGCTACTGGCGCCAGGGGCAGACGGACGAGGCGTGGCGCGCGGTGAAGCGCGCGTGGAACGAGCAGGTGGAGCGCGAGCAGGAGACCGTGGAGCAAGCCGAGCAGGAGCGCGCCGCGTAAGCGCCTGACCTTTCGGTTCCGAATCGACGGAGGCGCCGTGCGGCGGGCTGTGCCGTTGCGCCCGCGGCCCGGTGGTGAGCTGGTCGCGCAGTCACTCCCCCGTGTGCCCTGCGAGGGCGGGGCCCCTGTCGTGCTTCCCCCGTCGCCACACCTGCGGGACAGGGGGTTTCAGGGGCGCTGGGGGTCCCCCCACGCCCTCTGGGCGTAGGTGGGGGTGCCCCCGTGCCCGCAGGGCACAGGGGGAGGAACTGCGCGACCAGCCACCCACCGGCCGGTGGAGACCTACGCACCCGCGGGGAAACGGCGGCTCCGTCCAGAGGCACAGCGGCCGGCTGGCGGGCTGACGGGGCCTACCCGTCTCGCGCCGCGCCGTCGCCGCCCCCCGGCGGAGCCACCCCGTACCGCCGGGCCGACTGGTCCGTCTGCGCCATCTGCCGCAGCGCGTCCAGGACCGCGTCCCCGAGCACGGTCCCCACCACCACGCCCTGCACCAGGACGTCGCGGCTCGTGCGGCCGGCGACGTACTCCAGGTCGGCCCGCGCCACCTGCTCCGCGGCGTCCGCGTACGTCTCCAGCATCTGCCGGAAGTCGCCGTGCCCCAGGCGTTCCATCGAGGCCAGCGCGCCGGCCAGCAGCTCGGCGCCCGGCCCGTCGGGCGCCACCCGCCAGCCGCGCCGGCGGATCAGCTCCTCGACCCGGCGGACGGCCGACTCGCGGGCGGCGTCCTCCTCCTGTTGCACCGGGCGCGCCACCAGCAGGTCGGAGGCGACGCCGAGGACGTGGTGCACCGGCTCGTCCGGGTCGTCGACGGCGGCGAGGATCTCGGCGATCGCGGCGATCTTCAGCCCGCCCACGTCCAACAGGGCGCGGATCAGCCGCAGTCTGCGCACGTGCTCGTCGCCGTACGCCGCCTGATTGGGGCTGGTCAGCTCGCCGGCCGGCAGCAGCCCTTCCCGCAGGTAGTACTTGATCGTCGGCACCGGCACCCCGGTGCACCGGCTCAACTCGCCGATCCGCACGGCCGCCCACCACCCTCTCCGCCCTCGCTGACGAACGAACCCCCATTATAGATAGCTCCGCTACCTACATGGTCGACGGTCCGGCCACCGGAAATCCACCGATCGGCCGGAGCGAACTGATACCTCTGGGGCCCGCCCCCCGACCCCTCCTTCGGAAGGACGGCGATGACCGTCTCCGTCATGCTCTTCACCTCCGACCTGCGCGTGCACGACCAGCCGGCGCTCTCCGCTGCCGTCGGAGAGGCCGATGCGGTGGTGCCGCTCTTCGTGATCGACCGGGGGGTGCACGAGACGGGCTTCGACGCCCCCAACCGCCGTGCCTTCCTCGCGGATTGCCTGACCTCGCTCGACGAGCAGTTGCGCGAGCGCGGCGGGCGGTTGGTGGTCCGCACCGGTGACGTCGTCGAAGAGGTCTGCCGGACCGTCACCGAAACGGGCGCGGGCTCGGTCCACCTCGCCGCGGGGGTGAGCGCTTACGCCGGCCGCCGGGAAGACCGGCTGCGCTCCGCCCTCGCACCGCTCGGCTGCGCCCTGCACGTGCACGACGGGGTGGTCACGGTACTGCCCCCGGGCCGGGTCACCCCCGCCGGCCGCGATCACTTCGCCGTCTTCACCCCGTACTTCCGCCGCTGGGAGGCGACCGGCCACCGAAAGGTGCTGGGTGCGCCCAGGACCGTACGGGTGCCCGAGGAGGCGGCCGGCGATCCGCTGCCCCGACGCGCCGCGGTCACGGGGGTCTCCCCCGGGCTCGCACCGGGCGGGGAGGGCGAGGGACGCCGTCAACTGCGGCGCTGGCTGGCCCGGTCCGACTCCGGCGTGGACGCGTACGACCGGCGCCACGACGACCTCGCGGGCGACGCCACCTCGCGGCTCTCCCCCCATCTGCACTTCGGCACGCTCTCGGCGACCGAGCTGGTCCAGCGCGCCGGCGCCAAGGGCGGCCCGGGCGCCGAGGCGTTCGTCCGCCAGTTGGCCTGGCGGGACTTCCACCACCAGGTGCTCGCGGCGCGCCCGCGCGCGGCCCGCGTCGACTACCGCGACCGGGGCGACCGTTGGCGCACCGCGCAGGAGGAAGTCGCCGCCTGGAAGGAGGGGCGCACGGGCTGCCCCGTCGTCGACGCCGGGATGCGGCAACTGCGCCACGAGGGCTGGATGCACAACCGCGCCCGGCTGCTGACGGCGAGCTATCTCGCCAAGACGCTGTACGTCGACTGGCGCGTCGGGGCCGCCCACTTCCTCGATCTGCTCGTCGACGGGGACGTCGCCAACAACCAGCTGAACTGGCAGTGGGTGGCGGGCACCGGCACGGACACCCGGCCCAACCGGATCCTCAACCCCCTCGCCCAGGCTCGGCGGTTCGACCCCGACGGCGCCTACGTCCACCGGTGGGTGCCCGAACTCGCCGCGCTGGCGGCCCCGCGCGTCCACGACCCCGCGTCCTGGAGCCGGTCCGAGCGCGACGGCGTCGACTACCCGGCCCCGCTCGTCGACCTCACCGAGGCCAGGGCCCGCTTCGAGACCGCCCGCGCGGTGCGCTGAAGCACCGGCGGGCGGCCGACGGAGCAGTAGCGGCCTGCGGATCAGCCGACGGAGCTGTAGGCCACGACGCCCCGCAGCATCGCATCCACGGCCCGGCGCGCGGCCTTGGCGACCGTGCCGTGGTCGCCGGGGGCCGCCGCGGCGATCTGCCCGAGGACGTCGATCACCTGCTTCGACCAGCGGACGAAGTCGCCGGCGGGCATCTCGGTCTCGCGCAGCACCTCGTCGAGGGACTTGTCCGAGGCCCATTGGTACGCCGCCCAGGCGAAGCCGAGGTCCGGCTCGCGCTGGCCCACGCCCTCCGCCTGGCTGATCTTGAAGCTCTCTTCGAGCGCGTCCAGCCGGCCCCAGATGCGGACCATGTCGCCGAGCGCCGCCTTCGCCGCGCCGCCGGGGACCTTGGGCGCGACCGCGTCGTCCGACTGCCGGGACTCGAAGACCAGCGCGGAGGCGCAGGCCGCCAACTCGGCCGGGCTCAGCCCCTCCCACACCCCGTCCCGCAGGCACTCGCTGGCCAGCAGGTCCAGCTCGCCGTAGAGCCGGGCGAGCCGGCGGCCGTGCGGGGTGACCTCGTCCTCCCGCAGGTAGTCCAGTTCGGTGAGGAGGGCGACGATCCGGTCGAAGGTGCGCGCGATGGTGTTCGTACGACCCTCGATGCGGCGCTCCAACTGGTGGGTGTCGCGCCGGAGTCGGTAGTAGCGCTCGGCCCAGCGTGCGTGGTCCTCGCGGTCCGCGCAGCCGTGGCAGGGGTGGGCGCGCAAGGCTGAGCGCAGCCGGTTGATCTCCTGGTCGTCCGCGGCGGCGGAGCGCTGCTTGCGGTGCCGCTCGGGCACGATGTGGCCGGCCTTGGTGCGCAGCGCGGACGCCAGGTCGCGGCGCGACTGGGGCGAGCGCGGATTGAACGACTTGGGGATCCGCATCCGCTCCAACGGCTCCACCGGCACCGGGAAGTCGATCGCGGCTAGCCGCTTGACCTGTCGCTCCGCGGTGAGGACGAGCGGACGGGGGCCGTCGTGCTGCTCGAAGCCGCGGTGTCCGTTGGTCCGCCCGGCCGGCACGCCCGGGTCCAACACCAGGGCGAGGCCGGCGGACTTGCCCGTGGGCACGTGGATGACGTCGCCCGGCCGCAGCCGCTCCAGCGCGACGGCAGCCGCCGCCCGGCGCTGGGCCGCGCCCTGCTTGGCCAGCTCCGTCTCCCGGTCCTTGAGGTCGCGGCGCAGCCGCGCGTACTCCTCGAAGTCGCCGAGGTGACAGGTCATGCCCTCGCGGTAGCCTTCGAGCCCCGTTTCGTTCTTCTGGACCTGGCGGGAGATGCCGACCACCGAGCGGTCGGCCTGGAACTGCGCGAACGAGGTCTCCAGCAGTTCGCGCGAGCGGTGCCGGCCGAACTGCTCGACCAGATTGACGGCCATGTTGTACGAGGGCTTGAAGCTGGAGCGCAGCGGATACGTCCTGGTGCCCGCGAGCCCGGCGAGCTCCGCCGGGTCCATGCCGCGCTGCCACAGCACGACCGCGTGCCCCTCGACGTCGATGCCGCGTCGACCGGCGCGCCCGGTGAGCTGGGTGTACTCGCCGGGGGTGATGTCGGCGTGCTGCTCGCCGTTCCACTTCACCAGCTTCTCCAGGACCACCGAGCGCGCGGGCATGTTGATGCCGAGCGCCAGGGTCTCGGTGGCGAAGACCGCCTTCACCAGGCCGCGGACGAACAGCTCCTCCACGACCTCCTTGAAGGTCGGCAGCATGCCGGCGTGGTGGGCGGCGATGCCGCGCTCCAGGGCCTCCAGCCACTCGTAGTACCCGAGGACGTTCAGGTCCTCGGTGGGGATGGCGGAGGTGCGCTCCTCGACGATCTCGCGCACCTGGAGCCGGGCCGAGTCGTCGTTCAGACGCAGGCCCGAGTAGAGGCACTGCTGGACCGCGGCCTCGCAGCCGGCGCGGCTGAAGATGAAGGTGATGGCGGGCAGCAGGCCCATCGCGTCGAGCCGGTCGATCACCTCGGGGCGGCCCGGGGTCCAGATCCGGCTGCGTCCGCGGCGCTCCCGCTCCCGGTCCGCCTCGCGCATCGTCCGGCGGCGGCGGTCGCGGGGCTGGTACGAGCGCTGGCTCTCCATCCGGGCCATCCGGACGAGGTCGGGGTTGACCTCGCGGCGGGTGGTGCCCCGGCCGCCGTGGTCGGTGGTCTCCTCGAAGAGGTCGTAGATCCGGCGGCCGGCCATCACGTGCTGCCACAGCGGCACGGGCCGGTGCTCGGAGACGATCACCGCGGTGTCTCCGCGGACGGTGTCCAGCCAGTCGCCGAACTCCTCCGCGTTCGACACGGTGGCGCTGAGCGAGACCAGGGTCACCGACTCGGGGAGGTGGATGATCACTTCCTCCCACACCGCGCCGCGGAACCGGTCGGAGAGGTAGTGCACCTCGTCCATGACCACGTAGCCGAGGCCGCGCAGCGACTGCGAGCCGGCGTACAGCATGTTCCGCAGGACCTCGGTGGTCATCACGACCACGGGCGCTTCGGAATTGACGCTGTTGTCGCCGGTCAGCAGGCCGACCTTGTCGGCGCCGTACCGCTTGACGAGGTCGGTGTACTTCTGGTTCGACAGCGCCTTGATCGGAGTGGTGTAGAAGCACTTGCGGCCCTGCTGGAGGGCGAGGTGGACGGCGAACTCGCCCACGATCGTCTTGCCGGAGCCGGTCGGGGCGGCGACGAGCACGCCGCGCCCGGCCTCCAGGGCCTGACACGCCTCGATCTGGAAGGGGTCCAGGCCGAAGTCGTACAACTCGCGGAAGGGAGCCAGCGCGGTGGCCTGCTCGGCGGCGCGGACGCGGGCGGCAGCATAGCGCTCGGCGGGAGAGAGGTCCTCGGTCATCTTGTACGTGAGCCTACCCGGCGGGTACGACAGTCAGCGCGGTCTTATCGCAAGAGTGATTGCCCGAGGCACCCTTCTAGGGTCGTGGCCGGGACTCACGGCCGGACCGCGGTCGGGGGCGTGCGCACCCCGCTGTCAGCCGGGCACGGGCGGTGCGAGCACCCGGACCGCCCCGGGCACGCACTCCGCGGTGAGCGGCAGCGGGCCCAGCCGCTCGCCGTCCGCGTACGCGTTGATGCCCGCGGCCTCCAGCGCGATCGAGCGGACGCGGTGCACGGTGACCAGGGGGTGGTTGAGGTGGGTGCCGCGGTACACCCGCGGGAAGACCCGCAGCAGCGTGGTGCGGCTGCACGCGCCGACCACGGTCACGTCGAGCAGACCGTCCTCCTGGGAGGCGCCGGCGCAGATCCGCATGCCGCCGCCGTAGCTCTCGCCGTTGCCGACCGCGACGAGGACTGCCTCGACCTCCTCGACCGCGCCGCCGTCGAGGGTGAGGCGGTACGGGATGGGGCGCAGCGCCGCGAGCTCGGCGACCAGCGCCACGTCGTAGGTGTAGCGGCCGGCGATGCGGCCCATGCGGTTGCCGCGGTCGTTCACCCGGGAGTCGAAGCCGGACGCGAGCACGGTGCCGTACCAGCGCTCGCCCACCCGCCCCAGGTCGACGTGGCGCGCCGCCCCGTTCTTGAGGACGTCCGCGACGAGCCGGCCGGCGGCGGACGGGTCCCGCACGGGCAGGCCGAGGGAGCGGGCGAAGTCGTTGCCGGTGCCGACGGCGATCACGCCGAGCGGGGTGGCGGTGCCGGCGACGGCCTGGAGGGCGAGCGACGTCATGCCGTCGCCGCCGACGGCTATCAGCGCCCCCGTGCCGCGGGCGACGGCCTCCCTGGCGCGGCGCAGCGCGTCGGGCGCGTCCTCGCCGAGGACCGTGCGGACGGAGAAGCCGGCGTCGCGCAGCGCCCGGGCGGCGGGCTGGGCGGCGCGGGCGCCGCGTCCGCGGCCCGCCGTGGGGTTGACGAAGAGGGTGATCTCGCTGGTCACCCGCGTGACGTTACTGCACGGTCAGGACCGGGTGGAACGGCTGCGCGTGATGGTCGGGCGGGGCGGCGGCACGCACGACGCCGCGCCCGGCCCCGGAGGTGTTCCGGGGGCCGGGCGCGGTGCGATCGGTTCTTCGTGGGCCCGTGGGGCCTGCGGCGCCGGGCCTCAGGTGATGTCGTCGTATCCGTTGACCCGGTGGGCGCGACCGCCGTCGCCTTCACGCCCGCCCTGCTCCGGCAGCCGCCCCGGAGCTCCGACGGCTTCGACCTCGCCGATGTCGTCGGGGGTGAGGTCCAGGTCGGCGGCTTCGTCGTCGCCGGGTCCGCGCAGCTCCCGCAGCCGCCGCCGTCGGTCGTTCAGCAGCGAGAAGCCGGTGGCGAGGAAGTACAGCAGGACGATGGGGCCGGCGAGGATCATCATCGTCAGCGGCTCGGTGCTCGGGGTGGCGACCGCCGAGAAGATCGTGATGCCCATGATCATGCCGCGCCACCAGCCGAGCATCCGCTTGCCGGTGATGACGCCGCCGATGTTCAGCATCACCAGCAACAGCGGCAGCTCGAAGGCGAGGCCGAAGACGATGACCATGCGCGTGACCAGGTCGAGCAGGTCGTCCAGCGGCAGGAGGTTGTCCACGCCGAACGGGGTGAACTCGATCAGGACCTTCGCCGTGGTGGGGAGCACCGCGTAGGCGAAGTAGCCGCCGCCGAGGAAGAGCGGGAAGCCGGCGCCGACGAACGCCATCGCGTACTTCTTCTCGCTGCGGTGCAGCCCGGGGGCGACGAAGGCCCAGAGCTGGTACAGCCAGATCGGCGCGGCGAGGACCACGCCCGCCATCAGGGAGACCTTCAGCGCGAGCGTGAAGGGCGTCAGCAGACCGTTGATCGTGATCTGTGCACAGGTCGTGCCTTCGGGCTTCTTCTGCAGCTCGGAGAAGGTGTAGTCCTTACACCCCACCGACTTCAACACCGGTTCGGTGAAGAAGTTGATGATGTCGTTGTAGAAGAAGGCCGCGACGACCGTGACGACCACGATGGCCAGGATGCCCTTGGCGAGCCGGTTCCTCAGCTCGCGCAGGTGCTCCACGAGGGGCATCCGCCCCTCGGGGTCCTTCTCCACTTTGCGGGCAGACTTGAGCAACCCACGTCCTCATCTCGTGCGGCAGGCCCGACCTCCGTGACGGGCCTGTGGGTGGCCCTGTCTCAGCGCTGCGCGGAGTCCGTCGGCTCGTTCACCGGACGCGAGCTGGTCACGTCGCCGGGGGCGGCCTGGATGGTCTTCGCCGGCGGCTGCTCCTGGGCGGTGCCCGGCTGCGGCGGCGCGGCCGGCGTGGCGGGGTCCTTGCCGTCGGACTTCATCGCCTTGGCCTCGCTCTTGAGGATGCGGGCCGACTTGCCCAGGGAACGGGCCATGTCCGGGAGCTTCTTCGCACCGAACAGGAGGATGATCACGACGAGGACCAGGATGATCTCGGCAGGTCCGATCCGTCCACCGAACATAAGCTTGTACCTTCTCACCGAGGCGGCTGGGGTGTAGCTGGCGCGGTGACCGGACAGGCGTCCGACCACCGTGTTGTGAGCGATCGTAACCCGGGGGAGTAAACACAGGGCAATGCCCGTGCATCCGCCACATTGCCGGTCGGCGCCTCCGACCTGGGTCGTTGACGCATTTCAAGCGGTGATCGACGGCCTGTGGAACCGGGCCTTCAGCGCGGTGAACCGGCGCCTTGCGCCAGGTGGGACGCGGACCGCTCCAGGTCCTCGGCGGCGCGTCCGATCCGCTCGCTCGTGCGTGCCACCTCCCGTCCCAGCCGCTGGGCCTCGACGAAGACCCGGATCCCGAGGACGGCGAGTACGGCGATCCCGACGAAGCCGAGGGCGATGGCGAGCATGGGCCAGAACATGGCGGGGAATCCCTAGGTGACGGGCTGGAGGCGGAGGGTGCGCACGCCGCCGCGGGTGAGGAGTTCGACGATCCGCTCACCGGCGGGCTTGCGGACGGCCGAGCCGCACTCGGGGCAGGTGAAGGAGTAGAAGGTGGTGCGTCGGCTGCCGCCGATGGCCAGCCGCAGCGCCTCCGCGGACAGCTCGAAGCGGGCGCGGCAGTCGGGGCACGCGGCCTTGAATTGGACGGGGCTCGCCAGGGCGGAAGCCGTGCCGTCCGACGTCAGGGACATGGAGTGCGGGTCTCCCTCTTCTTCGGGCTTCTCCGATGGTCCGGGCTCCCCCGAGCGCCGGTCCGCACACGGTCCCGAGCGCTCTCCCGAGCGGCGCCTCCCCCCGGCACCATGGCCTGCCGCTTCCGACCGATCATCCCGCACCGCGGCCTCCGCCATGCCGTCCTGCCGAAAATCGACGGTGACGACCTCGGCGGGACCGGGCGGGTCCACCGCGACGGAGGGTGAGGTTCCAGACATCCGAAGCCGGTCACTTCCCGCTGTCGTACGCCGCGAGGGCGTCGCCGGCCGCCCGCCGTGCGCTCGCCGCCAGCTCGGCCGGCTCGGTGATCCGCCCGTCCCGGCCCAGCCGTAGCGCCAGCCGCCGCAGCGAGGCCGGGGACGGGGTGCGCAGGGTGATCCGCAGACCGCCGTCGGGCAGCTCCTCCGCGCTGTCGTGCGGGTAGTACTCGGCCACCCAGCGCCCGCCGGGCCCGACCTCGACGACCACCTGGGGGTCGTCGACGGACGGCTGGACGAGCCCCTCCGACAGGTCGCGCAGCTCGATCTCGGGGGGCGCGGCCGGGTCGTCCAACAGTTGAATCTCGGCCACCCGGTCCAGCCGGAAGGTGCGGCGCGCCTCGGAGAGCCGGCACCACCCCTCCAGATAGGTGTGCCCGACGGCGAACAGCCGGATCGGGTCCACCTCGCGCTCGGTCAGCTCGTCGCGCGCCGGGGAGTAGTAGCGCAGCCACAGCCGGCGCTTCTCGGTGAGGGCCCGGTCGACGGCCGCGAAGACGCCGCCCTCGGACTCGAAGGTCACCGAGAGCCGGGCGGAGGCGCCGGCCGCCTCGCCCGCCGCGGTCTCCAGCTTCGCGGTGGCGCGCAGCAGCGCCTCGCGGTCGCGCTCGCGCAGCCCCGGCAGCATGGCCACCGCCCGCGCGGCCACCAGCAGGGCGGTCGCCTCGTCCGCGGCCAGCCGCAGCGGCTCGGCGACGTCGTCGGGGTTGTGCCACCAGATGCGGTCGCCGTCGGTGTCGATGTCCAGCAGGTCGCCGCCGCGGAAGCTGGTGCCGCACATCGGCAACAGGTCGAGGTCGGAGATCAGTTCGTCCTCGGAGATGCCGAAGGCGCGGGCCACGTCGCCGACGCGGGCGCCGGGACGCTCCCGGAGGTAGGTGACCAGGGAGAGCATCCGCCTGGTCTGGTCGATGGCGTTGGCGGCCATGGTCTGTGTGCCTCCCCTTCTCTCAGCCCTCGGCCACGGCGCGCAGCCGGTCCATCACGTCGGCCCGCAGGTCGGCCGGGTCCAGGACGACCACGTCGGGCCCGAACTCCACCAGCCAGGCGTCCAGTCCGTGTCCGTACGGGATCTCCAACTCGTCCCAGCCGGGCCCGGCCTCCTGCACCGCGAGGGCGCGGGCGCGCAGGGGGTAGCCGGAGTCGGTGCGCAGCCGGATGCGGGCGGTGCGGGTGGCGGTCTCCCCCGCCCAGCTCTCCACGGTCTCGCGGACGGTGGAGACGTCGGGCACGGGGGCGGTGAACCGTCCGGCGCGGGAGCGGACCCGGCCGGTGATGCGCGAGAGCCGGAAGACCCGCTCGGCGCCGCGGTCCCGGTCCCAGCCGGCGAGGTACCAGTGGCCGCGCCAGCACTCCAGCGTCCACGGTTCGACCTGGCGCTGTTCGGGGCGGGCGGCGCTGGCCTTGCGGTAGTCGAAGACGACCGGGCGTCGGTCGCGGCAGGCGAGCATCAGGGGCTCGAACGCGGCCTCGTGAACCGGGATCCGCGGCTCCAGCGCGCTCGTCTGGGTCTCGTACGCGTCCTCCGCCTCGGGCATGCCGGCGGCCCGCAGCTTCTGCAGGGCGCCGCTGGCGGCGCCGGCGAGCCGGGCCTGCTGCCACACCCGGGCGGCCAGCCCGAGGGCCGCGGCCTCTTCGGGGTCGAAGGTGATGGGGGGCAGTCGGTTGCTGTCGCGGCGCGCCAGATAGCCGACCTCGCCGTCCAGGTTCTCCACGGTCTCGATGACCAGGCCCAGTTCGCGCAGGTCGTCCTTGTCGCGCTCGAACATCCGGTTGAAGGACTCGTCGGAGCCGGCGGAGGGGTCGGTGGGCCGGAACGCCTCGACGTACGCCTCGATGGATTCGCGCAGCTCACGCTTGCTGAGCGGGCGCCGGGTCCCGAGCAGGCACAGCGCCAGGTTCATCAGCCGCTCGGCCTTGGCAATCGCCATCGACGCCCCGCACCCTCTTCTGACTTTCCGACTTGGTGATCGAACCGCGTACCGCCCGATGACCGTACCGTCCCGGGGCGTCGGGACCAAAGCCGAGGGCCCACGCTCCGCGGGGAGCGTGGGCCCTGGGGCCTGTCTTGCGGCGCTTCTGCCGGAGGTCACACGGCGAGCAGGTCCACGACGAAGATCAGGGTCTCGCCGGGCTTGATGCGCCCGCCGGCGCCCCGGTCGCCGTAGGCGAGGTGGGCCGGGATGGTCAGCTGACGACGGCCGCCGACCTTCATGCCCTGCACGCCCCGGTCCCAACCGGCGATGACCTGGCCGGCACCGAGCTCGAACTTGAACGGCTGGTTCCGGTTCCAGGAGGCGTCGAACTCCTCGCCGGTGGAGAAGGAAACGCCGACGTAGTGGACGGTGACGAAGTCGCCCGCCTTGGCCTCGGCGCCGTCGCCCTCCCAGATCTCCTTGACCTCAAGGTCCTTCGGGGCCTCGCCGCCGGGGAAGTCGATCTCGGGCTTCTCGATGCTCACTGTCTACTGGCTCCTCAAATGATGAACGGGCAACCGGGACAGTCTTACATCTTCGCCAGGATGTCCAGCGCGAAGACCAGCGTGGAGTTCTTCGGGATGCCCTGCTGCTCCTGCTCGCCGAAGCCCTGGTCCGGCGGGATGACCAGCAGGACACGGCTGCCGATCTTCTTGCCGATCAGCCCGTCCTTGAGGCCCTTGACCCCGATCTGGCTGAGCGTGAAGGTCTCGCTGCCGCCCGTGCTGTAGGTGCTGCCGAACTTCTTGGCGCCGTCCCACAGGTAGGCGTCGTACTTCACGATGACGCTGTCCTTGTCCGTGACGACGGGGCCGCTGCCCTCCAGCACGTAGTTGGACACGAGCTTCTTGGGCGCGTCCGACTTGGGGACGGTCACCGAGGGGGCCTTGCCGTCGGTGTTCACGCCGACCTTCGGCAGGGCGGCGTCCTCCTGCGGGACCGGGGAGCCCTTGACGGAGGCCGGGACGTTGGCGCCCTTGACGATGTCCATGACGAACACCAGCGTGGCGTTGCCCTTGATGGTGTCCTGGCCCTGCTCGCCGTACGCCTGGGACGGCGGGATGGAGACCTCCAGGCGGCTGCCGACCTTCTGGCCCTCCAGGGCCTTCTGCCAGCCCTCGATGACGCCCTGGCCGCCGATGGAGACGGGGAAGGGCTGGCCGCGGTCGAAGCTGTTGTCGAACGGCTTGTCCTCGTCCCACTCCTGGCCGAGGTAGTTCACCTGGGCCTGGTCGCCCTTCTTCAGGGCCGCACCCGTGCCCGGGGTGATCACCTCGACGATCAGCTCCCCGGGCGGGGCGCCCTTGCCCTTGGCCAGGGTGGGCTTCTCGCCGAACTTGGCGCCCTCGGTGATCGCGGGCAACCCGTTCTTGGAAGGGGTGGAATCGGAACCCTTGTCGTCGCTGCCGCACGCCGCTGTCGCCAGCAGCAGCGCGGATACGACGGCGAGGGAGCGGATGCCGGCTTGTCGACGCACGTGTTCCTCAGATCTCAGACGTCACGGTAAACAGTCCTCGACACTCTAGGACGTGCCGAGGGCCCCGCACGCAGAACGTACGGGGCCCGGGCGGCGTTCCACCGTTTGGTGTGACGTCCGGACGCGCCGGTACGACCGGTTGCGCGGCGGTCGTACGGCGGCGGACGCTACATGCCGGCGATCAGCTTCTCGACCCGGTCGTCCACCGCGCGGAAGGGGTCCTTGCACAGCACGGTGCGCTGTGCCTGGTCGTTGAGCTTGAGGTGCACCCAGTCGACCGTGAAGTCCCGGCGCTGCTCCTGCGCGCGGCGGATGAAGTCGCCGCGCAGTCGCGCCCGGGTGGTCTGCGGGGGCACGGACTTGCCCTCGAAGATCTTCAGGTCGTTGCAGATTCGGGCGGCCTGGCCCTTGCGCTCCAGCAGGTAGTAGAGCCCGCGGCGGCGGTGGATGTCGTGGTACGCGAGGTCTATCTGGGCGACCCGCGGGTGCGACATGGTCATGTTGTGCTTGGCCCGGTAGCGCTCGATGAGCTGGTGCTTCATGACCCAGTCGATCTCGGTGGAGATCCGGTCCAGCTCCTGGGCCTCGATGGCCTCCAGGGTGCGGCCCCACAGCTCCAGCACCTGTTCCACGGTGCCGGTGCGGATGCCGCGCCGGTCGACGAAGTCGACCGCCTTCTCGTAGTACTCCCGCTGGACCTCCAGGGCGGAGGCTTCGCGTCCGCTGGCCAGGCGCACCTTGCGCTGACCGGTGGTGTCGTGGCTGACCTCGCGGATGGCCCGGATCGGGTTCTCCAGGGTGAGGTCGCGCATCACGGTGCCGGCCTCGATCATGCGCAGGACGAGGTCGGTCGCGCCGACCTTGAGCAGCATGGTCGTCTCGGACATGTTCGAGTCGCCGACGATGACGTGGAGCCGGCGGTAGCGCTCGGCGTCCGCGTGCGGCTCGTCCCGGGTGTTGATGATCGGACGCGAACGGGTGGTCGCCGAGCTGACGCCCTCCCAGATGTGCTCGGCGCGCTGGCTGACGCAGTAGACCGCGCCGCGCGGGGTCTGGAGCACCTTTCCCGCGCCGCACAGCAACTGCCGCGTGACGAGGAACGGGATGAGGATGTCCGCGAGGCGGGAGAACTCCCCGTGGCGGGCGACGAGATAGTTCTCGTGGCAGCCGTAGGAGTTTCCGGCCGAATCCGTGTTGTTCTTGAAGAGATAGACGTCGCCTGCGATTCCCTCCTCGTGCAGGCGGCGTTCGGCGTCGACCAGCAGTCCTTCGAGAATGCGCTCGCCGGCCTTGTCGTGGGTGACCAGTTCGGTCACGTTGTCGCATTCCGGCGTTGCGTATTCCGGATGCGAACCCACGTCGAGGTACAGGCGGGCGCCGTTCCGCAGGAAGACATTGCTGCTGCGGCCCCATGACACGACACGGCGGAAGAGGTAGCGCGCCACTTCGTCAGGCGACAGTCGGCGCTGTCCCCTGAACGTGCACGTGACGCCGTACTCGTTCTCCAGCCCGAAAATGCGGCGGTCCATGTCTGAACATTACGCCTCACGCCCGGAGCTGAAACCGGGTTCGGGCGCACCGTTGCGATCAATTTCGACACGTTCGACGACGGGGCCCGTTTTTCGGGCGGCGACGTCCTCGCCGCGCCGGGGTCGCACCAGGGGCCGGCGGCCGACCGTCAGTGCGAGCAGGGCGGCGAACCCCGCCGCGCCGGGCACGACGAACCCCCAGGAGGTCCCGGCGCCCTCGACGACCGGCCCCGTCACCGCGGTGCCGACGGCCGCGCCGGCGCCGAAGGTGGTCACCAGCCAGGAGAACGCCTCGGTGACGGTGCCCCGGGGCGCGTGGCGGTCGATGACGATGAAGGAGCAGGCGAGGGCGGGCGCCAGGCACAGCCCGGAGACGGTGGCCAGCAGCAGCATCGGGACCACGCCCGGGGTGAGTGCGAGCGGCAGGTAGCCGAGGGTCAGCCCCGCGACGATCACCTGCAACCGCGGCTCGGGTGCGCCGGCCCACTGCCGGGCGCCGTACACCGCGCCGCCGACCAGGGCGCCGAAGCTCAGGGCGGCCAGCAGCCAGCCGTAGATCGCGTCCCGGCCGTGGTCCTCGGCGTACGCCACCCCGGCGACGGTGATCGAACCGAGCGCGATCCCGACGAAGAGGAACGCCGCGAAGACCACCAGCAGCGCGGGCGAGCGCAGGGCGCCGAGCCAATGGGCCTCCCGGGGCGCGGAGCGCCAGGTGCGGGACGGCTCGGACGCCACGACGGCGAGCGCGCCGAGGATGCCCAGCACGTTGATCACCAGCAGCGCCGCTGCCTCGGAGCCGATGGCGACGACCACCGTGATCAGGAGCGGGCCGACGGTGAACATGACCTCTTGGGCGATCGCGTCCAGGGCGTACGCCCGGTGCACCAGTGCTTCGCGCCCCAGCACGCTCGGCCACAGGGCCCGCAGTCCGCCCTCCAGGGGCGGGGTGAAGAGGCCGGCCACGACGACGGCCGCGTACGCGACGGGCAGCGTCCCGATCCCGGCGAAGGCCAGCAGCACCATCCCGAGCGCGGACACCACGGCCGCGGGCAGTTGGACGCGCGGCTGCCCCTTGAGGTCCACGGCCCGGCCCAACAGCGGCTGACCGACGGCGGTGGCGAGTCCGTACGCCGCGGCGAGTCCGCCGGCCAGGCTGTAGCTGCCGCCCTCGGCCCGGGTGAACAGCACGATGGCCACGGGACCGGTGACGTGCGGCAGCCGCCCCACGAGCGTGCCGGTGAGCAGGCGCGCCGCGAACGGCGCCCTGAGCACGTCGGCATAACCGACGGCCGGCGCGCCCCCGTCGCCTCCGGTGCCTCCTGTGGCCATGTCCCGCCCCTTTCGCTCGGTAGCACCCGAGGTTTTACGTATAACGTCCGGCGTCATACGTACCATGTCCCCACCCACCGGTCCACCGCGCCGCCCTCCGATGGGTCCCGACCCGTGCGGGCGGCGACGGGTGACGAGGACGGCAGCGATGGCACAGGGTCACTCCCCGACCGGCACGGGCGGGGCGCGCCGCTTCGACGGGGACGGGCCGCGGCCCACGAGTCGGGACGTGGCCCGGGTCGCCGGGGTGTCCCAGGCGACGGTCTCCCTCGTCCTCGGCGACAAGTGGCGCGGCCGGGTCTCGGAGAAGACCGCCCGGACGGTGCGCGTCGCGGCGCGGGAGATCGGCTACCGCCCCAACCTCGCGGCCCGCAGCCTGCGGCTGGGCCGCACCAGGACCGCGCTGCTGGTGGTGCCCGCGCTCACGAACGAGTTCTTCGCCCACGTCTACACGGGCGCGGCGTCGGTGGCCGCGGACCACGGCTTCGGCGTGGTCGTCTATCCCTCCCCCGACGTCGCGGCCCCCGCCAAGGACCCCTTCGCCTCGGCCAGCGCCGCACTCGACGGGATCATCGCCTCCTCCATGGCGACCCGCTCCCTCTCCCGGCTCCGGGGCGCCGCACTGCCGCTGGTGATGATCGACAGCGACCCGGCCGACCGGGGGGCGGCGGCGTACGTGAACCTGGACATCGCCGACGGCATGCGCCAGATCGCCGACCACCTGCTGCGCCTGGGCCACCGCCGGTTCCTGCACGTGGCGTCCGCGGTGGAGTCCTGGACCTTCGACGTCCGGGCCCGGTCCCTGGGCGGGGCCCTGGACGCCGTGCCCGGCACGACCTTGCGGACCGTGCGCAGCCTGCTGGACGTGCACAGCGCGCGCGAGGCCGCCCTGGCCGCGCTCGCCGGGCCGGGCCCCGCGCCCACCGCGATCGTGTGCGACGGGGACGCGCTGGCCGCGGGCGCCTGCAAGGCGGTGCGCCGCCTCGGGCTGCGCGTCCCCGAGCACGTCTCCGTCACCGGCTTCGACGACCTGGCCCTCGCCAGCGCGCTGGAGCCGGAGTTGACCACGGTCAACCTCCCCGCCGAACGCGTCGGGGAGCGGGCCATGTCGGCGCTCCTCGCGGTCCTCGACGGCCGCGCGCCCGCCACCGACGACCTGCCCGTCCGGTTGGTCGCCCGCTCCTCCACCGCTCCCCCGCACCGTTCGTGAGGACGTTTCCTACGGTGACGTTGCGGACCCCCTGCAACCCTTGAGAGGGCGTCCGGAGCCGTGTCACGATCACGATCATGACGAGTCCGGCGGAGGCACCGATCGACGCCGTCCTGGTCGGGACGGTGGACGCGGCGCCGGGTTCGGCGGCCGTGGTCGTCGGAGCGCGGCTGGCCGTGCGGCACGCGGGCCGGCTGGAGGTGTACGACACGGGCGCCTTCCTGCGCGGCGGCGCCGCGCCGCGGTGCGCCGTCGACGTGCCGCCGGGCGCGGACGGCGCCCCGTTGGGCGACGGCGCCGTCCTCGCCGGGCCCACCTGCGTACGGGCCCTCGACCGCACCGGAAGCGTGCGCTGGGAGGTGCCGCACCCGACGTGGCAGGGCGGCCCGCCCCATCCGCAGGCGCCCGACGCACCGGCCGTCAGCCCGGACGGCACCCTGGTCAGCGTGGTCGTGCCGGCGCTCGCGGAGCCGAAGAGCAACGGCACCCGGGTGCGCCACGACGGAGAAGGCACCCGCTACGGGCGGGACGTGCTGCTGCTCCTGGACGCCGCGACCGGTCGGATCCGGGCCGCCCGCCCCGTCAACAGCCGCGCCTCGGTCGTCACCCAGCGCTGGCACCCCGACGGCTCGCTCCTCGCGCTGTCCTGCTGGACCGCCTGGTACAGCTGGTCGACCTGGTGGATCGAGCCCCGGCGCGACGGGCTGCACATCCGCGGCGGTACGCGGATGCGGGAGGTGATCGGCTTCGTGGCGGGCTCGGCGCGCGCCCTGACGCTGCGCCGCGCCGAACTCCTCGCCCCGGAGGACGACCGCGACGAACTCGCCGCGCACGACATCAGCGCCGACGAGCCGGTCGCCGTGTACGACCTGGCCGCGCTCGCCGGTCGCCCCGTGGGCCCCGTGGACGTCCGGGAGGGCAGCGACGAGGTGTTCGAGGACGCCCACCTGCTGGACGGCGAGCACGTCCTGGTGACCGCCCGCCCCCGCCCCGGGGCGGGGGCGCGGGCGCAGGCGGGGGCGGGGGCGCCGAGGCACTGGCTGTGCGACGCGGCCACGCTGCGGCCCGTGGGGCGGCTGCGCTATCCGGTGCCGGTGGGACGGGTGACGCCGCTCGGCGACGGCAGCTGGCTCACCGACGGCCCCCGCGGTTTCCACCACTGGTCGCTGTCGTGAGCACCTGCCCCGACGTGGGGAACGACGAGGGGCGCCCCCGGGCCGGACGTGTGTCCGACCCGGGGGCGCCCCTCGTACGCGGTGTGGCCCGGCCTCCCTGCGGGGCCCGCTACTTCTCCCCGGCGTCCTCGTCGGCGTCGTCCGCCGGCTCGCCCGCCGCTGCCGACGGGGCGTCGTCCGACGCCTCCAGCAGCCGGGCGAGCTGACTGCCCACGATGCGCTTGAACTTCCGCTTCTGCGGCCTGGTGCGGTCCAGGACCGCCACCTCCAGCCGCTCCGCCGGAATCTCGCGCTCGTTGCCGTTGGTCTGGCTCGACAGCGCCTGCACGGCCAGCTTCAGCGCCTCCGCCAGGGACATCCCGTCGCGGTGGCGCTGGTCCAGGAAGGTGCTGATCTGCTCGGCGTTGCCGCCGACCGCGACCGAGCCGTGCTCGTCCACGATCGACCCGTCGTGCGGCAGCCGGTAGATCTGGTCGCCGTCGGCGGTCGACCCGACCTCGGCGACGACCAGTTCGACCTCGTAGGGCTTCTCGGCCTGGCTGGAGAAGATCGTGCCGAGCGTCTGGGCGTAGACGTTCGCCAGGCCCCGCGCGGTCACGTCGTCCCGGTCGTAGGTGTAGCCCCGCAGGTCGGCGTAGCGCACGCCGCCGATGCGGAGGTTCTCGTACTCGTTGTACTTGCCGGCCGCGGCGAACCCGATGCGGTCGTAGATCTCGCTGAACTTGTGCAGGGCACGGGACGGGTTCTCGCCGACGAAGACGATGCCGTCGGCGTACTGCAGCACAACGAGGCTGCGTCCACGGGCGATGCCCTTCCGGGCGTACTCGGCCCGGTCCTGCATGGCCTGGGCGGGCGAGACATAGAACGGCGTCGTCACCGGCTATCCGTCCCTTTCTGTCATTGGACTGTCAGTGGCGAAGGCGTCACAGGAGCGCGGCGCGCGGGCCGTCGGGCTGGTCGAGTCGGCGCTCCACCACGGAGCGGGCGACCTCGGAGGACTCCTCCTCCGTGAGCCGGCGGACGCCCTCGTCGGTGATGACCGTGACGAGCGGGTAGATCCGGCGCGCCACGTCGGGCCCGCCGGTCGCCGAGTCGTCGTCGGCGGCGTCGTACAGCGCCTGGATGACCAGGGTGACGACCTGCTCCTCGGTCAGGTCGTCCCGGTAGAGCTTCTTCAGGGAGCCGCGGGCGAAGACCGAACCGGACCCGGTGGCCGCGAACCCCTGCTCCTCGGAGCGACCGCCCGTGACGTCGTACGAGAAGATCCGGCCCTTCCCGCGGTCGACGTCGTACCCCGCGAAGAGCGGAACGACCGCCAAGCCCTGCATGGCCATGCCGAGATTGCCCCGGATCATGGTCGAGAGCCGATTGGCCTTGCCCTCCAGGGAGAGCTGGGCGCCCTCCACCTTCTCGAAGTGCTCCAGCTCCAGCTGGAAGAGCTTCACCATCTCCACCGCGAGGCCCGCGGTGCCCGCGATGCCCACGGCCGAGTACTCGTCCGCGGGGAACACCTTCTCGATGTCGCGCTGGGCGATCATGTTGCCCATCGTGGCCCGCCGGTCACCGGCGAGCACCACTCCGCCGGGGAAGGTGACCGCGACGATCGTCGTGCCGTGCGGGGCCTCGAAGGAGCCTTGGACCACGGGCACGGCACGCTTGCCGGGCAACAGCTCCGGGGCGTGCTCGCCGAGGAAGTCCAGGAACGAGGACGAGCCGGGCGTCAGGAAGGCTGCCGGCAGACGCCCGGTGTTACGAGGATTGGCTTCCACGCGTTTCCTTCCGGGTAGGCGGCGGCCCGACACCGAAGCGCGGGCCGATCTTACGAACTGTGCACGGACCTTACCCGCGCCGTGACCGGTCATCCGCCCCGGTGCCCCGCAGTGGGCGGCGGCACCGGGACGAACTGCCGGTGGAATCCCCCGGGGGCCGCGGGCCCCCGCCGGGTCAGGGGGAGCTACTCTCCGCCCTTCTGTACGAAGGAGCGCACGAAGTCCTCCGCGTTCTCCTCCAGGACGTCGTCGATCTCGTCCAGTACGGAGTCCACGTCGTCGGACAGCTTCTCCTGACGCTCCTTGAGGTCCTCGGATGCCTGCGCGTCCTGCGCCTGCTCCTCGACCTCCTCGGTGGAACGCGTGGCCTTCTGCTGTCCGCCGCCGGTGTCCTTGGTCGCCATGTCCCTCACCCCGCTCGGTTAGCCCTGACGTGAGTCGTCCGGTCAATGTCGTCCGGTCAAGAAATGTCGTCCGGTCAAGATCAGACGCTACCCAGACATTACAAGGAGCGTCCGACAACGGCCCTGCACTTGTCCCAACGCCCGGGGTCACCGTGGTGATCCCGAAGGCTTTCGGAGATGATTCCCGGGCGGAGGTCTTTTAGCCGCCGGAGAGCACCCGGACCAGGTCCTCCGCCGTGCGGCAGCGGTCCAGGAGTTCCTTGACGTGGTTGCGCGTGCCGCGCAGCGGCTCCAGGGTCGGCACCCGCTGGAGGGAGTCCCGCCCGGGGAGGTCGAAGATCACCGAGTCCCAGGAGGCCGCGGCCACGTCGTCGGCGTACTGCTCCAGGCACCGGCCGCGGAAGTAGGCCCGGGTGTCCTCGGGGGGCTTCGTCCCGGCCCGTACGACCTCGTCCTCGTCCAGCAGCCGCTTCATCTTGCCGCGGGCCACCAGACGGTTGTACAGGCCCTTGTCGGGCCGTACGTCGGCGTACTGGAGGTCCACCAGGTGCAGCCGGGCGGCGTCCCAGTCGAGGCCGTCCCGCCGGCGGTACCCCTCCATCAGCTCCTTCTTCGCGACCCAGTCCAGCTCCCCGGCCAGGCTCATCGGGTCGTGCTCCAGCCGGTTGAGGGTGTCCTCCCAACGCGCCAGGACGTCCTTGGTCTGCTCGTCCGCGTCCACGCCGAAGCGCTCCTCCACGTACTTGCGCGCCAGCTCGTAGTACTCCATCTGGAGCTGTACCGCGGTGAGCGTGCGCCCGCTACGGAGCGTGATCAGCCGTTTGAGGTCCGGGTCGTGCGAGATCTGGTGGAGGGTGCGCACGGGCTGCTCGACCGCCAGGTCGACCGCGATGAAGCCGTCCTCGATCATGGAGAGCACCAGGGCCGTGGTGCCCAGCTTCAGATAGGTCGAGATCTCGGAGAGGTTGGCGTCCCCGATGATCACGTGCAGTCGGCGGTACTTCTCCGCGTCCGAGTGCGGCTCGTCGCGGGTGTTGATGATCGGGCGCTTCAGGGTGGTCTCCAGCCCCACCTCGACCTCGAAGTAGTCGGCCCGCTGGCTGATCTGGAACCCGTGCTCGTGCCCGTCCTGGCCGATTCCGACGCGTCCCGCGCCGGTGACCACCTGACGGCAGACGAAGAACGGCGTCAGGTGCCGCACGATGTCCGAGAACGGGGTCTCCCTCTTCATCAGGTAGTTCTCGTGGGTGCCGTAGGAGGCGCCCTTGTTGTCGGTGTTGTTCTTGTACAGGTGGATGGGCTGCGCGCCGGGCAGCTGGGCGGCCCGCTCGGCCGCCTGGAGCATGATCCGCTCGCCGGCCTTGTCCCACAGCACGGCGTCCCTCGGGTTGGTGACCTCGGGCGAGCTGTACTCGGGGTGGGCGTGGTCGACGTAGAGCCGGGCACCGTTGGTGAGGATCACGTTCGCCAGGCCGATGTCCTCGTCCGTGAGCTGGCTGGAATCGGCGGCCTCACGGGCGAGGTCGAAGCCGCGGGCGTCCCGCAGCGGATTCTCCTCCTCGAAGTCCCAGCGGGCGCGGCGCGCCCGGTGCATCGCCGCCGCGTACGCGTTGACGATCTGGGACGAGGTGAGCATGGCATTGGCGTTCGGGTGTCCCGGAACGGAGATCCCGTACTCCGTCTCGATGCCCATTACTCGCCGTACGGTCATGCGGCCCTCCTTGCCCGGCGGCGCTCCCGTTCGGGAACGGCGCTCAAGTACCGCTGGTGCTCCGGTGCGCACGCGGTGCCCGACCCCGCACTGCGCGACTCGGCGGTACCGCAGAGCCTAGAACGCCTCTGCGCTGGTGGGGAGATCGTTTTCGTCATTGCTGGTTATGGGCTGGTTATGGCCCGCTGGGGAAAGAAACCGGCTGCGGATGCCCGGCCGGGGCATCCGCAGCCGGTGTGTCCATTTAGAGGTACTGACCGGTGTTCGCCACCGTGTCGATGGAGCGTCCGGTGTCGGCGCCCTGCTTTCCGGTGACAAGGGTACGGATGAACACGATCCGTTCGCCCTTCTTTCCGGAGATCCGGGCCCAGTCGTCCGGGTTGGTGGTGTTCGGCAGGTCCTCGTTCTCCTTGAACTCGTCCACACACGCCTGGAGGAGGTGGGCGACTCGCAGACCCTTTTGGTTGTGGTCGAGGAATGCCTTGATGGCCATCTTCTTCGCCCGGTCGACGATGTTCTGGATCATCGCGCCGGAATTGAAGTCCTTGAAGTACAGGACTTCCTTGTCGCCGTTGGCGTACGTGACCTCCAGGAAGCGGTTCTCCTCGGATTCCGCGTACATCTGCTCGACGACGGACTGGATCATCGCCTGGGCCGCCGCCGCCTTGGAGCCCCGGTGCTCCGAGACGTCGTCGGCGTGCAGCGGGAGCGTCGCGGTGAGGTACTTCGCGAAGATGTCCTTCGCCGCCTCGGCGTCCGGGCGCTCGATCTTGATCTTCACGTCGAGTCGGCCGGGGCGCAGGATCGCGGGGTCGATCATGTCCTCGCGGTTGGAGGCGCCGATCACGATCACGTTCTCCAGGCCCTCGACGCCGTCGATCTCGGCGAGGAGCTGCGGGACGATGGTGTTCTCCACGTCCGAGCTGACGCCGGAGCCGCGGGTGCGGAAGAGGGACTCCATCTCGTCGAAGAAGACGATGACGGGCGTGCCCTCCGACGCCTTCTCCCGGGCCCGCTGGAAGACCAACCGGATGTGCCGCTCGGTCTCGCCGACGTACTTGTTGAGCAGCTCGGGGCCCTTGATGTTGAGGAAGTAGCTCTTCCCCGCGGGCTGCCCGGTGACCTCGGCGACCTTCTTGGCAAGGGAGTTGGCGACCGCCTTGGCGATCAGTGTCTTGCCGCAGCCGGGCGGACCGTAGAGCAGGATGCCCTTCGGCGGCCGGAGTTCGTGCTCCTTAAAGAGGTCGGGGTGGAGGTACGGGAGCTCGACGGCGTCGCGGATCATCTCGATCTGGCCGCCGAGGCCGCCGATCCGGTCGTAGTCGACGTCCGGGACCTCTTCGAGGACGAGTTCTTCGACCTCGCTCTTCGGGACGACCTCGTAGACGTAGCCCGAGCGCGGCTCCAGCAGCAGGGCGTCGCCGGGGCGGATGGTGGCGTCCAGCAGCGGCTCGGCGAGCCGCACCACCCGCTCCTCGTCGGTGTGCCCGACCACCAGGGCCCGCTCGCCGTCCTCCAGGACTTCCTTGAGGGTGACGATGTCCCCGGCGCGTTCGAAGGCCATGGCCTCGACCACGTTGAGCGCTTCGTTGAGCATGACCTCCTGGCCGCGCCGCAGCTCGTCGAGTTCGATGCTGGGGCTGACGTTCACCCGGAGCTTGCGACCCCCGGTGAAGATGTCGCAGGTCCCGTCCTCGTTCGCGGTCAGGAAGACCCCGAAGCCGGCCGGCGGCTGCGCGAGCCGGTCGACCTCCTCCTTGAGGGCCACGATCTGGTCCCGGGCCTCACGGAGCGTGTTGGCGAGTCGCTCGTTCTGAGCGGACACGCCGGCCAGGTTGGTCTGCAGCTCGACGATCCGCTCTTCGAGAATCCTCGTGTGTCGCGGAGAGTCGGCGAGCTTGCGGCGCAGGACGGCGATCTCCTGCTCCAGATAGGCGACCTGGCCGGCTGGGTCCTCAGACCCCCGCCCGGGCCGGATGCCGCGGTTGATGTCGTCGTCGTGGGCTGCCACGGTCCTCACCTCCTCCAAGGGGAGCTGGACGCTTCCTGACCCTACCTGGGCGGGTGGTGATTGAAACCCCTAGATCACAAAGACGGTCGGGGCGTGTCCGATCTTCACCCTTGCGCTCTCCCTCACGCCAGGGGGATACCCACCCAGCACCATCCGAAAGCGGTCGGTTGTTATCGTCGAGGTGTTCAACACCCGTCAGGGCTGGCGCGAATTGCTTCGCGGTGCGCACCGGACGCTTCATCCGACGCAGGAACGGCAGGAGACATGACCGTGCAGCACGAGGCCCCGTCGCCGGACGCCACCGAGGCGCTGGAGGTCTGGATCGACCAGGACCTGTGCACCGGTGACGGGATCTGCGCCCAGTACGCGCCGGACGTGTTCGAGCTGGACATCGACGGTCTCGCGTACGTGAAGAGCGCCGACGACGAGCTGCTGCAGGAGCCGGGTGCGACGACCCCGGTGCCGCTGCCGTTGCTGCGCGACGTGGTGGACTCCGCGAAGGAGTGCCCGGGCGACTGCATCCACGTTCGCCGGGCCGCGGACGGCGTCGAAGTTTACGGCCCCGACGCTGAGTAACGATTCGGTCACTCCCCGCTGTGAACGCCGGTCCGCGGACGGCCGTCTCACATCGCGGCGGTGTCCGACTCCCCCTGCACGGTCCGTACGAACACCCCGCCCCGCCACTTCCACGAGACCTGCTCCTCCTTGTCGGGGCAGCAGGCCGGCACGGACGGTGACGAGTAGCCGAGCAGGGTGGCGCGCACCGCGCCGTCGCGCACGGCGAGATCGCTGACGCCGGCCCCGTCCTTGGGCGTCAGCAGCGTGGCGACGACCCTCGGCCGGTCGTCGTCCGCCCGGTTCAGCACGTAGATCCCACCGGGCGGGCTGCCCGAGCCCGCGTCGCAGCGGGCCGTGACGACGGTCTCCTGCCCGCCGTCGCCGTCCAGGTCTCCGATCGCCTTGCCCGTCACGACGGCGGCGGTCCCGGGGCACTCCAGGGGCAGTCGTACGTCCGCGGGGTCGGGCGCGGCCGTGGTCGCCCGGCGGTCCGGTTGGTTGGCGGTGGCGCCGTCGGGCTGGAACAGTCCCGCGAGGGCCATCACGCCGGCCATCGCGGCGGCGGTGGCGAGCCAGTGGACCGGCCGGGTCCGGGTGTGCGCGAGGTCCGGGACTGCGGAGGGCTGCACGCGGGAAGTCTCCTGTGGAGGCGGTGTGCGGGGAGGCTTGCATCGTGCCACACGTCACAGGTGCTCGGAACAGCGGGGCCGAACGCGGGTGCCAATGCGACGGCGCCGCGCGTGAGTTCCCGTTTCCGGTGGGGAACTCGCGCGCGGCGCCGTTTCGTTGTCGGTGGCTTCGTGCCGGCCCGCGGGCCGGCCGTCGTCCGACGGAGCGCTGCGTCAGCCCTTGCCCTGGGCGTCCTTGCTGTCGCCGCCCCATCCGACGTAGTCCTCGCCGTAGGCGCCCTTGGCCGGTCGGCGGCGGCGCATCGGCGGCTCCACCCCGTCCGCGAGGCGGCGGGCGGTGACCAGGAAGCCGGTGTGGCCGATCATCCGGTGGTCGGGGCGGACGGCCAGGCCCTCGACGTGCCAGTTGCGGATCATCGACTCCCACGGCTGCGGCTCGGCGAAGCAGCCGATCTCGCGGATGGCCTCGACGGTGCGCGCGAGCTGGGTGGTCGTCGCCACGTAGCAGCACAGGATGCCGCCGGGCACCAGCGCCTTGGACGCCACGTCCAGGCACTCCCACGGCGCCAGCATGTCCAGGATGACCCGGTCCACGTCCGTGTCCGAGAGGTTGTCCTGGAGGTCGCCGACGGTGAGCTCCCAGGCGGGGTGCGGTCCGCCGAAGTAGCGCTCCACGTTCTGCTGGGCGATATCCGCGAAGTCCTGGCGGCGCTCGTAGGAGTGCAGCATGCCGTGGTCGCCGATGGCGCGCAGCAGGAAGGCGCTGAGCGAGCCGGAGCCCACCCCCGCCTCGACGACGCGCGCGCCGGGGAAGATGTCGGCGAAGGCCAGGATCTGACCCGCGTCCTTGGGGTAGACCACGGCGGCGCCGCGGGGCATGGACAGGACGTAGTCGGGGAGCAGGGGGCGCAGCGCGAGGTAGGCGACGTTCCCCGTGGTACGGACAACACTGCCCTCGGGAGCGCCGATCAGCTCGTCGTGCGGGAAGGACCCCTTGTGGGTGTGGAAGTTCTTCCCGGCTTCGAGCGTGAAGGTGTAGTGGCGACCCTTGGGGTCGGTGAGCTGGACCTGGTCCCCGACCTTGAAGGGCCCGCGTCGGCGGGCGGCACCGGTCGGTTCGGACATGTGACCAGCCTACCGGCCCGCGCACCCCGTCGATGACCACCGCCGGCGCGGCCGGGCCGGGCCCGGGCGCGGGTCAGCGGGCCATCGCGGCGACGAAGGCGCGTTCGACGTCGGCGGTGGACAGCACGCCGTAGATCTCGCCGCTGTCCTCGACGACGAGGTACTCCGTCGCCGGGTTCGCCCGGAGGCGGTCGAGGAGGGGTTCGCCCGCGAGGTCGGCGGGCACGCGCATGCCGTCCGTGAGGTCCTGTGCCAGACCGCTGACCGCGACCCAGGGGCGGCGGTGCTCGGGGATCCCGACGATCGCGGTCTCCCGCACGAGCGCCGTCGGGTTGCCCTGGCCGTCGACGATGACCAGGGCGCGCGCGCCGGCTTCGTTGGCGCGGCGCAGCGCCTCGGAGAGCGGGGTGTCGGACTCCACGGGCACCGCGCGGCGGGTGAGGGTGCGGGCGGCGAGTTCGGGGAGGTGTTCGCGCAGTCGGGCCATGCGCAGGCTGTTGCCGGCGCCGGTCCAGATGATGGCGGCGAGGATCGCGGCGAGCAGGGCGTCCGTGACGGTCTCGGTGCCGCCGATCTCCTGGCTGGGGTTGCCGAGGGCGCCGGTGTGGGTGAGCAGCGGGAGGCCGATGAGGACGGCGACGGCGAGCGCCCGGCCGACCCAGGCGGCGGCGACGGTGCCGCTCATCGGCTTGCCGGTGATCTTCCACACGACGGCGCGCAGCATGCGACCGCCGTCCAGCGGGAGGCCGGGCAGCAGGTTGAAGATCGCCACGATGAGGTTGGAGATCATCAGTCCGGCGAGCAGCACGCCGGGGACCGTGCCGGGCTCCACGGCCTGCATGCCCAGGTAGAAGACGCCGGCGAGGACCAGGGAGAGCAGCGGGCCGACGAACGCGAGGACGAATTCGCGGCCGGGGGTCTCGGACTCCTTCTCGATCTCCGATACGCCGCCGAAGAACTGGAGCTGGATGCGGCGCACCGGCAGCTTGTAGCGGAGGGCGACGACGGTGTGGGCCAGTTCGTGGACGAGGACGGAGGCGTAGAAGGCGACCGCGAAGAAGAGGGAGACGAGATAGCTCAGTCCGCCGAGTTCCGGGAGCACGCGGTTGAGCTGGCCGCCGAAGACCCAGGTGATCAGCGCGGCGACGAGGAACCAGCTGGGTGCGACGTACACGGGCACGCCGAAGGGGCGGCCCATCAGGATGCCTCCTCCGGGGCCGTCGGGGCGCCGTCGCTTCTTGTCGTCGTCCGGGGGCGTGCCGCCCGCGGACGATGACGCGCGTGAGCGCTCGCTGCTGGAGTGGTCCTCGTTCACGGGGTCCCTTCGTCGCGAGGTCGCAGGGGGTTCGGGAGGGCGGTCGGTCCTTCGATCATGCAGTGCTGTCTCCTCTGACGTCGATGGTATTGCGCTCGCTGTCAGTGGCGGGCCGTAGGGTCTGCGTCATGAGGACGAGTGAACAGGTCGGCAGGGCGAAGGGGGCGGGTGCTGTGCCGATGTCGTTGTCGCCGTCACGGGCGAGCGATTTCATGCAGTGCCCTCTGTTGTACCGGTTCCGGGTGATCGACAGGCTGCCGGAGAAGCCGAGCGAGGCCGCCACCCGGGGCACGCTGGTGCACGCGGTGCTTGAGCGCCTGTTCGACGCACCGGCGGTCGAGCGCACGCCGCCGCGGGCGAAGTCGCTGGTGCCGGGGCAGTGGGACCGTCTCCTCAAGGGTCGCCCCGAGCTCGGCGAGCTGTTCGCCGAGGACGAGGGGGGCGATCGGCTGGCCCGGTGGTTGGGCGAGGCGGAGGCGCTGGTGGAGCGCTGGTTCTCGCTGGAGGACCCCACGCGGCTGGAGCCGGCCGAGCGGGAGATGTTCGTCGAGGCGGAACTGGATTCGGGGCTGCGGCTGCGCGGGGTGATCGACCGGGTGGACGTGGCGCCGACGGGCGAGGTCCGCATCGTCGACTACAAGACCGGCAAGGCCCCCCGCCCCGAGTACAGCGAGGGCGCGCTGTTCCAGATGAAGTTCTACGCGCTGGTGATCTGGCGGCTGAAGAAGGTGGTGCCGCGCCGGCTCCAGCTGGTCTACCTCGGCAGCGGCGACGTGGTGACGTACGACCCGGTGCCGAGCGACCTGGAGCGGGTGGAGCGCAAGCTGCTGGCGCTGTGGGAGGCGATCCGGCTGGCGACGGAGTCGGGCGAGTGGCGTCCGCGGCCCACGAAGCTGTGCGGCTGGTGCGACCACCAGGCGTTCTGCCCCGAATTCGGCGGAACTCCCCCGGTCTATCCGCTCAGCGTTTCCCCGGCGGCGTCGGCCGACAGTGGTCAGGGCAGAATGGACCCTGACCCAATGTGAGGAGTTCCTGTGGCTATCCGCGTCCTGCTGGTCGACGACCAGCCGTTGCTGCGCACCGGCTTCCGGATGATTCTGGAAGCGGAGCAGGACATCGCGGTCGTCGGTGAAGCCGGCGACGGCCTCCAGGCGCTCGACCAGGTCCGGGCGCTCCAGCCCGACGTGGTGCTGATGGACATCCGCATGCCGCGGATGGACGGGGTGGAGGCGACCCGGCAGATCACCGGCCCCGGCCGGGACGGTCCGGCGAAGGTGCTGGTGCTGACGACGTTCGATCTCGACGAGTACGTGGTGGAGGCGTTGCGCGCCGGAGCGAGCGGCTTCCTCCTGAAGGACGCCCCGGCGAACGAGTTGGTGCAGGCGATCCGGGTGGTCGCGGCGGGCGAGGCGATGTTGGCCCCCAGCATCACCCGTCGGCTCCTCGACAAGTACGCGGGGCATCTGCCGTCCGGCGACGAGCCGGTGCCGGACACCCTGCACACGCTGACCGAGCGCGAGGTCGAGGTGTTGAAGCTGGTGGCGCGCGGCCTGTCGAACGCGGAGATCGCCGCGGACCTGTTCGTCAGCGAGACCACGGTCAAGACGCACGTGGGCCACGTGCTGACGAAGCTGGGGCTGCGCGACCGGGTGCAGGCCGCGGTGTACGCGTACGAGAGCGGCCTGGTCCGCCCCGGCGCCCAGTAGCGGGCGGGGCGGGTCGAAGGGCCCGGAGCGATTGCGGAAGCGGCGGCGGGCCCGGGCCCGCCGCCGCTTCCTTTCGTGCGCACGCACGAGGCGGTGCTCACTTGCCGGTGGACAGCTCCCACAGCTGGAGGTCGGAGCTGGCGTTCAGCAGCAGCTCGCCGCCCTGGATGCCGGAGCGCACGGCGATGTGCTGTTTGCCCTGCCACAGCGGCAGCACCGGCACGTCGGTGGCGACGATGTCCTGCATCTGGGTGAACTCCTTCGAAGCCGCGCCCCGGTCGGCCTGGCGGCGGGACTGCGGGATGAGGGCCCGCGCCTCGGCGCTGACGTAGGGCGAGTTGAGGAAGTTGCCCTTGTCCAGGAACGGGGCGATGTAGTTGTCCGGGTCGGGGAAGTCGGGGAACCAGCCCATGCCGTACACCGGGTAGTCACCGCGCTTCTGGGCGGTGCGGAAGGAGGACCACTCGGCGCCCTGGACGGTGACGGAGAAGAGCTTGGAGGCGTTCAACTGCTTCTGCAGGACCTCGAACTCCCGGGCCGTGCCGGCGCCGTAGCGGTCGGTGGTGTAGTGCAGCTTGAGCTCCACCGGGGCCTTGATGTTCGCCTTCTTCAGGATCTTCGCGGCCTTCGCGACGCTGGGCTCGCCGTACTGGTTGTAGAAGGAGTTCTTGTGCGCGCCGATGTTCGCCGGGATGAGCGAGTACAGCGGCTCCGCGGTGGCCCCGTAGACCTGTCCGGCGATCTGGCCGCGGTCGACGAGCGCGGCCATGGCCTGACGCACCGCCTTGTCCTTCACCGAGGGGTGGTCGGTGTTGAAGGCGAGGTAGCGGATCGAGAGCCCGGGCATCTCGATGAGGTCGATGCCCTTCTTGGGCTTCTCCTCCAACTCCTTGATCTGACTCGGGGACATCTCCCGGGTCATCACGTCGATGTCGCCCTTCTCCAGCGCCTCGCCCATGGCGGCGGCGTCGGGGAAGACCCGCAACTCGACCTTCTTGTTGCGCACCTCGACGTCGCCGGTGTACGAGTCGTTCCGGCTGAAGACCACCTTGGTGAGCTTGTCGTCGGCGACGTGGGCCTTCATGGTGTACGGGCCCGAGCCGTCCACCTGGAAGCCCTCGCGCAGCTTCTTGCCGTCGTACTGCTTCTTGTTGACGATGCCGGCGGCGGGCGTGGAGAGCTTGTACGGGAAGGTGGCGTCCGGGGACGCGAGGTGGAAGACCACCTCGTCCTCGCCCTTGGTCTCGATGGTGTCGACGGTCGACAGCAGGGCGGCCGTGCCGTTGTCCGCGTTGATGTTCCGCACCCGCTCCAGGGAGAACTTCACGTCCTCCGCGGTGATCTCGGTGCCGTCGGCGAACGTGAGGCCGCTGCGCAGCTTGCAGCGGTAGCTCTCGCTGGAGTTGTCCGTGAAGCCGCAGGACTCGGCGGCCTCGGGGACGGGCTGACCGCCGCCGCGGGGCGCGTGCATCAGCGTCTGGACGGTCTGCCGGAGCACGTTCCAGGCGCCGGTGTCGTACGCGTACGCCGGGTCGAGCGGCGCCGGGCTGCCCTTGCCCGCGGCGAGTTGGTCCGTGGTGCCGACGACGATGGTGCCGCCGCCGCCGGCGTCGTCCCCCGAATCGCCGCAGGCGACGAGCACGGGCGCGAGCAGCCCGACCACGGCCGGCAGCGCCAAAGTCTTACGGTTCATCCTGGACGTTCTCCTCATCCGGCACTGGGTACTGCGGGTGCGAAGACCCGCGAAGACAGTAGTCGGATGCGTCAGGTGCGGTTGACCGGCCCGGAGTTGGGGTGATTTCGCTCAGTGATCGCCCATGCCTGTGCGGCGACGAGGACCCTGCGGAATGTTTCGTAAGGGCGAAATGCACCGCACCGACAGCCCCCCACAGGACACGCAGGGTGACCAATGTCACGCCGGAAAACTTAATGCAGAGACCTGGAGAAAATGGATCCGGATTCAACCAAGCCGAAATGTCGAAAAGAATGCACCGCCGCCGGAACGGCCTAATTCTTTCTTGCATTCATGATGCAAGGACAGTAGCGGGCGGGGTGGGTCCGGGGCAGGGGCGTCAGCGCGTCGAGGCCGTGAACCGGCGCAGGAAGGCCAGGTCGACCTGTTCCAGGGAGTCCACCACCACCCGGCCCTGCGCCGCCGCGATCGGCGCCACGGACGGCACGGCGACCACCGGGCAGCCGGCCGCCTCGGCGGAGGCGACCCCGGTCGCGGTGTCCTCGATGACGGCGCACCGGGCGGGCTCGAAGCCCAGCCCGCGGGCCGCCAGCAGATACGGATCGGGGTGCGGCTTGGTGCGTGGCACCTCGTCCCCGGCCACGGAGAGCGCGAAGTCGTGCGGCACGGCGTCCAGCACCCGGTCGATGATGCGCCGGTGCGAGGCGGAGACCAGGGCGGTTGGGACCTGCTGGGCGGTGAGCTCGGCCAGCAGCCGCTGCGCCCCCGGCATCAGCGGCACGCCCTCGCTGATGCGCTTCTCGAACGCGTCGTTCAGCAGCACGGTCACCTCGGGGAGGCTGACGGGGGCGCCGGTGACCTCGATCAGATAGCCCGCGCTGCGCGTCATCGGGCCGCCCACGACCACCTCGCGCCACGCCTCGTCCAGCTCGTGGCCGAGCTCGGCGAAGACCCGCACTTCGGCGTCCCACCAGAAGCCCTCGGTGTCGACCAGGGTGCCGTCCATGTCCAGCAGAACGGCCTGCAGGGCCGTACCGTCCGCCGTCTGGGTGGGGGACGTGGGGATCGTGCTGGTCATCGGCACACCTCCGGAAGGGACGAGAAGGCCGGCCGCCCCTTCCCCACGGCTTCCCCGCTGGGACTGGCGACCGGCCTGCGTTGGACCGACCAGTTTACGACTCGTCGGACAAACGTGCCGGGAATTGCCCACCGACACCGCTGGGCGGTGTGATGAACGGACTACCGAGCGTTGAAGTACTTGGCCTCCGGGTGGTGGATCACGATCGCGTCGGTGGACTGCTCCGGGTGGAGCTGGAACTCCTCGGAGAGCTGCACCCCGATCCGCTCGGGCTCCAGCAGGTCCGCGATCTTCGCCCGGTCCTCCAGGTCGGGGCAGGCGCCGTAGCCCAGGGAGAAGCGGGCGCCGCGGTACTTCAGCGCGAACATGTCCGTCACGTCGGAGGGGTCCTCGCCGGCGAAGCCGAGTTCGGCGCGGACCCGGGCGTGCCAGTACTCGGCCAGCGCCTCCGCGAGCTGCACGGAGAGCCCGTGCAGCTCCAGGTAGTCGCGGTAGGAGTCGGCGGCGAACAGCTCGGCCGTCGCCTCGCCGATCTTCGAGCCGACGGTGACGACCTGGAGGCCGACCACGTCGACCTCGCCGGACTCCTCCGGGCGGAAGAAGTCCGCGAGGCACAGCCGCCGGCCGCGCCGCTGGCGCGGGAAGGAGAAGCGGGTCCGCTCGGAGCCGTCCTCGTGGAGGACGATCAGGTCGTCGCCCTTGGAGACGCAGGGGAAGTAGCCGTAGACGACGGCGGCTTCCAGCAGGTTGCGGGTGTGCAGTTGGTCGAGCAGACCGCGCAGCCGGGGCCGGCCCTCGTTCTCCACCAGCTCCTCGTAGCTGGGCCCGTCGCCGGCGCGGGACTGCTTGAGCCCCCACTGGCCCTTGAAGAGCGCGCCCTCGTCGACCCAGGAGGCGTACTCCTTCAGCTGGATGCCCTTGATGACCCGGGTGCCCCAGAACGGCGGCTCGGGTACGGGGTTGTCGACGGAGACGTCGGAGCGGACCGAGCCCTCCTCGACCTGCTCCTCCACCGCGACGGCCGCGGCGGGCCGCACCCGGCGCTGCTTGAGCTCGGGCAGCTTGGCGCCGGGCACGCCGCGCTTGACGCCGATCAGGGCGTCCATCAGGCGCAGCCCCTCGAAGGCGTCCCGGGCGTAGCGGACCTCGCCCTCGTAGATCTCGTGGAGGTCCTGTTCGACGTAGGCGCGGGTCAGGGCGGCGCCGCCCAGGATCACGGGGTAGTCCGCCGCGATCTTCCGCTGGTTCATCTCCTCCAGGTTCTCCTTCATGATCACCGTGGACTTCACCAGCAGTCCGGACATCCCGATCACGTCGGCCTTGTGCTCTTCGGCGGCCTCCAGGATCGCGGAGACGGGCTGTTTGATGCCCAGGTTGACCACGTTGTAGCCGTTGTTGGAGAGGATGATGTCCACGAGGTTCTTGCCGATGTCGTGGACGTCGCCGCGCACGGTGGCCAGCACGATCGTGCCCTTGCCCTCGGCGCCGGACTTCTCCATGTGCGGTTCCAGGTACGCCACCGCGTTCTTCATGACCTCGGCGGACTGGAGCACGAAGGGCAGCTGCATCTGTCCGGAGCCGAACAGCTCGCCGACGACCTTCATGCCCTCCAGGAGGGTCTCGTTGACGATGTCGAGCGCGGACCGCTCCGCCAGCGCCGCTTCGAGGTCGGTCTCCAGGCCGTTCTTCTCGCCGTCGATGATCCGCCGCTGGAGCCGCTCCTCCAGCGGCAGGGCCAGCAGCTCTTCCGTCTTGCCGGCCTTCAGCGACTTGGTGTCGACGCCCTCGAAGAGCTCCATCAGCCGCTGGAGCGGGTCGTAGCCCTCGGCGCGGCGGTCGTAGATCAGGTCCAGTGCGGTGGTCACCTGCTCGTCGTCGAAGCGGGCGATCGGCAGGATCTTGGACGCGTGGACGATCGCGGAGTCCAGGCCGGCCTTGGCGCACTCGTCGAGGAAGACGGAGTTCAGCAGGATCCGGGCGGCCGGGTTGAGGCCGAAGGAGATGTTGGAGAGCCCGAGCGTGGTCTGGACGTCGGGGTGGCGCCGCTTGAGTTCGCGGATGGCCTCGATGGTGGCGATGCCGTCCTTGCGGGACTCCTCCTGGCCGGTGCAGATGGTGAAGGTCAGGGTGTCGATGAGGATGTCCGACTCGTGGATGCCCCAGTTGTCGGTGAGGTCGTCGATCAGCCGTTCGGCGATGGCGACCTTGGTCTCGACGGTGCGGGCCTGGCCCTCCTCGTCGATGGTGAGCGCGATCAGGGCGGCGCCGTGCTCCTGGGCCAGTCGGGTGACCTGGGCGAAGCGGGATTCGGGGCCGTCGCCGTCCTCGTAGTTGACGGAGTTGATCACGGCCCGGCCGCCGAGCTTCTCCAGGCCGGCGCGGATCACGTCGACCTCGGTGGAGTCGAGCACGATCGGCAGGGTGGAGGCGGTGGCGAACCGGCCGGCCAGCTCCGCCATGTCGGCGACGCCGTCCCGGCCCACGTAGTCCACGCAGAGGTCGAGCATGTGCGCGCCCTCGCGGATCTGGTCGCGGGCCATCTCCACGCAGTCGTCCCAGCGGGCGGCGAGCATCGCCTCGCGGAACTTCTTCGAGCCGTTGGCGTTCGTCCGCTCGCCGATCGCCATGTACGAGGTGTCCTGGCGGAACGGGACGGTCTGGTAGAGGGAGGCGGCGCCGGGCTCGGGGCGCGGCTCGCGCGCGGGCGGCGTGAGGCCGCGCACCCGCTCCACGACCTGCCGCAGGTGCTCCGGAGTCGTACCGCAGCAGCCGCCGATCAGGGAGAGGGCGTACTCGTGGACGAAGGTCTCCTGGGCGTCGGCGAGCCCCTCGGCGTCCAGCGGGAAGTACGCGCCGTCCTTGCCGAGCACGGGCAGACCGGCGTTCGGCATGCACAGCAGCGGGATGCGGGAGTGGCGGGCCAGGTAGCGCAGGTGCTCGCTCATCTCGGCCGGGCCGGTGGAGCAGTTCAGCCCGATCATGTCGATGCCCAGCGGCTCCAGCGCGGTGAGCGCCGCGCCGATCTCCGAGCCGAGCAGCATGGTGCCGGTGGTCTCGAACGCCATCGAGCACAGCAGCGGCACGTCGACGCCGACCGCTTCCATGGCGCGCCGGGCGCCGAGGACCGACGCCTTGGTCTGGAGCAGGTCCTGGGTGGTCTCCACGAGCAGCGCGTCCGCGCCGCCGGCGATCAGACCTTCGGCGTTCGCCTGGAAGCCGTCGCGGAGCGGGGCGTATCCGATGTGGCCGAGGGTCGGCAGCTTGGTGCCCGGGCCGATGGAGCCCAGCACCCAGCGCTCCTGTCCGGTGCTGGCCGTGCACTCGTCGGCGACCTCGCGGGCGATGCGGGCGCCCGCCTCGGACAGTTCGTGGATGCGGTCCGGGATGTCGTACTCGCCGAGCGCGGACTGGTTGGCGCCGAAGGTGTTCGTCTCGACGCAGTCGACGCCGGCGTCGAAGTAGGCGCGGTGCACCGAACGGACGATGTCGGGGCGGGTGACGTTCAGGATCTCGTTGCAGCCTTCGAGGTCCTGGAAGTCCTCAAGGGTGGGATCCTGCGCCTGGAGCATGGTGCCCATCGCTCCGTCGGCGACGACGACCCGCGTGGCCAGGGCCTCGCGGAGCGCGGCGACCCGGGTCCGGATGTCGGCGGAGGGTGCGGAAGGGGTGGGCGACGAGGCCATGGACGGGCTCCCTGGGATGCGACGGCTGTCGGCTTTGCACCGCCCGGTGGGGGGCGCACGGAGTCAGGGTAACCGGGTACGGCGCCTGAGGAGAGGGGTGGTCCATCTCCCGGACGCCCCGGACCGCTCGCGCCACCTGGGGTGATGCGCCCCGGAGAACGGGACCATCAGAAGTTGTGATGGGGTCGGCGGCGAACCCGCAGGCAGGAAGCGGGTGATCGGCGCCCCGGGCGGGGGCCGGGAGCGCGGATGTCCCAGGTTCGTGGGGTTCCTGTGAAACTTCCGGGCGCGGGATACTCACTCGGCAACGCGCAAGGTCGGCATCGGCCGATAGTGTTCAGCATTGTCGAACAGCAGTGGAGAGGGCCGATCCGATGGCGAAGAACATCCAGTCGCTTGAGCGGGCGGCGGCGATGCTGCGGCTGCTCGCCGGCGGCGAGCGCCGACTGGGCCTGTCGGACATCGCCTCGTCGCTCGATCTGGCGAAGGGCACCGCCCACGGCATCCTGCGCACCCTCCAGGCCGAGGGCTTCGTCGAACAGGACCCGGCCTCCGGCCGCTACCAGCTGGGCGCGGAGCTGCTGCGGCTCGGCAACAGCTACCTCGACGTGCACGAGCTGCGCGCCCGCGCCCTGGTGTGGACCGACGACCTGGCCCGCTCCAGCGGCGAGAGCGTCCACCTGGGCGTCCTGCACCAGCACGGGGTGCTGATCGTCCACCACGTCTTCCGTCCGGACGACAGCCGCCAGGTGCTGGAGGTGGGGGCGATGCAGCCGCTGCACTCCACGGCCCTGGGGAAGGTGCTGGCGGCGTACGACCCGGTGGCGCACTCGGAGGCGGTGGAGGCGGAGCGCAAGGCGTTCACCCCCGCGACGCTGACGTCGCTGGAGGACTTCGAGGGGGTCCTCGCCCTGACCCGCGCGCGCGGGTGGGGGGCGGACGTGGAGGAGACCTGGGAGGGCGTCGCCGCGGTCGCGGCCCCCGTCCACGACCGACGGCGGATGCCGGTGGGCGCGGTCGCCATCACGGGCGCGGTGGAGCGGGTCTGCATGAGCGGCGATGAGGGCCGGGAGCTGCGGCCCGAGCTGATCACGGCCGTACGGGAGTGCGCCCGGGCGGTCTCGCGGGACCTGGGCGCCGGACGGTTCTGACCCCCGCCAGACCTCCCGCCGGATTCCCCCGCCAGACCTCCCTGCCGCAGACCCCCGGCAGCCCCTCCGCAGACTCCCCGCACACCCCTGGTGCACCCCCGTACACCCGCGTCACGCTCGACGGCCGGCCCACGGAATCGGGCAGGGCGGACATATTGGGTGCATCATCGGACCACCATGCATCCCGCAACGAGGACATCGAGCCGCCGCACACGGGCGCCCCCGAGGTTTCCCGAGCTTCTTGAGCCACAGACCTTGACGGCATGTTGACGTGCAGGAAAACTGCCGTTCAACGGTCGGCATTGTCGAACACCTAACGGAAAATCGCGTTAGAGTGTGACTGCGCCAAGGCCGGAACGCCCTCGACCCCAGTCGGGGGAACGAACCACCGGAGGAACCGGGGTTCGCCATTCCTGGACAAGGACAAAGGAGTCACGGTGTCCAGCTCCGACATCTTCATCGGCGAAATCATCGGTACCGCCGTACTCATCCTGCTCGGCGGCGGTGTCGTCGCAGCCGTCAGTCTGAAGAACTCCAAGGCGCGCGGCGCGGGATGGCTGGCCATCACCTTCGGGTGGGGCTTCGCCGTTATGACGGCCGTGTACATGACCGGCCCGCTCTCCGGAGCCCACCTCAACCCCGCGGTCACCCTGGGCATCGCCATCAAGGACGACAGCTGGTCGGACGTCCCCGTCTACGTCGCCGGACAGCTGCTCGGCGCGATGATCGGCGCCGCGCTGGTCGTGGTCGCGTACTACGGGCAGTTCATGTCCCACCTGAGGGACCCCGAGATCGTCGGCGACCCCCAGGAGAAGCCCATCGAGGGCCCGCACGGCGGCACCAAGGCCGGCCCGGTGCTCGGCATCTTCTCCACCGGCCCCGAGGTCCGCGTCGTCTGGCAGAACCTCGCCACCGAGATCCTGGGCACCGCCGTCCTGGTGCTGGCCGTGCTCACCCAGGGCCTCAACGACGAGGGCAAGGGCCTGAGCGTGCTGGGCGGACTGATCACCGCCTTCGTCGTGGTCGGCATCGGCCTCTCCCTCGGCGGTCCGACCGGCTACGCCATCAACCCGGCGCGCGACCTCGGCCCCCGCATCGTCCACGCCCTGCTTCCGCTGCCCAACAAGGGCCGCTCCGACTGGGGCTACGCCTGGATCCCCGTCGTCGGACCGCTGGCGGGCGGAGCCCTCGCAGCGGGTATCTACGACCTGGCCTTCGTCTGACCCGGGCGTACGGGCCCCGTCACCCACCCACCTTCGAGCAGGAGCTTCCCGTGACCGATACGCACACAGCCGGCCCCTTCATCGCCGCCATCGACCAGGGCACCACCTCCAGCCGCTGCATCGTCTTCGACCGGGACGGCCGGATCGTCTCCGTCGACCAGAAGGAGCACGAGCAGATCTTCCCCAAGCCGGGCTGGGTCGAGCACAACGCCGTCGAGATCTGGACCAACGTCCAGGAGGTCGTGGCCGGCGCCCTCACCAAGGCGGGCATCACCCGCGACGACGTCAAGGCGATCGGCATCACCAACCAGCGCGAGACCACGCTGCTGTGGGACAAGAAAACCGGCGAGCCGGTCCACAACGCCATCGTCTGGCAGGACACCCGCACCGACGCCCTGTGCAAGGAGCTCGGTCGCAACGTCGGCCAGGACCGCTTCCGCCGCGAGACCGGACTGCCGCTCGCCAGCTACTTCGCCGGCCCCAAGGTCCGCTGGCTGCTCGACAACGTCGAGGGCCTGCGCGAGCGCGCCGAACGCGGCGAGATCCACTTCGGCACCATGGACTCCTGGGTCATCTGGAACCTGACCGGCGGGGTCGACGGCGGCGTCCACGTCACCGACGTCACCAACGCCTCCCGCACCATGCTGATGAACCTGCACACCATGACCTGGGACGAGAAGATCCTCGCCTCCATGGAGGTGCCGGCGGCGCTGCTGCCCGAGATCCGGTCGTCCTCCGAGGTGTACGGCGCCGCCAAGGGCGGCGTGCTCGACGGGGTGCCCGTCGCCTCCGCGCTCGGCGACCAGCAGGCCGCCCTCTTCGGCCAGACCTGCTTCTCCGAGGGCGAGGCCAAGTCCACGTACGGCACCGGCACCTTCATGCTGATGAACACCGCCGGCACCCCGGTGAACTCCTACAACGGGCTGTTGACCACCGTCGGCTACCGCATCGGGGACCAGGACCCGGTGTACGCCCTGGAGGGCTCCATCGCCGTCACCGGCTCGCTGGTGCAGTGGATGCGCGACCAGATGGGCCTGATCAACTCGGCCGCCGAGATCGAGACCCTGGCCCTGTCGGTGGAGGACAACGGCGGCGCCTACGTCGTCCCGGCGTTCTCCGGCCTCTTCGCCCCGTACTGGCGCTCCGACGCCCGCGGCGTGATCGCCGGCCTGACCCGTTACGTCACCAAGGCGCACATCGCCCGCGCGGTGCTGGAGGCCACCGCCTGGCAGACCCGCGAGATCACCGACGCGATGACGAAGGACTCCGGCGTCGAGCTGACCGCCCTCAAGGTGGACGGCGGCATGACCTCCAACAACCTGCTGATGCAGACCCTCGCCGACGTCCTGGACGCACCCGTGGTGCGCCCCATGGTCGCCGAGACCACCTGCCTCGGCGCGGCCTACGCCGCCGGCCTCGCCGTCGGCTTCTGGCCGGACACGGACGCGCTGCGCGCCAACTGGCGCCGGGCCGCCGAATGGACCCCGCGCATGGACGCCGACCGGCGTGAGCGCGAGTACAAGAACTGGCTCAAGGCCGTCGAGCGGACCATGGGCTGGATCGAGCACGAGGAGTAAGCGACATGACCACCCTGCAGAGCGTCCCTGCTCTTGGGACGCACCCGGCCGCCGGTTCGCTGCCGAGCCGCGCCGAAACCCGGGAGCAGCTTGCCCAGGCGACCTACGACCTCCTGGTGATCGGCGGCGGCATCCTGGGCATCTCCACCGCCTGGCACGCCGCGCAGGCCGGGCTGCGGGTGGCCCTGGTGGACGCCGGCGACTTCGCCGGCGCCACCTCCTCCGCCTCCTCCAAGCTGCTCCACGGCGGACTGCGCTACCTGCAGACCGGTGCGGTGAAGCTGGTCGCGGAGAACCACTTCGAGCGCCGCGCGGTCTCCCGCGAGGTGGCCCCCCACCTCTCCAACCCGCTCACCTTCTACCTGCCCGTGTACAAGGGCGGCCCGCACGGCGCCGCGAAGCTGGGCGCCGGCGTCTTCGCGTACTCCGCGCTCTCCGCCTTCGGCGACGGCGTCGGCCACGTCATCAGCCCGGCGAAGGCCCGGCGCGAGGTGCCGGAGCTGCGCACGGAGGACCTGAAGGCCGTCGCCGTCTACGGGGACGACCAGATGAACGACGCCCGCATGGCGCTGATGACGGTCCGCGCGGCCGTCGCGGCGGGCGCCACCGTGCTCAACCACGCCGAGGTCACCGGGCTGCGGTTCACCAAGGGCCGGGTGACGGGCGCGGAGCTCAAGGACCGGCTCGACGGCGCCGAGTTCGGGGTCTCGGCCCGGCTGGTGCTGAACGCGACGGGCCCGTGGGTGGACCACCTGCGGCGGATGGAGGACCCGCAGGCGGCCCCCTCGATCCGGCTGTCCAAGGGCGCCCACCTGGTACTCAAGCGCACCTCGCCGTGGCGGGCCGCGCTCGCCACCCCGATCGACAAGTACCGCATCACCTTCGCCCTGCCCTGGGAGGACATGCTCCTGCTGGGCACCACGGACGAGGAGTACGAGGGCGACCCCGGCGGCGTCTCGGTCAACGAGGCCGACGTCACGCAGATCCTCGACGAGGCCGCCTACTCCATCCGCGACCAGCAGCTCTCCCGCGATCTGATCGCCTACTCCTTCGCCGGCCTGCGGGTGCTGCCCGGCGGCCCCGGCGACACCTCCAAGGCCAAGCGGGAGACCGTGGTCAGCGAGGGCCGCGGCGGCATGCTGTCGGTGGCCGGCGGCAAGTGGACCACCTTCCGCCACATCGGCCGCACCGTGATGAACAAGCTCGCCGCCCTGCCCGGCGGTCCGCTGGGCGAGGACATGGAGCCGATCTCCACGCTGCCGAAGAAGCTCCCGCTGCCCGGCATAGCCAACCCCCGGGCCGTAGAGCACCGGCTGCTGGTCGACGGCCCCGCGCCGGGGCCGCGGATGGCCGCGGACACCGCCCGCCACCTCGCCACCCACTACGGATCGCTCGCCTTCGACATCGCCCGGCTGGCGAACGAGGACCCGGCGCTGGCCGAACGGGTCCACCCGGACGCCCCCGAGATCTGGGCGCAGGTCGTGTACGCCCGCGACCACGAGTGGGCCGAGACCGCGGACGACGTGCTGCGCCGCCGCACCACCCTCACCATCCGCGGCCTGGCCACCGACGAGGTCCGGGGCAAGGTGTCCGACCTGCTGGCGAAGCGGGACTGACGCCGCCGGCACACCCTCCCCCCACGGGAGACGTGGGCGGCTCCGACGGAGCCGCCCACGTTGTACTCTCGGACACCGTCAGACCTCCGATGACTCAAGGGGCGAGGAGGCCGTCATGGCCGTCACCGACGAGGCGATCGAAAAGATCAAGGGCATGATCGTCTCGGGTGCGCTGCGCCCCGGGGACCGGCTCCCCAAGGAGAGCGAACTCGCCGCCGAGTTGGGGCTGTCCCGCAACTCCCTGCGGGAGGCCGTGCGCGCGCTCTCGCTGATCCGCATCCTCGACGTCCGCCAGGGCGACGGCACCTACGTCACCAGCCTCGATCCCCAACTGCTGCTGGAGGCGCTGAGCTTCGTCGTCGACTTCCACCGGGACGACACCGTGCTGGAGTTCCTGGCGGTGCGCCGCATCCTGGAGCCGGCGGCCACGGCGCTCGCCGCGGGCCGGATCACCGACGCCGGACTGGACGAACTCAGCTCGCAGTTGGACGCGCTGGGGCCGGCGCCCTCGGTCGAGGAGCTGGTCGCCGCTGACCTCGAATTCCACCGCGGGATCGTCCAGTGGTCGGGCAACTCCGTGCTGTGCTCCCTCCTGGACGGGCTCTCCGGGCCGACGACCCGGGCCAGGATCTGGCGGGGGCTGACCCAGGAGAACGCGATCAGCCGTACCCTCCACGAACACCGCGCCATACTCGGGGCGCTGCGCGACGGCGACGCGGAGGCCGCCCGCTCCTGGGCGACGGTCCACGTCGCCAGCGTGGAACAGTGGCTGCGCTCCTCGCTGTGACCGGTTGCGCGCCCCGCCGTGCCCCGGGGTGACGGGGTCCCGCTCACCCCGGCCGGCCCGTTCACTCCTGGCGTTCGCCGCTCGCGAAGCGCGAGATCACCAGGGCGACGATGATGATCGCCCCGTTCAGGAACTGGTTCCACAGCGCCGGCACCCCGCCCAGCGTCATCACGTTGACCACGAGTTGCAGCGTGAGCACCCCGGTCAGCGCCCCGAAGAGCGTGCCGCGACCGCCCTTGAGGCTGATGCCCCCGATCACGGCCGCCGCGAACACCTGAAAGATCCAGCCGTTGCCCTGGGTGGCCGCGACCGAGCCGTAGTGGCCGGTGTAGAGGATGCCGGCGAAGGCCGCGAGCACCCCGGCGATCGCCAGCACCGCCCAGGTGACGCGGTCCACCCTGATCCCCGCGGCCCGGGCGGCGTCCGGGTTGCCGCCGATCGCGTACAGCGCCCGGCCGTGCCGCAAATACGCCAGCGCCGCTCCCCCGACCGCGAAGAGCGCCAGACAGATCCACACGGCGGCGGGCGCGCCCAGCCAACTCGTCTTGCCCAGGTAGCGGAAGGACTCCGGCACGTCGGTGATCGACTTGCCCTCGGTGATGCCGACGTGCAGCCCGCGCAGCATCGTGAGCATGCCGAGGGTGGCGATGAAGCCGTTGACCCGCAGCTTCAGCATCAGGAAGGCGTTGACGCAGCCGATCGCGGCGCCGGCGAGCAGACAGAGCGGGATCGCCGCCCACGCCGGCGCGAGGTCGAGCCCGGCGAACCGACCGCCTTCGGCGGGCAGTACGAGCCACATCGCGAGCACGGGCGCGATGCCGATGGTGGACTCCAGCGAGAGGTCCATCCGTCCGCAGATCAGCACCAGGGCCTGACCGAGGACGAGCAGGCTGAGCTCGGACGACTGCTGGACGACGCTGATGAGGTTGTCGGAGGTGAGGAAGACGGGCGAGACGATGAAACCGATCACCATCAGCACGAGGACGACCGGCACGAGGGAGAGGTCGCTCCACCGGATCAGGGCCAACCGGCGCATGCCCGGCCCGGCCGCGGCCGGTGTGCCGGCCGGGCCGGCTGCCTTCGCGGGCGTCGCGTCCTTGGCCGCGGACGGCCCGGTCGTTCCTGAGGTCATGGTCGCTCCCCCACCCCTTCCATGGCTGCGACGAGCGCGCGATCGGTCCATCCGCTGGTGAAACTGGCCACCACCCGCCCGTGGAAGAGGGCGCACACCCGGTCGCAGACCCGCAGGTCGTCGAGTTCGTCGGAGACGACGACGACCGCGCTGCCGTCGTCGGCGGCCCGGCGCACCACGCCCAGCAGTGCGTCCTTGGACGTCACGTCGACCCCGGCGGTGGGCCGCAGCGCCACCAGCACCCCGGGGCGGCGGGCCAGGGCCCGGGCGACGACCACCTTCTGCTGGTTGCCGCCGGAGAGCGAGCTGACCGGCTGCTCGGGCCCGCGGGTGCGGATGTCGAACGAGTCGATCGCCGTACGGGCGAAGCGTCTCGTCCGGGCGGGCAGCACGGTCCCGAAGGGGCCGAGCCTGTCGGCGAGGGTGAGGGTGACGTTCTCCGCGACGCTGCGGTCGGGGACGAGCCCCTGCGCGTGCCGGTCCTCCGGTACGTATCCGATGCCGGCGTCGAGCGCGGCGGGCACGCTGCCGGGCGCGACCTCCCGCCCCCGCACCAGGATCCGGCCGGAGGTCGCCCGGCGCATTCCGGCCAGGGTCTCGCCGAGCGCGGTGCTGCCGCTGGCGGCGGAGCCGGCGATGCCGAGCACTTCGCCGGCGGGCACGGTCAGGTCGACGGGTCCGTACGCGCCGTCCAGGACCAGCCGTTCGACCCGGAGCGCGGGCTCCCCGGTGTGCAGGGGGCGGGCGACGGGGCGGGGCACCGCCTGCCAGGAGCGCGCCGCGTCGCCGTGCTCCCCCGCCATGGCCGCGACGAGGTCGTCCTTGGCGACCTCGGCCACCGGCGCGGTGAGCACGTGTCGGGCGTCACGGTAGACGGTGACGGCGGTGCACAGCTCGTACACCTCCTGGAGGTGGTGGGAGATGAAGAGGAACGCCACGCCCCGCGCGCGCAGTTCGCGCAGCTTGCCGAAGAGGAGGTCGATGCCGCGGGCGTCGAGTTGGGCCGTGGGCTCGTCCAGGATGACGGTGCGGGCGCCGAAGGAGAGGGCCCGGGCGATCTCGACGAACTGCCGCTGTTCGACGGGGAGGTCCTTGGCGCGGGTGCGCGGGTCGACGCTGACGCCGTACTCGGCGAGCAGTTCGGTGGCGCGCTCGCGCAGCCGCCGCCAGCCGATGGGCCGCAGTCCGCGCCCCGCGCCCGTACCGGCGCCGGCGTCGAAGCGGTTGAGGAAGAGGTTTTCGGCCACGGTCAGATCGGGGACGACCGTCGGCTTCTGGTGGACGCACGCCACCTTCGCCCGCCAGGCCGCGGCGTCCCCGAAGGCGGGCGCTGGCGCGCCGTCGAAGGCGACGGTGCCGGCGTCCGGGCGGTGCAGCCCGGTGAGCACCCCGACGAGGGTGGACTTGCCCGCACCGTTGCGCCCCACCAGTGCGTGGGCCTCGCCGGCGGCGACGGTGAGGTGTCCGCCGTCCAGGGCGAGGGTGGGGCCGAACCGTTTGACGACGCCCTGCGCGTGCACGGCGGGCGGCGGCGGTTCCGGTACGGATCCGACGGGCTGCGGCGCGGCGGGCTCGGGCGCTGCGGGCTGCGGGGCGGCGGGCACGGTCAGCCCTTCTTCCCCAGCTGGTTGGCCCACAGCGCGGGGTCGTCCACGTTGTCCTTCGTCACCAGGGGCGCGGGCAGTTGGTCCTCCAGACCGCCGGGGATCTCGACGATGGTGGAGTCGTGGTCGGTGGGTCCTGGCTTGAACTCGGTGCCCTCCAGGGCTGCCTTGGCGTAGTGCAGTGCGTAGCGGGCGTACAGGTCGGCGGGTTGGGAGACGGTGGCGTCGATCGTGCCGGCGCGGATGGCGTCCAGCTCCTCGGGGATGCCGTCGTTGGAGACGATGGTGACGTGCCCGGGCTCGCCCGCGGGTTTGAGCAGCTTCTTCTGCTCCAGCAGGGCGAGGGTGGGTTGCAGGAAGACGCCGCCGGCCTGCATGTAGATGCCGTTGAGGTCGGGGTGGGCGGCGAGGGTCGCCTGGAGCTTGGCGGAGGCGACGTCGCCCTTCCAGTCGGTGGCCAGCTCGAAGACCCGGATGCCGGGGAAGTTCCGCTTCATGCAGGACATGAACGCCTCGGAGCGGTCGCGGCCGTTGATGGACGCGAGGTCGCCCTGGAACTCGACGACCTTGCCCCGGCCCTTGAGCCGTTCGCCGAGGAAGCGGCACGCCTTCTCGCCGTACGCCCGGTTGTCGGCGCGCACCACCATGTACACCTCGCCCTTGTCGGGCCGGGTGTCGACGCTGACGACCGGGATGTCCTCCTCGGCCAGCTCCCGCAGGGACTCGGCGATCGCCCCGGTGTCCTGGGGCGCCATGATCACGGCCTTGGCGCCCTGGTCGGTGAAGGTCTGCACGTTGGCGACGAGCTTGCCGATGTCGTTCTGGGAGTTGGTCAGGGACAGCGCGTCGACCTCGCCGTCGTCGACGCCCTTCTCGACGTAGCCGCGGTACGAGTTCCAGAAGTCGCTGTCGCTGCGCGGCAGGTCGATGCCGACCTTCCCGGCGCCCGAACCGCCCTGGGAGTCCCGGTTGCACCCGGTCAGGGCGACGGCGGCGAGCAGCACGGCGCAGCCGGCCGCGGCGGTGGTGGGAGCGGGGGTGCGCGCTCTCATGGGGCTGTCCCTCCGGTGGTGGGGTCGGCGGGGCGCGGGCGCAGCCCCTGCATTCCGCCGTCGACCGCGAGCGCGGTGCCGGTGACGGCCGCAGCGGCGGGCGAGGCGAGGTAGCAGATGGCGGCGGCGACCTCGTCGGCGGTGACGAGCCGGCCGGTGGGCTGTCTGGCCTTCAGGGCGGCGCGTTCGGCGGCCGGGTCGTCGGCCTGCGCCAGCAGTCGGCCGACCCAGGGGGTGTCGACGGTCCCGGGGTTGACGCAGTTGACGCGGATGCCTTCGCGGACGTGGTCGGCGGCCATGGCGAGGGTGAGCGAGAGCACCGCGCCCTTGCTGGCGCTGTAGAGGGCGCGCGCCGGCAGGCCGGCGGTGGCGGCGATGGAGCAGGTGTGGGTGATGGAGACCGCGCCCGGCCGCTCGGCGGCGGCGGCCCGCAGGTGCGGCAGGGCGTGCCGGGCGGTGCGCACCAGGCCGACCACGTTGACGTCGAGGACGTGGTGCCAGCTCGCGTCGGGGTTGTCGGCGACGGTGCCCACGGCGCCGATGCCTGCGTTGGAGACGACGGTGTGCAGGGCGCCGAACTCGGCCGCAGCCCGCTCGACCGCGGTGCGCAGCGCCGCGTCGTCCGTGACGTCGGCGGCCAGGGTGAGGGCGCCGTCGGGCGCGCCGCCGGGTTCGCGGTCCACGACGGCGACCGCGGCGCCGCGGGCGAGCAGTTGGCGGGTGACGGCGGCACCGATGCCGGAGGCGCCGCCCGTCACGAGGGCGGCGATTCCGGTGAAGTCCCCGGCGGCGGAGGCGTCTTCGGTCATGGCGTGATCCCCTCGGCGGTCCGGAGCCGGGCCCGCCACACGGGCCCCTCCGGATAGCGGTGGGCGGCGATGGACTCGGGGAGCATCCGGGCGGAGAAGCCGGGGGCGTGCGGCGCCCGGTAGCGCCCGCGGCTGATCACGGCGGGATCGGCGAAGTGTTCGTGCAGGTGGTCCACGTACTCGATGACGCGGTCCTCCCAGCTCCCGGAGACGGCGACGAAGTCGAACATGGCCAGGTGCTGGACGAGTTCGCACAGCCCGACGCCGCCCGCGTGCGGGCAGACCGGCACCCGGTACTTGGCGGCGAGCAGCAGGATCGCCAGGTTCTCGTTGACGCCCGCGACGCGTGCGGCGTCGATCTGGACGAAGTCGACGGCGCCGGCTTGCAGGAGCTGCTTGAAGACCACGCGGTTGGCGGCGTGCTCCCCGGTGGCGACCTTCACGGGCTGGCCGGCGCGGACCGCGGCGTGGCCGAGGATGTCGTCGGGGCTGGTGGGCTCCTCGATCCAGTGCGGTTCGTACGGTGCGAGCTCGGTCATCCAGCGGACGGCCTCGGCGACGTCCCAGCGCTGGTTGGCGTCGACCGCGATCCGCACGCCCGGCCCGACGGCGGCCCGCACCAGGCCCATCCGCCGCACGTCGTCGTCGAGGTCGCCGCCGACCTTCAGTTTGATCTGCGCGAAGCCGTCGGCGACGGCCTGCCGGGCGAGGCGGACCAGCTTCTCGTCGCTGTAGCCGAGCCAGCCGGGCGAGGTGGTGTACGCCGGGTAGCCGTCCTCCCGCAGCCGTCGGGCGCGTTCGATGCGGCCGGGCTCCGCCGTGCGCAAGATGGCCAGGGCCTCGTCGCGGGTGAGGACGTCGGTGAGGTAGCGGAAGTCGACCAGGGAGACCAGGTCCTCGGGGGTCATGGCGGCCAGGAACTCCCACACGGGAAGGCCGGCGCTGCGGGCCGCGAGGTCCCAGGCGGCGTTCACCACCGCGCCCGCAGCCATGTGGGTCACCCCCTTCTCCGGGCCCAGCCAGCGCAGTTGGGAGTCGTGCGTCAGCGCGGTGTGCAGGGCGGCGAGGTCGGCGGCCGTCCGCGGCGCGGGGCGGCCGACGACGTACGGCCGCAGCGCCTCGATCGCGGCGGCGGTGACATCGTTGCCGCGGCCGATGGTGAAGCAGAAGCCGTGCCCTTCGGCGCCGTCGCGGGCGCGGATGACCACGTACGCGGCGGAGTAGTCGGGGTCCGGGTTCATCGCGTCGGAGCCGTCGAGCTGCTGCGAGGTGGGAAAGCGGATGTCGTGGACCTCGAACTCGGTCACGGTCTGGGTCACGCGCGTCCTCCGGTACTCCGGTACAGAAGCAGATGACAGAGCGATCAAGGGATCCCTGGGTGATCCGACCTCTTGGTCATCCGATGTATAGCGCCGTATCGCGCGGAGAGTCCAGGGGTGCGACCGAATCCAGCGGGAACGGGGTGGACTTGCGAGGTGACAGCTCGGATGAATCGCCGTTGGTTCCGTCGTTGCCCAAGATCAGCCGAAGTTCACCCTGGCGTGCACGGGGCTGCGGCGGGCCGGCCCCCAAGCCGTAAGGTTGGGGCGTACGAGAGAAGACGTCGGAAGGAGGCACTGGGTGGTCGAGCTCGAGGGGGTACCCGAGCTGATCGACCCGGTCATGGTGGCCGCGTTCGAGGGCTGGAACGACGCCGGCGACGCGGCTTCCACCGCGGTCGCGCATCTGGAGCGGGAGTGGAAGGGCGAGGTGTTCGCGGCGCTCGACGCCGAGGACTACTACGACTTCCAGGTCAACCGCCCCACGGTGTTCCTGGACGGCGGCGCACGGAAGATCACCTGGCCCACGACCCGGCTCTCGGTGGTGCGGGTCGGCGGCGACAAACCGCGGGACCTGGTCCTGGTGCGCGGCATCGAGCCGTCCATGCGGTGGCGTTCGTTCTGCAACGAGATCCTGGGCATCGCCCACGAGTTGGGCGTGGAGATGGTGGTGATCCTCGGCGCGCTGCTCGGGGACACCCCGCACACCCGCCCGGTGCCGGTCAGCGGCATCACCTCCGATCCGGACCTCGCCCGGACGATGAACCTGGAGGAGACCCGCTACGAGGGCCCGACCGGGATCGTCGGCATCCTCCAGGAGGCGTGCACGCACGCGGGCGTGCCCGCGGTGAGCCTGTGGGCGGCGGTGCCGCACTACGTGTCGCAGCCGCCGAACCCCAAGGCGACGCTGGCGCTGCTCAACCGGCTGGAGGACCTGATCGGGCTGCACATCCCGCTGGGCGAACTGCCGGAGGACGCCCGGGCGTGGCAGCTCGGGGTGGATCAACTGGCCGCCGAGGACAGCGAGGTGGCCGAGTACGTGCAGACGCTGGAGGAGGCCCGGGACACCGCGGAGCTGCCGGAGGCGTCGGGCGAGGCCATCGCGCGCGAGTTCGAACGCTATCTACGACGGCGGGACGGCGGTCCGGGCACCGGCCCGGGCATCGTCGCGGACGGCGGCGAGGGCGGTCCGACGGCGGGCGGGCCCGGGGCGCCGTACCTGAGGGACACCTCGGGCCTGCGGGACGTGACCGGCGGTGCGAACCGACCGTCGAAGGCGCAACGGCCCGAGCGGGACCAGCCGGAGCAGGACCGATCCGACGGGGCGGGCGACGGAGGCGACGGAGCCGAAGACGAAGGCCCCGACGGATCGACCGACGGAATCGACAGAACCGACAGATCGGGCGAGCCCGGTGAGTCGGGTGAGTCGACAGAGCCCGGCGAGTCGGGTCGGTCCGACGGGCCCGACGCCGACGAGTGACGTACGGCGCCGGCGCGTGAAGCGACGGGAAGGGGCGGTGTCCGAGCAGTGCGGGCGCCGCCCCTCCCGCGTGCTCAGCCCCGTACGCGCTCCACCGCGACCGCGTCGTACTCGGTGTCCGGCGTCGGCTGGACGTCGAAGCGGGCGTTCGGCAGATAGATCCGGCCCCGGTACGCCGCGGCGGTCGTCGGGATCCTGAAGCGCGCGTCCGTGATCCGGGCGACCTCGGTCCCCCTCGTCCCGGCGTCGTCCAGCCGCACCACGTTGACCGTGTTCAACTGCTGCTGCACCACGTACAGCAGCCGGCCCAGCAGCAACAGGCCGTCGGCGAAGGGCAGTCGCAGCGCGCCGAGGTCGACGCGGCGGCAGCGCCCGTTCCTCGGGTCCACCCGCACCAGCCCGCCGCCGTCGACGACGGTGTTCGCCACCAGGAGGGAACGGCCGTCGGGGGTGCGGGAGATCCCGTTCGTGGTGAAGCCGGGCCCCTGCTCCCAGTCCCCGGTCAGCGCCACCGTCTCGACGGGTCCGGTCGGTTCGTCGTGCCGGTCCAGCGGCAGCCGGAACAGGTGGGCGTTAAAGGAGTCCGTGAACCAGGCGGCGCCCGGGGCGAGCACCACGTCGTTGATCCCGGTGTCCGCCGCGCCGAGGCCGGTGTACGCGGCGAGCGGCGCGCCCGTCGTGGCGTCGACGATCCGGATCTCCCGGTTCCAGCCGCCGCAGAGGAAGAGCTGTCGCTCGCGACGGTCGATCTTGAGCCCGACGACGTTGTGTTCCGGGCCGAGCGGCGGGACGACGGTCCGGCCGCGGCCGGTGGCGAGGGCGACCCGGTGGACGGAGCCGTCCGCGAGCGAGCCGAAGTAGGCGTACGGGCTGGAGCCGATGGCGATGCCCTCGGGCTGGAAGCCGCGGGGCAGCGGGAAGCCGGTGGGCCACGGGGCGCGGGCGGTCGGCGCCGCGGTGGCGGTCGGGGCGAGCGGTGCGAGGAGCGCCGCGCCGCCGACGGCGGCAGCGGCGCCCAGGACCCCTCTTCGCGCGAAGGAACGTTGCATGGAGCGTCCTTCCGGTCGATGTCCCGAGGAACTCGACGTCCCGGGGAACACCGACAACCTGCCACACCCGGGGACACCACGCCCCGCGGTGGCCGAAAGTGAGCGGGTCGCCGGGGTGGGGAACCCCGGCGACCCGGATCGACCACGGCCCTCGTCAGAGTGAGGGGGCTTCTCGACGCGGCGTCAGAGCGCCACGCCCAACAGGGCGTCCACGGTGCGGGACACCAGCCCGGGCGCGCCCTCGTCCGTACCGCCTTCGGTCTGCTGGCGCTCCGCCCAGCGGTCGACCGCGGCGAGCGCCGCGGGGGCGTCGAGGTCGTTCGCCAGCGCCTCCCTGACCTCTTCCAGCAGGGCGTCGGCGGACGGCCCGTCGGGGCGGGAGACCGCGGCGCGCCAGCGGCCGAGCCGCGCCACCGCACCCGTCAGGTCCTCGTCCGTCCACTCCCAGTCCGCGCGGTAGTGGTGGGCGAGCAGCGCGAGCCGGATGGCGGCCGGGTCGACGCCGTCGCGCCGCAGCGCGGAGACGAAGACCAGGTTGCCCCGGGACTTGGACATCTTCTCGCCGTCCAGCGCCACCATGCCGGCGTGGACGTACGCCTTCGCGAAGGGGTGCTCGCCGGTGACGGCGTGGGCGTGCGAAGCGCCCATCTCGTGGTGCGGGAACGCCAGGTCGGATCCGCCGCCCTGCACGTCGAAGCCCATGCCGAGGTGTTCCAGGGCGATGGCCACGCACTCGATGTGCCAGCCGGGGCGGCCGGGGCCGAGGCTGCCGCCGTCCCAGTGGGGCTCGCCGTCGCGGGCGGCCAGCCACAGCAGCGGGTCGAGCGGGTTCTTCTTGCCGGGGCGCTCGGGGTCGCCGCCGCGCTCGGCGGAGAGCAGCCGCATGGTTTCGGCGTCGAGGTGCGAGACCTCGCCGAAGTGCGGGTCGCTCTCGACGGAGAAGTAGGTGTCGCCGTCGAGTTCGTAGGCGGCGCCGGCGTCGCGCAGTCGTTCCACCAGCGGAACGATGCCGGGTATCGACTCCACCGCACCGATGTAGTGCTGCGGCGGCAGCATCCGCAGGGCCGTCATGTCCTCGCGGAACAGCGCGGTCTCGCGCTCCGCGAGGGCGGTCCAGTCCTCGCCGTCCCGCACCGCGCGCTCCAGGAGCGGATCGTCGATGTCGGTGACGTTCTGGACGTAGTGAACCTGCCGCTTGGTGTCGAGCCACACGCGCTGCACGAGGTCGAACGCGTTGTAGGTCGCCGCGTGACCCAGGTGGGTCGCGTCGTACGGCGTGATGCCGCAGACGTAGATACGGGCGACGGGGCCGGGGACGAGGGTGACGGGACCCTCGTCCGCGGTGGAGTGGATCCGGAGGTCGCGGCCCTTGCCGGGCAGGGCGGGGACCTCAGAAGCGGGCCAGGCATGCATGCCTTCGAGCCTAACCGCAGGCCCCGTCCCGGCGCGCGTGTGGGGTACAACGACTTCGCTCCGGCGCCGCCGCGCGGGGTGTCGCCGCAGGCCGGCGCCGTCCCGGGGGCGTTGCGGGGGGTGAAATCACATCGGGGGCCAGGGGATGGCCGGCCACTGTCCCGAGGGCGCGGGATGCCGGCCGCTGTCGCGCAGTCGGTCCACCCGGGCGCGGATCGCGTCGACCTCGGCCGGGGTGAGCAGTTCCCCCAGTCGGGTGGCGAGCCGCCGCTCCGGCGCCAGGGCCTTCGCCAGCTCCTCCAGGGCGGCGAGGGCGTCGGCGGGCAGGGGCTCGCCCGCCCAGCCCCACAGCAGCGTGCGCAGCTTGGCGTCGGCGTTGAAGGTGACACCGTGGTCGATGGCGTACAGCGCGCCGTCGGGCGAGGGCAGCAGGTGTCCGCCCTTGCGGTCGCCGTTGTTGATCACGGCGTCGAGGACGGCGAGCCGCCGCAGCCGTTCGTCGTCGGCGTGCACCAGGAGCGCGGTGCGGCCCTCGCCGACCTCGGCGAAGCCGATGGCCTTCCAGCCGTCGCCCGGCTCCTCGCCCTCGATCAGGGCGAGGAGTTCGGCCGAGGGGTCGGCGTCGATCCAGAGCTGCACCATGCCCTCCCCGTAGGGGCCGTCGCGCAGCACGGTCGGCGGTACGAGCCCCCAGCCCAGCGCCTCGGAGACCTCGTAGGCGGCGACCTCGCGCTGGGCGAGGGTGCCGTCGGGGAAGTCCCACAGCGGGCGTTCGCCGGCGACGGGCTTGTAGACGCAGGAGGCTTCCCGGCCGTCGAGGGCGACCGTGCACACCAGCGCCGCGTTCGACGCCTCGCGGATCCGGCCGCGCACGGTCAGCTCACCGTCGGCGAGCAGGGTCAGCAGGTCGGGGCCGGTCACGCCCCCCTGCGGTATCCGTTCTGGCGCGGACATACGTGTCCTTCCGGGTCGAGCGGGAGGCTGCAGAGCGGGCACGGCGGGCGACCGGCGTTCACCACGTCCAGGGCCCGCTTGGCGAAGGCGCGCGCCTGGGCCCCGGTGAGGCGGACGCGCAGCATCGGCGGGCCGTTCTCCTCGTCCTGGAGCAGCCGTTCCTCGGCCTCGGCCAGGTCCTCCTCGGAGTCGGCGTCCAACTCGACCAGCGCCTGCGCCTCGACGATCATGCGCTGCTCCTCGCCGTCCCAGGCCAGCGCCATGGTGCCGACGCGGAACTCCTCCTCGACGGGGACGTCGAGCGGGGCGGTGTCGGCGATGTCGTTGGGGGCGACCGCGGGCACCGGGGCGTTGCCGCCGGTGCGGCGCACGACTTCGTCGAGCAGTTCGTCGATTCGCTCCGCGAGGGCTGCGACCTGCGTCTTCTCCAGCGCCACGCTGGTGACGCGCCCTCCGGCGGACGCCTGGAGGAAGAACGTACGGCGTCCGGGGAGCCCGACCGTACCGGCCACGAACCGGTCCGGCGGGTCGTAGAGGAACACCTGACGGGACACGCTCTGACTCCCTCAAGACTCGGGAAAGGCCACCAGGACTGCGGGGTGGACCCTGCTGGGACTGTGCTGCCATTCAGGCACTCGGCCCGTCCAACCCTACTGCGCCCGACGATCACGGGGCGCCCGCGCCGCCTCCGATGACCGCGTCGCCCTCCGCGCCGGCCTCCGCGGGCTCCGCCCGGGTCGGGTTCGGCACCAGCGGGCCGAGGTCCCCGGTGTCCCCGAGCCGGACCAGGAAGGGCCTGGTGCGGGTGTAGCGGACGACGGTGACGGAGCAGGGGTCGACGTGGATCCGTTGGAAGAGGTCGAGGTGGAGTCCGAGGGCGTCGGCGACGACGGACTTGATGACGTCCCCGTGGGAGCACATCAGGTAGCGGGCGTCCTCGCCGTGCTCGGCGTCCACCCGGTCGTTCCACTCGCGCACGGCCTCGACGGCGCGCTGCTGCATGCCGCGCAGGGACTCCCCGCCGGGGAACGCGGCGGCCGACGGGTGGTGCTGGACGACCTCCATCAGGGGTTCGCCGGCCAGCTCGGCCAGCTTGCGCCCGGACCAGTCGCCGTAGTCGCACTCCCCGATCCGCTCGTCGATCCGCAGGTCGAGCCCGGGCCGGGCGTCGAGGAGGGGCTGCAGGGTCTCGCGGCAGCGCTCCAGCGGGCTGCTGACGGCGAGGGCGAGCGGCACGCCGGCGAGCCGTCCGGCGAGGCCCGCGGCCTGCGCGGCGCCGCGCTCGTCGAGGTGGACCCCGGGGGTGCGGCCGGCGAGCACCGCTGCGGTGTTGGCGGTGGAGCGTCCGTGACGTACGAGGATCAGCGTGGCCATGCCCGCCAGGGTAGGCGCACCGGGCCTCCGCGGGGGGCGTACGGGGCTCCCTCGGCGGACGGCACGTGTGCGCACGGCGCGGACGGGGAAGGGAGCACGCCGTGATCGTGGACTGCGCCGTGTACCGCAAGGGCCGTCGCACGACGGACGTGCCCGACGACCTCTCCCAAGCCCTCGCCGCGGCCCGGGCCAGTGGTGACGCGTTTTGGTGGGTGGAGGTCAACGAGCCGACGGAGGAAGAGTTCGACCTGGTGCGGGACGCCTGCGGGCTCCATCCGCTGGCGGTGGAGGACGCCCTGCGGGCCCATCAGCGCCCCAAGCTGGAGGTGTACGACGACTCGCTGTTCGCCGTCCTGAAGCCGGTGGGGTACGAGCCGGCGGAGGACGTGGTCACCACGGGCGAGCTGATGCTCTTCGTCGGCGACTGCTTCGTGGTGACGGTCGGCCACGGCCCGATGGCGCCGCTGGCCGCGGTGCGCCAGCGGTTGGAGGGCGACCCGCAGGTGCTGGCGCACGGGCCGACCGCGGTGCTGTACGCGGTGAGCGACGCGGTCGTCGACGGCTACATGGACGTGGCGGAAGAGCTCCAGTTGGACCTGGAGGAGTTGGAGACGGAGGTCTTCTCCCCCGGTCGGGACGGCGGTTCGGACCGGCCGACGGCGGCGCGGATCTACCAGTTCAAGCGGCAGCTGCTGGAGTTCCGGCGGGCCAGCGGGCCGCTGGCGGGCCCGATGTCGCGGCTGGCGGGCACCGGGGTGCCGTTCGTCCACGAGCGCTCCCGGCCCTTCTTCCGGGACGTCGAGGACCATCTGATGCGGGCGAACGAGCAGGTCGAGGCGTTGGACCGGCTGCTGTCGGACATCTTGTCGGCCCATCTGGCGCAACAGGGGGTGCGCCAGAACGACGACATGCGGAAGATCTCGGCGTGGGCGGCGATGGCCGCGGTGCCCACGATGGTCGCGGGCATCTACGGGATGAACTTCCGCCACATGCCGGAGCTGAGGTGGGTGGGCGGGTACCCGGCCGTCCTGGTGCTGATGATCGTGGTGGTGTGGGGGTTGCACCGGCAGTTCAAGCGCCGCGGCTGGCTGTGAGCGCGCCGCCGGGCCCGAAAGCAGGCGACCGGGCCGGGGAGGCGGGCGACCGGGACCGGGTTCAGATCGCGGGTGCCGTGGTCGGGGGTCCGTCCAGCGCGCCGCGGCGCTCCGGCATCGACAGGCTGACCATGCGCCGCCAGCCGCCCAGCCGCTCGTACGCGTACATCCCGTGGATACCGGCGGTGAGCACGGCCGCCTTGGACCGCGGCCAGCCCAGGATGCGGCCCATGTGGGCCATCACGGCGAGGCTGACGTCCCGGTAGATCGAGATCTCCGCGAGCGCGCTGCGGCGCAGCACCCGGTGGATCGTCCGTCCGTGTCCTGCGGCGGCGAGCTGGAGCAGTTCCTCGTGGCAGTACGCGAGGTGGTTGGTCTCGTCGTTGGAGATCATCTTGATGGCCTTGCCGACCTCGGGGTGGTCCCCGAAGAACGTCAGCAGCATCTCCATCTGGTCGGCTGCGCGCTGTTCGGTGACCCTGCTGTGGGACAGGTACACGACGATGTCCTCTTCGCTGAGGGGTTCGTCGCGGCCCAGCTTCTCGTGCGCGAGGCCGATGCCCCGGCCTTCCAGGAGCATGGTGTAGTCGGCCTCCGGCGGCACCGGAACGGGTTCCAGCCCGCGCTTCTTCAGCAGGGCGTTGAAGATCCGGCCGTGCTTGTCCTCGTCGGCGCCGTGACGGGTGATCCTGGGGGCCAGCTCCTGGAGCTCGGGGGGCACGAGGGCCGCGATCCGGGCGTTCTCCCAGCCGCCCTGGGCCTCACCGCTGGCGGCGATCGAGCAGAAGAGCTGGTAGGAGTCGTCGTTGTCGATGATTTCCTGGAACAGGCTTCGGGCCGAGAGCATGAACTGCCACCTCCTGAAGGCATCCGCAAAGAACGAGTCAAATGCGGTGCGGCCGAGGTGGCAACAGCTCAGGCGAGGCGGATCCGCCGAACGGGGCACGGCGTGCTCCGGGCGGTCGGCCGGAGCACGGTCGGCAGCGGGCGGGCAGTAACCGGCGCGGGGGCGCGGGCGTTGTACGCGTGACGGCCGTGGCGGGGAGGTGCCCCCGAGCCCCCACCACGGCCACGGACCTCTCTTCCCCCCGGCCCACTCCTCCCGGCGCGCTCCGGCTCACGCCAGCCCGGCGCGCTCCAGGGCCTCGGTGCCCGCGCGGAGCCCGGCGATCCGCTCGTCGAGCGTGAAGCCGGCCGGGGCGAGGGTGAGGGTGGTGACGCCGGCGTCCGCGTAGGCCCGCATCCCGTCGGCGATCCGCTCCACCGGTCCGAGCAGGGTGGTGGAGTCGATCAGCTGCTGCGGTACGGCCGCGGCGGCGCCGTCCTTGTCCCCCGCCAGGTACTTGTCCTGGATCTCGGCGGCTTCCTTCTCGTACCCCATGCGGCCGGCGAGTTGGTTGTAGAAGTTCTGCTTGCGGCTGCCCATGCCGCCGACGTACAGGGCGGTGTAGGGGCGGAAGGTGTCGGCGAGGGCGGCGACGTCCTCGCCGAGCGCGAGCGGGACGGTGGGGCAGACGTCGAAGCCGTCCATCGTCTTCCCGGCCTTCTCGCGGCCCGTGCGCAGCGGACGCAGCGCGGTCTCCTCCAGATGGGCGGCGGAGGGGAAGATCAGCAGCGCCCCGTCGGCGATCTCACCGGTCTGCTCCAGGTTCTTGGGGCCGATGGCGGCGATGTAGAGCGGGATGTGCTCGCGCTGGGGGTGCACGGTGAGCTTGATCGGCTTGCCGGGGCCGCCGGGGAGCGGGAGGGTCCAGTGCTCGCCTTCGTGGGTCAGCCGCTCGCGGGCCATCGCCTTGCGGACGATCTCGACGTACTCGCGGGTGCGGGAGAGGGGCTTGTCGAACTTCACCCCGTACCAGCCCTCGGAGACCTGCGGTCCCGAGACGCCGAGGCCGAGTCGGAAGCGACCGCCGGAGAGGGAGTCGAGGGTGGCGGCGGTCATCGCCGTCATGGCGGGCTGACGGGCCGGGATCTGCATGATCGCGGAGCCCACGTCGATCCGCTCGGTGCGGGCGGCGACCCAGCTCAGCACGGTCGGGGCGTCGGAGCCGTACGCCTCGGCGGCCCAACAGACGTCGTAGCCGAGCCGGTCGGCCTCCTGGGCGACGGCCAGGTTGTCGCCGTCCATGCCCGCGCCCCAGTAACCGAGGTTGATGCCCAGCCGCATAACCACTCCCCTTACCGATCAGTAACGTCCCTTGTCCGGGGACTCTAGCGCGCGGTGGCCCACGGCGTCAGGGGCGGTGCGGGGTCCTCGACGGTGGTGTGCGCCACGACGGTTGTCCACAGGCTCTCTCCGCGTGTGCCCCCGGCCAGTAATCTCAGCGCTCATGGAGCAGAGGCATCTCGGCCGCACCGGCCTGCGCGTGTCCCGGATCGGACTCGGCACCCTGACCTGGGGCCGGGACACCGATGAGCACGACGCCGCCGATCAGCTGAAGGCGTTCTGGGAGGCGGGCGGCACGCTCGTGGACACCGCCGACGTGTACGGCGGCGGCGACGCCGAGTACGTGCTGGGGCAGTTGGTGGAGCGGCTGGTGCCCCGGCGCGATCTCGTCATCGCGACGAAGGCCGGCAGCGTCGCCGACCCCGACCGACGCTTCGACGGCTCGCGCGGGCATCTGCTCGCCGCGCTCGACGACTCCCTCCAGCGCCTGGGCACGGACTACGTCGACCTGTGGCAGGTGCACGCCTTCGATCCGCAGACGCCGTTGGAGGAGACCCTCCAGGCACTGGACATCGCCGTCAGCAGCGGCCGGGTGCGGTACGCGGGCGTGTCCAACTTCTGCGGATGGCAGCTCGCGAAGGCCGCGACCTGGCAGTTGGCCGCGCCGGGCGCGCGCACCCGGCTCGCCAGCACCCAGATGGAGTACTCCCTCCTCCAGCGCGGCGTGGAGCGCGAGGTGCTGCCGGCCGCGCTGGACCTCGGCGTGGGGCTGCTGCCGTCCTCGCCGCTGGGCCGCGGGGTGCTGACGGGGAAGTACCGCACGGGGGTGCCGGCGGACTCCCGGGGCGCGTCCGAGCGGCTGGGCGCCTTCGTCGATCCGTATCTGGACGAGGCGGCCACCAGTGTGGTGGACGCGGTGGTCACCGCCGCCGACGGGCTCGCCACCTCCGCGCTGCACGTGGCGCTCGCCTGGGTCAGGGACCGCCCCGGCGTGGTCGCCCCCATCGTCGGCGCGCGCAACGCCCAGCAGCTGATGACCGCTTTGTCAGTGGAGACGCTTACGCTTCCCGACGAGATCTGCCAGGCGCTCGACGACGTGTCGGCGCCCGTGCACCGCTATCCCGACCAGGACTGGAGCACGCTGTGACCGCGTCTTCCCGGGGCCGCACCCCGGCCGACACCGCCGCCGAGCCGGCGCCCGAGGCCGAACCCGTGCCCGAGGCCGAGCCTGCGCCCGCGCCCGCGACGTCTTCCGACGCAGAAGGCGCGGCGGGCACGGCGAGCGCAGAGGACGCAGAGGGCACGGAGGGCGCCCAGGACAAGGCGGACGCCGCGAAGGCCCCGGAGCTCTCCGAAGCCCAGGCGGAGCTGGCGGCGCAGCGGGAGCTACGGGCCCGCATCGAGGAGCGCAAGTCCCACCGGGCGGGCCCGGTCGACAGCGGTACGAAGCTCAAGGGCACCGCCGCCGACCTGCTCGCCGCGGTACGGGCCGTGGAGAGCGGCGAGAAGTCCGGCAGCGCCTTCTTCGCCGCCCCGGCGCGCCCCGCGGCCCCGCCCGCGCCGGGCCCGGCCGAGCGGCGTGCCGAGCCCGCGCCGGCGGGCGGCGCCACGGCCGTACCCCATCAGGCGCAGGCGCCCGCCGCCCTGGCGCCGCAGGCCCTCGCCGCAGTGCGGTCCGTGCTCGCCGCGGGCGGCGCCCCGCAGGAGGTGGCCGCGCGCGCGGTGGAAGAGCTCGGCGAGCAGGCCGCCGACGTGCTCCGCGAGGACCCCTGGCAGTTGCTGAGCATCCCCGGAGTGCGTCCCGAACAGGCCGACGGATTCGCCCGCGCCCTCCTCGGCGACGGCTGCGGACCGGGCGACGAGCGGCGTACGGCCGCGCTGATCTCCTGGCAGTTGGAGCGCGCCGCCCTGCACGGACACACCGCGCTCGACGCCTCCGCCGTGCTGGCCGGGCTCGCCGAGCGCTCGGTCCCCGCTCCCGACGAGGCGCTGCGGCAGGCCGTCGCCGACGGCGCCGTGCTCGCCTTCCAGGACGGCGCCGACGGCTCCGACGAGCAGGGCTCCGACGAGGACGGAGGCGAGGGCGCAGACGAAGGCGATGGCACCGAGGCCGGTGCCGCCGGGGAGGCCGCCCCGCTGCTGCTCGGGCTCGACCGCTACGCCCTCGCCGAGGAGAGCCTTGCCGACGGGCTGGCCCGGCTCGCCAAGGCCGGTGCAGACGAGCGGTGGGAAGCCGTGCCCGAGCCCACGGAGCTGACCCGTGCGATCGCCGCCCACGGCCTGGTGGCGCACACCGGCGGCGAGGCGGCCCGAGCCGAGCCGGTCGCCGTCGCGGTGAGCGCGACGGAGCTCGGACTGCGGGCCCGCGTCGCCGTCCACAGCGAGCAGGCCGCCGGCGCCCTGGGCCCCGTCGCGGTCACCGTCGCCGCCCTGCTGTCCGGGGGTGCGGACCTCGGCCGTGACGAGGAGGGGGCCCTCGCGCTGGACCTCCTCGTCGTCCTGGACGCGCCCCGGCTGGACGTGGAGAGCGCCGCCGCCCTCGTCGAGGCCCTGCCGGACGGCGCCCGGCTGCTGCTCAGCGGCGACCCGGGGCAGCTCGGCCCGGCCGGTGCCGGCCAGGTCTTCGTCGATCTGCTGGCCGCCGGGGTGTGCCCCAAGGTCGCCTCCCGCGTCCCGGACGCGGGCCCGATCGGCGAGTTGGTCTCCGGCATCGGCGTCGGCGAGCTGACCGAGGTGGCGGCGCCGGAGAAGGAAGTCGTCATCGTGCCCGTGCGCGACCCGGGCGAGGCCGTGCACCGTACGGTCCAGCTCGTCGCGGACTCCGTGCCCCGCGCCATCGGCGTGCCCGCCGCACAGACCCAGGTGATCACGGTGGCCCACCCGGGCCCCGTCGGCACCCGTGCGCTCAACACCGCCCTCAAGGAGCGGCTGAACCCGGGCCCCGGCCGCTTCGGCGGCTTCGACCCGGGCGACCGGGTGGCGTACGTCCCCTCCCCCGGTCGCACCCTGCCCGGCACGGTCGTCTCCGCGGACCCCCGGGGCCTCCACCTGGACTGCTCGGGCACCGCCGTGACCGTCCCCAAGGAGCGCGTGGAGTCCGCGGTGCGTCACGGCTGGGCCCTCACCGCCCACCAGGCGGCGGCCCTGCGCTGGCCGGCCGTGGTGGTCGTGCTGCCCGGCGACGCCGCCGGCGCCCTGACCCGCCCCTGGGTGTACACGGCCTTCGGCCGCGCCGAGCGCCATCTCTCCGTGGTCCACGGCGTCGACCGGGCCCTGGCCCAGGCGGTCGCCTCCGCCCCCGCCAAGCCCCGCACGACCCGGCTGCGCTTCCTCCTGGAGGGCCTGCTGGCCCAGCCGTCGTAGCGGCCCGGGCCCGAAAAAGGGGGGAACGCGACAAGATCACGTCCGGTTAGGGTGAACCGATGATTTGACGCCTGCCCGACATCCGGGCACCCCCGCCACTCCTTCGCCCCGCATCGCCAGCCGAACCGCGCTGTGCGACGTTTCTGCGAAGGAGACCCTTTTCATGCATGCATCGACCACGATCGACGTCCCCGAGACGTTCGTCGCCACCTACGGCGCGGACAGGCCCGAGGCGCAGGTCTGGCTCGCCGAGCTGCCGCGGCTCGGCGGCAGCTTCCTGGAGCGCTGGGAGCTGCGCCCGGACGGCCCGGCGGCCCACGGCATGGCATCCCTGGTGCTGCCCGTGCTCCGAGCCGACGGCGCACCCGCCGTCCTGAAGCTCCAGCAGCTCCGGGAGGAGACCGCCGGCGTCGCCGACGGTCTGCGGGCGTGGCGCGGCGACGGCGTCGTACGACTGTTGAAGCACGACGACGCGTCCGCGACCCAGTTGCTGGAGCGCCTCGACGCGGCCCGCCCCCTGTCGTCGCTCGACGACGGCGAAACGGCCCTACAGGTGCTCGCCGGGCTGATGGCGCGGCTCACCGCGGTCCCCGCGCCGCAGGGCGTGCGCCGGCTGTCCGACATCGCCACCGCGATGGTCGACGCGACCGCGCAGGCCGCCCCGGCGCTGCGCGATCCCGTCGAGCGGAAGTTGCTGGAGACCTGCGCCGCCACCGTGCGCGAGCTGGTCGGCGACGCCGGGGACCGCCTGCTCCACTGGGACATGCACAGCGGCAACGTCCTGGCCGGGGAGCGGGAGCCGTGGCTCGCCATCGACCCCGAACCGCTCGCCGGTGACCCCGGCTTCGACCTGCTGCCCGCGCTGGACGACCGGTGGGGCGAGGTGGTGGCGTCCGGCGACGTCACGCGCGCGGTGCTGCGCCGCTTCGACGTGCTGACGGAGGCCGTCGACACGGACCGGCGGCGGGCCGTGGGCTGGACCCTCGGCCGCGTCCTGCAGAACGGCCTGTGGGACGTGGCGGACGGCAAGTCCGCCCTGGAGCCGACCCAGGTGGCGATCGCCACGGCGCTGCTGGCCCACCGCGGCTGAGGTGCCGCGGGCGGTGACGCCGGCCCGGGAGGCCCCCCAGGACCCGGCCCGCTGAGGTGACGACCCGGGCCCCGTACCGCACCCGCTCCCGAAAGGGCGCGGGGGTACGGGGCCCGGTGCGGCCCCCGTCGGGGCCTCAGCCGCACACCTCGTCGAGCCCGGTCACCGCACCAGCTCCTCCCCCAGGTCGTCCTCGTCGAAGACCGAGCTGACGTCGAAGCGGCAGACCACCCGCTGGGCGTCCGCCTCGAAGGGGGCGCTCAGCCACTCGCCCGGCTCGGCGAGCTCGTCGGCCGCGGAGACCCAGAGCGTGGAGTCCCCCTCCTCCAGTCCGAACTCCTTGTGCCGGGAGGCGATCTCGTCCGGTTCGTACTCCCCGAAGAGCACCCCGAGCGCTGCGTGCACGCTGGCGCCCACGACCTGGGCCCGCTCCGGGGCGCCGGCGTCGAGGTCGGCGACGCGCTGCGCCTGGGAGAGCAGCCGCTGCGGTTCCACGACGGCGTAGTCCCGGCGGATGAGGACGCTGAGGGCGTTGGGGTTCTCGGGGCCCGCGTACGGCGGGAGCGCGTCGTCCACCCCCGGGATCTCGAAGGGCGTGACTTCGTCGTAGCGGTCGTAGAGGCGTTCGTCGTACGCCTCCGCCGCCGCCGCGAGGGCGTTGAACGCTTCGTAGACGGCCGGGTCGTCCTCTCCGGTGCGGTTCTCGACAGCCGCGAGGTGGCGGTCGAGGGCGGCCTTGACCGCCTCGGCGGCGGCACGTACCTCGGCGGCGGTGGGCTGCGCAGCATCAGACATAGTGCAGACGCTATCCGTCCGGGGCCGGTGCCCGCACAATAGATGCGATGCCGGAATACGAATTTGTCGATGTGTACGTCCCGCGCGGGGTGCCCCGCAAGGAGACGACCCGTCTGCTGACCGACCATGCCGAGTACGGACACTGGGAGTTGGACCGACTGACGCTGCTGAGGGACGGCAGCCGTAGGGTGCGGCTGCGTCGACGCATCATCCGTCAGCTGCGCGCCACGTGGTGATCAGTGCGAAGCGGGCCCTGCCACGGCGGGGCCCGCTCGGTCGTGCCGCCCCTTCGCGGTGCGGCCGGCGCAGCGGCGCGGCCTGAGCGCGACAAGAAGGGGCGGCTGGGAGTAGTCAGTCGGGGGCGTGCGGCGCGTGCCGGGGGCACGTGTTCAGGCGCGCGCCCGTCGGTAGAGCACTGCGCCCGCGAGGAGCATTCCGGCGCCCACCGGGATGATCAGGCCGAGGGAGTCGGCACCGGTCTGGGCCAGGGTCTCGGCGGGACGGTCGGCGGAGTGCGCCACGGGCCGGTTGGGCTCGCGGTCGGTCCCCTTCACCGCGGTCGGCGGAGTGCTGGGGGTGGCCGGGGTGGCGGGGGTCTTCGGGATCACCGGCTTGGTGGGCTCGCCGGGCTGCGCGGGGACGTGCGGCCGGGTGATCGAGCTGTCGTTGGCGCAGTCGTTGCCGAAGGCCGGGTTGAGCAGGCTGACCACGTCGACGGTGTTGCCGCAGGCGTTCACGGGGACGTCGACGGGGACCTGGACGTCGTTGCCGGAGCCGACGCCCGGGGAGTTCGCCGTGCCGCCGCCGGCGTGGGCGCCGCCACCGGACTGCGAACCGCCGCCGATCGGCGTCGCCGTGCCCGGGGCGCCGGTGCCCGGCGCGGTCGGCGCCTGGTTCGACACGGGCTTGGGCTTGGCGGAGGTGTTGGCGCACTCGTTGCCGAAGGCCGGGTTGAGCAGTCCGACGACGTCGACCGAGTTGCCGCAGGCGTTCACGGGGACGTTGACCGGGACCTGGACGTTGTTGCCGGAGGCGACGCCCGGGGAGTTGGTGGCGGCTCCGTACGCCCCCGAGTCGGCCTGGGCGTAGCTCCCGCCGAGCGCGAGAGCCCCGCCCGCCGCAGCCATGGTGATCAGGCCCTTCCGAGTGACCTGTCTCATAGGTGTTTCCTGCCTTCTTCGCTCGTACGGGATCTCCTCCGGGCCGATCGCCCGGGTGGAAAGGCCGGGCGGTCCCGGAACGCGTGTCGCGCGCTCCGGGACCGCCCGGGTTCACCCTCGAACCCTCGGGGGTCGAGTCACTTCGTTCAGCCGTTGATGCAGGTGTTTCCGAAGGTCGGGTTCAGCAGCCCGATGACGGAGACGGTGTTGCCGCAGACGTTCACCGGAATGTGAACCGGAACCTGAACGACGTTGCCCGAGAGCACACCGGGGGAGTTCACGGCAGCACCCTGGGCACCCGAGCTGGCCGTGGCCACACCCGCGCCGGCAAGCACCAGACCACCAGTGACAGCTGCGGCAGCGACGACCTTCTTGATCATGATTCCTCCTCGTAGGCAATGCGGTCCCAGCCGCGGACCGCAACACCTGTAACGAGGAGGGCTCACCGAGGGCTACGAGACGAAGGAGGCTTTCACTCTTTCCAGTCAGCCACGCACACAGGAACGATTGCGAAGCCGCCGCGCGGGCCGGCCGGAGGAGGTCAGCACTGGTCGAGGAAGCGGTCGAGCACGCGTACGCCGAACTTCAGCCCCTCGACCGGAACGCGCTCGTCGACGCCGTGGAACATCCCCGCGAAGTCCAGCTCCGGCGGCAGTTGCAGCGGCGCGAAGCCGAAGCAGCGGATGCCGAGGTCGTCGAAGGACTTGGCGTCCGTGCCGCCGGAGAGCATGTACGGCACGGCCCGCGCGATGGGGTCCTCGGCCCGCAGCGCCGACTGCATGGCGTCCACCAGGTCGCCGTCGAAGCTGGTCTCCAGCGCCTTGTCGGCGTGCACGTCCTCGCGTCGCACCTTCGGCCCGAGCAGCCGGTCGAGCTCGCCGAGGAACTCCTCCTCGTACCCCGGCAGGAAGCGTCCGTCGACATGGGCGACGGCCTGTCCGGGAATCACGTTCACCTTGTACCCGGCGCCGAGCATGGTGGGCGCCGCGGAGTTGTGCAGGGTCGCGCCGACCATCTTGGCGATGCCGCCGAGCTTGGCGAGGGTGGCGTCCATGTCCTCGGGGTCGAGCGGGGTCCCGAGCGCGTCGGACAGCTCGTCCAGGAAGGACCGCACGGTCTTCGTCATCCGCACCGGCCAGCGGTGCCGGCCCAGCCGCCCCACGGCCTCGCACAGCTCGGTGATCGCGTTGTCGTCGTTGGTCATCGAGCCGTGGCCCGCGGTGCCGTCGACGGTCAGCCGCATCCAGTGCATGCCCTTCTGGGCGGTCTCCACCAGGTACAGCCGCAGCTTCTCGTTGACCGTGAACGAGAACCCGCCGACCTCGCCGATGGCCTCCGAGACGCCCTCGAAGAAGTCCGGGTGCTTGTCGACGAGGTAGCGGGCGCCGTACGCGCCGCCGGCCTCCTCGTCGGCGACGAAGGCCAGCACCACGTCGCGCGGGGGCTTGCGACCGCTGCGCATCCGGTCGCGCACCACGGCCAGCGCCATCGCGTCCATGTCCTTCATGTCGACCGCGCCCCGGCCCCACACGCAGCCGTCCGCGATCTCCCCGGAGAAGGGGTGGTGCGTCCAGTCCTCGGCGTTCGCGGGGACGACGTCGGTGTGCCCGTGGATGAGCAGCGCGGGCCGGGACGGGTCCTCCCCCTCGATCCGCGCCACGGTGGAGGCGCGCCCCCGGTGCGACTCGACGATCTTCGGTTCGAGGCCCACCTCCGCGAGCTTCTCCGCGACGTACTCGGCCGCCGCGCGCTCGCCCGGGCCCGAGTGGTCCCCGTAGTTGCTGGTGTCGATCCGGATCAGGTCCCGGCACAGATCGACGACCTCGTCCTCGCCCGAGACGTTACGGACCGTGTTCGGCTCGCTCACGTGCTTCCTCCCGCTGTCGCGCTGGTGCTCCCCCTCATCCTGCCCCGCTCCGCCCGCTCCCCCAAGGCCCGTCGGCCCTCGATTCCCCCGCCGGTTCCGCCCGCCGGCGGGCGGGGGGCCGGGCGTGATCGAGCGCCCCGATTGTTTGCTATGGTTTTCCACGTCGGAACGGCCGAGGCCGAGCGACAGACACCTGGTCCGGGTGGCGGAATGGCAGACGCGCTAGCTTGAGGTGCTAGTGCCCTTTATCGGGCGTGGGGGTTCAAGTCCCCCCTCGGACACTTAAGAAGGGACGTTCACGAGATCGTCCCGAAGCGTTCACGAATTACCGGTCGAGTCATGTGACTCACCGGTAATTCGTCGTTTCTGGGGCCTCGAGCCTCGTGATCGGCTCGATGAGGAGGTGAGGCGGTGGCGGTCCAGGCACTGCGCCTCTCACCTGCGGAAACAGGACATGCCTGCGCGACGGCTGGTAGCCGTGGCGCAGGCATGTGGGGTTTTCAGGGGGTGGAGCGCGGCGGGGGTGTGTCACTCGCGTGGCGGAGGCTCGGCATGCTCGGTCGGGAGCGGTCGCGCCTGCTGAGGATCGGAGTACGCACCGAGGCGGGTTGCGGTGCTCTGCGTGCCGGCTCTGCGGGGCTGGATGCCCTGGTCTCGGAGGAACCGTCGGATGGCTCTGAGGTTCGCCACGAAGATGATGACGGCATTGAGCAGGGTCTGTGCGACACGTCCGTGCGGCAGGCGGAGCTGCGGATTGTCGATGCTGTCGAGGGCGGACTTCTTGAGGTTGCCGTTGCCGCCCTCGTTCTGACTGCGCAGTCCGGACCAGGCTTCCTGCCACCGAGGCGTGAACAGGGGGTATTTCTGCCGCCACTTGGCCAACACGGTGCCCGGGACTGTGACGCTCTTCCCCCTGCAGATGTCTGGGTAGACGGGGGTGTCCCGCTTGGGCCTGGGGATGGTAGGCAGGGCTGCCGGGTTACGGACAGTGGGGGCGTCGAGGTCGACGACGGTGGACGGGCGTGGCTGGGGCCGGCGGTAACAGGTGACCGTGGCGTGGGACCCGAGGGCAGGGCACTGTCGACGCTGGTCCCCTGCGGGCCCGTACTCCTTGATCTTGGCCTGGTAGTCCTTCCGGGACTGGATCAGGTTGAGTGCGTGGGCGCGATCCTCGTCCGCGCGGCTGTCGATGTATGTGGCGCCCGCAGTGATGAGCGGGGTGGGCATCAGCGGGCAGTAGAACTCACCGCCGACCAACTGCATGCCGCGGAACTCTCCCTGCCGGTCGACCTTGTCGTCGTTGTAGTGCTTCACCGCGTTGAGACCGAGTTTCAGCAGCTGCAGATGCAGGTTGTGAGGCTTGGCCTGGGTGATGCCCCGGTCGGCGCAGAACAGGTCTTTGACCAGGCCTCGTTCGAAGGCCGGCTGGATGGCGCGCAGGGCGGCCGGGCCGGGTTCGGTGCCCGGCGTGCGAAGGATCATGCCGAGGCAGACCGCGGGGTAGGCGCCGGCGAGGTCGCCATGGCCATGGCCCGGGAAAGCAGCCATCATGGCGTAGCGGAACTCTCTCTTCTCCGAAGCTTTGACCTTCTTCTCCTGGCCCGACCTGCTCTTGCGAGACACTGGCTTGTTTGCCGTGCCGCGCCGGGTGCCAGTGTTCGTGGAGGCCGGAGCTTTGCCGCTGGGCCCCGACTTCTTCTGCGTTCCTCCCTTCACGTACATCCCGGCGGTGATCTCAAGCGAGGCCCGGTCCTGGTGGTAGTCCGGCTCTTTGCCCCAGACCGGAACCGGAGTGTCGTCGACCGCGATGTGGCCAGGCCACCGAGCGAAGTCGCCGCGCCGGTAGGAGGCCATCACCGGAGCGAGAATCAGATCCTGGGCGATGGCCTCCAGGTTGCGCACGGTGTCCTGGTTGTCGCGGGCATTCCACTTCCGTCGGATCTTCTTGGCCTCACTGAGCGACAGCCGCTTGCGGCGGTCGTGCGGTGCAGGGTCGAGGCGCCGGGTCATCGAGGACCAGGACCGGTAGACGCGCTTCGACGTCGCGTACTGATGGTGCGCGACGCGGTCGATTTCTTCTCGGGTCGCGCCCTCGCGGATGTGCAAGTCGACGTCGGGGACGTCAAGGAGGGCTTTGGACCCTGGAGACAAGGCGAAGAAGAGCGTCTCCCATGCGTCGTTGATGTTCGCGCTCTTGCCCATGTACTGCGACAGGATCAGGCCGATCAGCACTGTGCGGAACGGGAAGCCCTTTGGGCCTGGCCGGTGCTCGTTGAGGGGAAGGCGTTCCAGTACTCCGCTGTGGCGCACGAGGTCGAAGACCTGCCTCACAACGCGGTCGTTGAGGGTACGGCCGGGGGCCTGCGGTGCAGGGCGTAGGGCTAGGCCGGTACGCCGGCAGGGTTTGTCCTCTGGGTTCTTCCTGCTCATGCCGCCCCGCGCAACAGATCGGTTGCCTCCGCTTCGGGCACGTCGTGCAGGAAGACGAGGTAGCGCGAGAGGCTGTGCAGGGTCCCGAGTCCGGACGCTTTGAGGATCACCCTCAGCGGAATGCCTGCATTGAGCAGGTCGACGAGCCAGGTCGTGCGCAGCCGCTGGGTCTGCAGCACGGCGCCGTCACAACGGCCGATGATCCGTGGGTACCTGGCCAGCCAGTCCGACGCGATGTGCTTGCTGGTTCGGTCCTGCCAGTCCGGCCGGAAGGCGTACGCGTCTGCCGGGATGTGGGCGGCTTCCGCCAGCAGCAGTCCCTCGTAGGCGTACCGGCATACGACAGTGCGCGGACGGCGCCCGTGCACCTTGACCAGTGCCCGGCCGGTGGGACCCGCGAGGATGTCCCGCCCCTGAACGTACACAAGATCCTCAACGGCGAGCCCGCAGCCGACACCGAGACAGAACAGAAGACAGGCGTTGCGCCGCTGGGCGGGGGTGGGCAGGCTCTGCGCCCAGATCAGCCAGTAGGCGATTTCTGCCGGCGGGTAGGGGGCCACTGGGGCGGCGGTGGCCTTCAGCCGGATCGGCGGATGCTGTCCGAGCTGGTCCAGCAGGAGTGCTTCGGAGGCCCGGCGCAGCTGGCTGCTGCAGGTTCGGCGGCTGTTGGCGGCCATGTCGCGGCAGCCGACGAGGATGAATCGTTCGACGGTGCTCTGGTCAAGGATCACCGAGGGTTCGAGCGGGAGGCCCTGGGACTCGACCCAGGCGACCAGCCGTGCGAGCGGCGTCATGACCACGTCTGGGCCGTAGGGTCCCGCTGCGACGGCCATGAATCCCAGCGAGCGGACGACCGGAGCGATGCGGCGCCACTGGGCGGGCGGCACCGTCTCCGCCTTCGGTGCGTAGGCCAGCAGGCGATTCGACACAGCGACCTCCAGGCGCAAGGCCCATGACAGGTGGCCGGTTAACCGGCCACTGGTGTCAGTGTCGATCACGATCTGAAGGAACGCATCTTTATGACCGGAGGCCGAGCGCGCACGGCGCCGCCATGGAGCTACGCCGTCGATCCGGAGGAGTGGCCGGATGCCCGGATCGCCGGGGAGCCCGCCGCGGCGGTTGTCCAGACGATTGCCCGCCGCCTCGCCGCCGCCCTGCGTGAGAGGCCAGAGCTCTCGCTGCGTGCTCTGGCAGCCCAGAGCAACGTCGGCAGACAGACCATCGGCGATCTGCTGGCTGGCGCCACCTGGCCGGATGTGCTGACGGTCTGCCGACTGGAGCGTGCCCTGGGCCTGGCGCTCTGGCCCGGATCGAATGCGACCCAATGTGCTCATGACTGATCCCCAATTGCCTCTTTGAGGTCAGTCGTGCACGCTCAAGCGCGAAATGGCGCAGATGCCCTCTAGCGCCACCCGTGGGAGCGCTAGAGTGAACGTGCGCGACGGACCGGAACCCTGCTAGGAGAAGCGTCCGTTCGCGTGTTTGGCGGCCTCCCTCGACCGCTAATCGAGGGAGGCCTGCTTGTTGGGTGAGGGTCGTTCTCGGGTGGATCAAGCGGCCCTGGATGACAGCACGGCCCGGAACATTCCCGGTGCTACGTTTTCCACCTCGCCAAGTTGCTTCATACGGTTGAGGGTTTTTCCGACGGATGAGCGAACCGTCGCGTCCGCTCCCGGGCGCACCGCCGCCGCGATATCGGTGATGGACATTGCCTCTTGAGCAGCGCACAGGAGTGTGAGGATCGCATCGCGCATGCTTCCGTTACGCGGTGGCCCCAGGGCCCGAGTGCCAATCCCCGGGCGCGCATCTTCGGACGAAGGATCCTCGTCGGTGACAGACACTTCAGACGGACCCTCCCAGGAAGGCTGGGCGGTTTCCGCGTCCTCGCCAGTGTCCGGCGGCTCTTCCCGGACATCGGTGGATTCGGCGCCCTGGCACATCATCGCGTACACAGCTTCCAATGTCGCCAACTCGCCGCGCAGTGAAGTGATCAGCTCCTTCACAGCATGCCGGGCCTGGCCGATGTAGACACCCTTGTCTGACGCAGGTGCGCTGGTCCGGTATCCCGCCATGGCGAACTCCTAAGGAAGGTCGCTGCCAGTGTAGGGACGGCACACTGTGGCACGCACGCAGTTCCTGTGAGGCGCTATCAAACGGTCAACAGTGCGCTCAAGCCCGGCAAGTTCGGTCGGAGTTGGCGCAGGACTCAACCCGTCTTGGCACAGAGTTGACTCGCCGGGTTCGTGCGATGCCGCACCGGCACTGTGAGACGTGCCATCACAGAATCCTGGCGTGTGGATTCTGTCGAAGCTCCCGGTCTCCGGGAACGTTTGAGCGTTACGGTTCCTTCATGGTGGATGGCAAGCATCTGTCGGCGACAGAGGCCTTGGCGTCGGTGACGAAGGCCCTGGATGTTCTAGTCCTGGCGTATGACCGGGGGGAAATCGGTGTTACCGAAACCGCCCGGGAGCTCGGTATCTCACGTTCCACCGCACACCGCATCCTGGTCACCCTGCAGCGCACGGGTTTCCTGCGTCACGATCCTGGCCAGCGCGGATACTCAGCGGGTCCGCAGCTCGTACGCATGGGACTGGCCGCGATCGCCCAGCTGGACGTCCGACGACAGGCGCGCAGACCCCTGGAGGAGCTCTCCGAGAAGCTGCAGGAGACGGTGTGCCTGTACTCCCTGGATGCGGCGGTCGTCCGACTACTCGACGGAGTCGAGTGCCGGCATGTCCTGCGCGTCAGTGTTCCGCTCGGACAGGAACTCCCCGCCCACGTCACAGCGGCGGGCAAGGCCCTGCTCGCACTGCGCGACCCGGCAGATGTACGCGCGACACTCCCGGCCGCGCTCCCTGCCACGGCGGCAGGAAGTATCACTGAGTGGCCGCTGCTTGAGGTGGAGTTGGAGGAAGTCAGAGTCCGGGGATGGGCGGCAGACCTCGAGGAAAGCGCGCACGACCTGCACGGTGTAGGCGTGGCCATCCGCAACCGCATCGGGGAACCGCTCGCCGCGATCTCCGTGTACGCACCCGCCGTACGTCTGCGTGAACAGGACATGCCAGCGGTTGCCGCGGCCCTGCAGGAGACCGCCATTACGATCGCCAGGGCAGAGTGAGAGCGGGTGCCGAGGTGCGGGGGTTCAAGGCCCCAACGTGATCCGCCCGTCCGGGATCCATCCTTCCAGGTATCCCGTCAACAGCACATCCACATCTGGCAGATCGCACCGCGTGCACAGCTCCTGCCACTGCTCAGGCCCCGCCCAGCGTGTCGCTCCCCTCCAGGGCAGATGCTCCGGCGGAGCATCAGCCGCAGCGAGACGAAAGATGAACACGTGTGCCTCTCGACGGCTCCGACCTATGGGCACAGGTACCTGAGCCCAGCGGCATCCTTCAACAGTGCCCCCGCGCACCGGCATCGCGCCGACCGCATCGAGGAGTACGCGCACTGCCGCCTCACGGTAGGTTTCTGTGGCTCGGACGGATCCTGAAGGGAGCACCCATCGGGGAACAGTTCCAGGCAAGTCGTCTGCCACCAGAGCGAGCCGCCCGTCCGAGCTCAGCAACGCAACGAACACCACCCGCCGCATCCTGGGGGGCGGCACGGCAGGGAGCCCCGAACTCTCGGCAGCGACCAGGAAAAGAGGCACGGTCCGATCCTGACATGCGGCCGCTTAACCGGCCACTCGTGTCCTGGATCGACGCGAGTTTCATCTCGGAGCTCGATGCGACGAATATGGTCCGCGTCTGGGCAGCGGCCGGCCGCACGGCTACTGCAGCGACCGTTGCCTGCGAATTGTGCAACGACCTCCGGTGATGTCGCTGTTTACCGAATTAAGCCTCAGAGCGGCGTCCTCCAGTTTCATCTCCAGACGCTTGGTCTGCTGCCCCACCGTAACCACGAGTTCGATTTGGGGTCTCGCGTACAGAGGCGAACGAAGCCTCACTATCCCGGATGGCTCTGCTCGATCCGGCAACGCCGGCTCAGATCGGTCTTGTGTCCCGGAAGGCCGTTGAGGTGGGCAGGGCCGGCGAAGGCCGGGCTCGTGCCGACCCGCCGCTACAGATAGCGCGCGGCCCGGGCCGCGCCCGCGAGACACTGCAGCACTCCGCCTGTGCCTTAAATGGCCGCCCGAAGGCCGCGGGAGCAGGTACTCCCGCGGCCTGCCTCACGGTTCTACGGCCAAGGCCAGTGGCCCCAGCTCGCCGCCCCGAGCACCAGGGACGCAACTACTGCACCGGCCACAATCGCGGGCGAGATGTACACCGCGAAGACGGTGCGGCCGCCGACCAGCAGTTGTACGTTTGCGCGCCGTACATGGGCGGACGTCGACGACGGCGCCTCCGGGCCCCAGACGTCATCCGCGAGGCCATGCCCGGGTGGCTGCTGGCTGGAGCCTGTGCCATGGTGTGTACTCACCAGTTGTCCTTTCGCATGAGCACGGCCGCCGTCTCCCTGGCCGCCAAACCTGAAGAAGACGGTGGCACGCGACATTCGGTCCCCCCGGGTTCGAGAGGACACAAATGGGCCCCACCAGACCTAGGCATGGTGGGGCCCTCATTGATGACGCGACCGTATCGGAGGCGCCAGGAGCGAGGCAAGTTGACCCTGCGACTCGTGCCCTGGCGTCAATGGCCAGACATTCACGGGGAGTTGTACCGGTACTGCGCATGCACAGGTCAGTGCCACGCGAAGCCCACACCGGCACCCCCGATGACGTCACCAACGGTGCTGAGGGTGATCAGGCGTTCGCGCTCGCCTGCTTGCGGCGTCGAAGGAGGGCCAGCACGGCGATTGCAGCGAAGGTCATCCACGCCTTGCCGAGAATCTGGCCGGGCAGGTACTCGAAGGAACCGAAGGCCAACTTGAGGAAGAGGAGGCTGTCTGCGAGCAGGCCGACGGCGTTCGAGGCGAGCATCGCGATCAGCAGGCCGCGCTTCCGGAGAGGCTCGTAGACGACGAAGTCCATTGTCTCGGCCACCGCGAAGGCGGCAGCTGAGGCGCCAGCCAGCGCCGGGTCAGCAAGGAAGTACGACAGGATGGTGCCGACGGCTATGGCCGCGAGAACAGCACCACGGCCGGCGGACTCACGGGCGAGGTCCCGAAGTACCAAGGCGAGACCCACCATATAGACGCCGGCAGGGGCGGCGTAGCCGAAGCCGACGGGGACAGCTCCGAAGTGGGTGACGGCAAGGTTGGCGGCAGGGATGGTGGCGACGTAGGCGACGAGGGTCGCGATACCGGCAGGGGCGGGGACGTTCACGGTCTTCTTTCTGTTTCAGTGATGTGGTGGTTTGCGCCGATACCACGCCGTGGACGGACAGCGAGGCGAACGCCCAGACAGTACAACCCAGGCCACTGACATCGGCACGGCTCCTGGCCTTGGAGAGTCTGTCTGGGAATGAGTGCACTGCCGGCAGCATATGCAGACCAGGGCGGCATGAGTCGGCTACATGCGGGCGCACCTGGGAGCGCGCCTCGGGCATGCACTCGCAGGTCAGGCGGAGGTCGTTCCCCAGCGGTCGCGCGAGCGTCGTTGCTGTGCACGGCTCGCTGCGATGGCGGTGTCACCTCTGAGCAAGACGTTGTTTCAGCCGTAATCTGCGGCGCGATGCACTTAGCGAACCAACCCGATAGATCCACTTAGTACCCATTAGACGAGTATGCGGCGACCGTAGGGAGACGCCGCAGGGGCACCTACTCTCCAGTATCGAAAATACATGCGAATTCCCGATCTACTCCGTCGACTGCGTTGTCAGTGGATGCGCTTAAGCTCGTGCCAGTTGTTGAATCAGCAGGTGGGGGGCGAGCAGGCGGATGTCTTCGGGCTTCGCGGTTGGACACCTCGTCGAGTTCACGGGGGCTCCGGGCATCGGCCGGGTTGGCGCCATCGACGGCGAGATGCTGCGCGTCGACTTCTTCGAATCAGTAGCCGAGGAGGTCGTCCACTCTCAGCGTGTGCCGGCGAGGAGCTGCTGGCGTGCCAAGCTCGAAGCCGAAACGCGGGTCTACTGGCGCGAACCGAGCACCGGAGATTGGCTCGCGGGCCGGGTTACGGGGGAGCGTCTCCCGGAATACTTCATCCAGGTCCCCAACAAGAAGTGGAACGAGAGCGCGAACGAGTGCGATCTCCGAGTGCGCTGGGACCGCCCCGTTGGTGATCCCCTCCAAGTCCTCACGAGCGGTGGTAGCGAGTCGGGGTTCTTCCGCGACGCTCGGCTTCCCTTCCTGCGTGACCTCGTTGCCCAACGAGCTGCCTGCGCGAACATGGCTGCGCTGCTGTCCTCGGCTGCCGAGGTCTTCCCACATCAGATCCGCGCGGCAATGACGGTGCTCACTGATCCAGTGCAGCGATACCTCATCGCAGACGAAGTAGGCCTCGGGAAGACCATCGAGGCTGGTTTCGTCATCCGGCAGACTCTCCTGGACGATCCGCAGGCACGAATAACGGTCGTTGCCCCCGAGCCACTGCGGCGCCAGTGGGACAAGGAGCTCCGCAACAAGTTCTTCGTCGACGACTTTCCATCGGCCCGAATTGTGATCACGTCTCACGAGACGCCGGAGAAGTGGTCCGCGTACCACGACAGTGCACTTGTCGTCGTGGACGAAGCCCATGCACTGGTACAGAACGCCGACGAGGGCCTCTCGCCCTACCGGGAACTAGCCGCCCTGGCGCACTCCGCACCAAGGCTTCTGCTCCTGTCCGCGACCCCCGTGACTTCGCACTACACCACTCACCTCGGCCTGTTGCACCTGCTCGACCGCGACCTCTACAGCTGGGACGACCGCGAAGCTTTCGAGCACCGTTATGCCCTACGAGCCGTGTTGGCCGACAGCGTCTACGCCCTGGATGCCACATTCACCTTTCTGCTGAGGTCCACGCTCGACGACATCCGGCGGATCCTTCCCGATGACCCCCGATTTGAGCACCTTGCAAAGCGGATCGTCGAATGTCTCACTGAGGACGATGACCTCCGCGATGAAGTAGAACCCGATGAGCTCTCCCTGCGCGTAGAGGAGCTGCGGGGCCACATCAGCGAGACGTACCGTCTCCACCGCCGGGTGATCCGACACCGGCGCGATCAGGTGGAGAGGCCCGAAGACGATTCCGAAGAAGGCGAACCCTACGCTGTCCGCGGGCGGAAGCTCTCGGACGTCATCACCCTGCCGTCCACCTTCGACGCGGTCGAAGCCGCCCTTACGGAGTGGCGGATTGGCGTCTCGAGTTCCTTGCTCGATGCCGGGCTTGAAGATCAGACCACCGCGTACGCCCGCATCCTCGGTGTACTCACGTCCAGGACTGGTGGGCCTTTCGACGACTTCGCCGACGCCCTGCGCTGGCGGGTCCGCAGAGATGCCGAGGCGGCGCAACGAGCCGGTCTTAGTGCCCAGGAGCAGACCATGCTCGCCGCGCCCACTCTCATCCCTGCAGAGGTGGAAGCACTCGACGAGCTAGAGAGGCACCTCGGCGAAGCAGAGGGCAACCAGCCGCTCAAGGCGACGGTCAACGCCCTCGTCCCAATTCTGAATCGCGGTGGACGCATCGTTGTCTTCTGCGGCCCGGGACTGCTGGCGCACCAACTGGCAGCGCGCCTACGGCGGTTGTCTCGTACAGCCTGTGTTGTGGAGCACACCGCACAAGCCGGAGCGGTGGCTTCCGAGGATGCGGTCACGAAGTGGCGTACGGCGCCGGGCACGTCCGTCCTTGTCGCCGACCACACCGCCGAGGATGGGCTGAATCTTCAGGTCGCGAGTGCCGTCGTTCACATGCGTCTGCCGTGGAACCCCAACCAGCTCGAACAACGGATCGGGCGGGTTGACCGTTACCCCAGTGGCGAGTCCGTCAGCCATCTCGATGAAGCCAGCCAGTACGTAGTCAGCGTAAGCGCCGAGGATGAAGCCCTTGGTACGGCGTGGCTGAACCTGTTGCGTGACGGCTACGACGTCTTCTCGAGGTCCGTGTCGACACTGCAGGACGCCATCGCAGAAGGCCGCGACGCTGTCTGGAGCGACGCCCTACGAGATGGCCCGTCCGGGCTCGCGTCCTCTCAGCAACGAGTTCAAGACCAGCTCCGCGAAGCGCGCCAACAGATCGAGAAGATGGACATGCTCGAAGCCATCTACCTTGATGTCGATGGCCGAGACAGCATGGTCAAGAACCTCAGAGGGCTAGAACTGGAGTGGAGGGAGATCCAGCGCGGCGTCTTCCGGTACACAAGCGCAGGATCTGGTGGTATCAACATCCGCCACTACGAGCGCACAGCCGGCAAGAGCGTCTTCGACCTCGCAGGGTCACGGCCGCAGGTGCCGCCGCGGCTCTACGTGGCGCAGACCGCGGCGCTGGATCCTGCCATGGCCCAGGGGACGTTCAACCGGTCCAGAGCCCTGCGTGATCCTGGCACAAGGTTGTTCCGCATAGGCAACCCCTTCATCGACGCGCTCGCCGCGTTGAGCGACATCGACGAACGTGGCCAGGCCACTGCCTACCAGCGCGTGGACCCCGGCCACATGGGTGACCCGGAGCCCTACTTCGGCTTCGACTTCCTGGTTGAGGCCGACGTCTCCGTGGCGGCAGAGGTGATGGCCAACCGGGAAGAGGTGAAACGGGCGTTGCAGCGCCAGGCCGATCTCCTCCTTCCGCCGTTCACGCGCAGAGTGTGGGTGCGGGCTGGAAGCGCCGAGGCGCTGACGCTGGCCTCGGCGCTCGAATGGCTGAACAAGTCCTACGACAAAGAGTGCCAAAACCTGAGTGGCCAGCGGATTCGTGTCCTCATCGACGTCTTCGGTAACTGGTCGGAGTTCCGCCATGCTGCTGAGAACGCCGAGAAGGTCGCACGCGACGAACTCTTCCGCGTCACTGACCTGAAGGCACTCTGCGCCGAGGCCCAGGAACGCGGTCGCCGGCGACTCACCGTGACTCGGGCGCAGGCAGAGGCCCGCAGGGCTGCCGGTCGCCTCCTGCGTGAGGACGAAAGCCAACTGACAGACGTGAAGACCGCCGGTCTGCTCATCGACGGCCTCATGCAGCCCAGCGTACGGCTCATGTCTGCAACCTGCGTTCTCCGCGCTGGGAGAAAGGGGGCACAGGTAAGTGCGTGACAGTTGGATTGGTGCACAGCAACTCTTTGACACCTGGCCGTTCGTTGTCCCGACGCCGGAGGAGCCGGAGTACAGCGGCACATTGCGACGGCTCAAGGATGCCCTCGACGGCCTCGCTGAACAGACGGCCTCGTGGCGTGACGTGGCAGCATTGACACGGCAGATTCTTCTGGAAGCTCAGGCCAGCGGAAACACCTATGGTCTCTCAATTCCACCTGGCGCACCGCTGCCCATGCGAGAACAGTGGGAACAGATGCACTGCCATGCACTCCCGGACAGCCGTCGCGTCTTGGTCACAGCCCGGCCGTGGCATCCTGGCAGGGAAGATCAGAAAGCTGACGAAGCAGCCACGTACGACTTGGAGCAGGTCCACCTCGGGGAAAGCCTCCAACCACAGCTTGAGTTGGAGCCGTGTCCAGCTGACCCCTTCTGGATCCGTGCTCTCGGCAGCCGTTACGCCCAGTACAAGTCAATCGGGCAGCGGCAAGCTGCGCGCGCTGTGGCACTCGCAGAGCCTGGCAGCACTGTCATCGCTTGTTTGCCCACTGGCCACGGCAAGACCGCCCTCGTACAGGCTCCGGCTCTGCTCGCAAGTAACCGTATCGGCGTCACCTTGGTCGTAGTGCCGACTGTCGTGCTCGCGTTGGACATGGAACGTCGTGCCCAGGAGTTGCTGAACAGCCGCGGGCGACGAAGTCCCTCCGGCCGCTACGCTTACATCGGCGGCCTCGACGAGAACCTCAAGCAACAAATACGAGAAGATATCCGAACAGGTAAACAGCGGCTAGTCTTCACGAACCCTGAATCACTCGTTTCTGGACTTAAGTCTGCGCTGGAAGATGCTGCCGAGGCAGGTCACCTTCATTACTTCGTCATTGACGAGGCCCACCTCGTCGAGCAATGGGGCGAAGGCTTTCGACCTGAGTTCCAAACCATGTCCGTCCACCGTCGGACCTGGCTGAGCGCAGCACCACCCGGACGCGCACCCGTGACGGTCTGCATGAGCGCCACGCTCACCGAGCAGCAGGTAACCACGCTCGAGAAACTCTTCGCAGACCCCAAGCCAGCCGAGATCGTTTGGGGCGCCCAGGTGCGCCATGAACCCAGCTACTACATTGATGCCTTCACCGACGAGGAGCAGCGCACCGAGGCAATCTTTCGCGCCATCGACCGTCTACCGAAACCACTAGCTCTGTACGTGACAGAGCGGAAGGACGCCAAGGCGTGGCTTGACCGCCTACGCACAGCCGGCTTCGCACGAGTAGCTGACGTCGCAGGCTATTCCAGCCCCGACGAACGCCGAAGCGTAGTGGAAGGCTGGAGCGGCCGTTCCGCTTCCGGCCCTATCCCCACCCGGTACGACATCGTCGTAGGAACTTCAGCCTTCGGCCTGGGTGTAGACCTACCCGACGTCCGCAGTGTGGTGCACGCCTGCCTGCCCGAAACCGTCGACCGCTACTACCAGGAGGTAGGGCGCACAGGCCGGGACGGACGTCCGTCCGTGGCCTACCTGGCGTCCGCCCCCCGGGATGAGCCCGTTGCCGAGGGCATCAATCGGCAAGCAATCATCGGTGCAGACAAAGCGTGGTCGAGGTGGCGGTGGATGTGGACGCTCAGGGACAAGACATACCCACGTCAGCGTCACTACCTCGTCAACCTTGACTCCATCCCGGACAACGTCCACGACACCTCGGAGGCAAACCGCGACTGGAACATCCGCACCTTGAACCTCATGTTGCGCGCCGGGCTCATCGGTCTCCACGTTCCTGAGCCGCCCCAGCGACACGACGACGAACCACGCGCAGCCTTCCAGGAACGCCTCGACCGGTTCTACGAGGTGGCATCCACGCATGTGGACGTCACGCTCGAAGACACTCAGACCAACGACGAGGAGCACTTCCGGACTCGGTTCGAAGCGGAGCGCCGGCGCTCAATCACCGCGCAGCGACAAGCCCTATCCGATCTCCGCACCCTGCTACGCGGTGATCGATGCACAGGCGAGGTTCTCCGCACTTACTACCGGGTTCAGCAAGGTGGCGCCCCACTGCTGACGGGGGTGAATTGCCGAGGCTGCCCCAGTTGCAGAACGACAGGCCTTCCGCAGGAGAACGGCTTCTACAAGCTGGCCGGAGACCCTCATCCACTGGTTCCAGCCCCTAGGCGGACCAGCCGCGATCCACTCCGAAGCATGCGTGGCACCGCGTCCTGCCTCAGTTTGTGGTGGGGGACCGAGACGGACCGTCAGGTCAAGGTGCCTCGGCTGCTGGAGATGTTGGCCCTTCGTGGCATGAATGTGATTGGTGGGCCAGGGATCACCCCATCTCTAGCCGAAGCTCTTCAGGAGGATGTGGCACCGCGGCCGATCATCTGCGACACCGACGCGGATCTGCTCCGCTTCTACGAAGGCCCCATCGTCTGGGTTCTGGACGATGATCTGTCACCGATGGCCCGGGTGCTCAGGTCGCGGCTTGACTCACCAGATGTGGCCTACTTGATCCACGCGCGAAGTACGCCGGATCCGAGTCGCCCAGGCCTGGCCTTCGGTGCTCTTCATGCTCAAAGTTTCTCCGTACAGACCGCGTTGGAGTCGTTCTGATGGCCCTGATCAACGTGGACGCCTCGCGCCCCGACCCCATGTGGGCAGTCGTCCGTCTACTGGCCCATTCGAAGAAGCCGGTACCACTCAACGGCGCCCGCGCTCTGCTGAGTCCACCGACCCTCGCATCCGGTGACAAAGACGCGTCGGAGATGTTCAACAAAGCCGTCAAGACGCTGCGGGAGCTCGGGCTGCTCCACGTCGCCGAAGCCACCGGTGAGCTGACGCTCATGGGACCCGCTGAGCATCTCGACGGCCAAGACTGGGACGCATTCGCGGCTGCGCTGCGCAGCGCCGTCTTTGCACCTGAGCGCAACAGCGGCTTGGGGGACAACGATGAACAGAGGGAATCCCGAGACCTCACGCGTGCCCTGGCATGGTTCCTCACGCTCGATCCCATGGGCCCTGCTGTGGACTGGGACCAGGCGCAGGATCTCATGAAGGAGACCCCTCTCAGACCCGAGGCGGGACCGGCTGTCGTGAACGCCGAGCGATGGCGACAGTTCTGCGACTGGGCCCCCGCGCTAGGGCTCGCAGCACGACCACTCCTTGCCGGCGGAGGTGGCAGTCGATTGGTACCCGACTGCACCGCAGCGGTCAGATACGTCATGCAGTGCCTATGGGAGCCGGGCCGCCAGGTGAATGCCGTAACAGCCGTCCGAAGCGTCCGCGAGCACTTGCCGGTACTCTCCAGCGGCCAATACTCCCTGGCTCTCCACCTCCCCAACCCCGGTGACCGTGTAGCGGGCCCTGCTCTCTCCTTTGCGCTGCTCCGCGGTAACGACGAGGGCTGGCTGCGCCTAGAACTTGATTCCGATGCCGCATTGGTGCTGCAGGTGAGCGATCCAGAGCAGCCCTCGAGTCCTCGCTACGTAAGCGACATCACGATCCAGGAGGCCCCCAGTGCCTGACTTCCGCGGAAAGGCCTGCTGGGATCCCGCAACGGCCGCCAATACCATTAGCGTTGAAGCCATCTCGCCATCTGCGGCCGTGTTTCGGGCCACTCATGCGCCGTTGCGAATCCAGCGAGCGCGGCTCGACGGCCGGCAACTCGTGCTTGAGGGTCAGCCGGTCGACGAGGGGACGGTTCTTCACGACTTCTTGAATCATGAGTCCAACAGCGGTGCACTCCTTATGCCCATCGTGGGCGAGTCCGGGTCGGGAAAGTCTCACCTCGTCAGATGGGTCCGAGAGCACCTCGAACTGGTCGACGACGGGCGCCGTGATCGCGAGATCATCTACCTTGAGAAGCACAGAACAAGCCTCAAGGCAGTGGTGCAAAGCCTGATCGCCAAGGCAGATAGTGATGAACTGAAGCAACTCAAAGCGGAGATCGACAAATTTACCGCTGACATCGACGCATCAGTGCTGGCTCGGCGGCTGATCCACTCCCTCAACGAGACCCTCGTAGCCGAGACCGGCCGCGGCGTCTCGGGGCCGGCGCGGCAACTCTTCGGCCCTCATGGTCTCGGAGCACTACTTGACGATCCGCACGTCAGCGAATTCATGCTCCAGCCCGAGAAGTTTGTTCCACAACTGGCCACGTACCTCCTACGAGACCGCACCAAGGGTGACAAAGATCGCCCGCCGAAGTTCACAGTTGATGATCTCCCGCTAGACATCACAGATGTCAGCAAGGCTTCGGCGCTGGCCAAGAAGTGGGTACAGGTTCTCAGCGCCAAGGCCGAACTCCAGGAGATCGCGATCGACCTCCTGAACGAGCACTTGGAGACTGCGATCAATCGCAGCTTCAACCTCGGCATGGGCCGCTTGCTGGAAGCGATGACCCTTGTCCGCGAGGAGTACCACCGACAGGGCAAAGAGATTGTTCTCCTCATCGAAGACTTTGCTCTCATTCAGGGTGTGCAGAAGGACCTGCTGGACGCCGTTGTCGAAGCCGCTCACCGTGAGGGAGCGACACGACTAGCCCCCATCCGGACCCTTATGGCGGTAACAACTGGCTACTTCCGTGACTTGCCAGAGACCGCGCTCACCCGTGTACAAGCAAACCTGGGCTACGCGTATGACCTCGATGTTCCGTTCAGCGAAGAAGACACCGGTGAAGAAGCCATCGCTGCATTCGTTGGCCGCTACCTCAACGCAGCGCGCATCGGCAAGGATCAACTGGAACAGGTAGGCGGCGCCGAACCGCCGAACGCATGTGACACCTGCCCCCTGCAGCCCCGTTGCCACGACGCGTTTGGAGCATCAGCGGATGGATACGGGCTCTACCCCTTCAACCGCTCAGCCCTGACTCGCATGGTCCACTCCACCGCTTCGAAGGATGAACCCTGGGGGTTCGTCCCCCGAACGGTGCTCGGGAGTGTGGTACGGCCAATTCTCATTGAGCACGCTGGTTCACTGCGGCGCGGAGAGTTTCCCGATGCGGCCTTCTCCGAAAGCTTCCTTACGGCTGACATCGACACAACGCTTGACACAGCCGTGCGATCGTTCATCGATACCAATGATCGGGTGGCCGGCCCACGGCGACGGCTGATCCTTGAGTTCTGGGGCGACGCCGCTGCTCAGGGCATCGAAATCGATCCCACGGTGTTGGAGGCGTTTGCTCTCAACCCCCTGGCTGCGGGAGTCCAAGCCCCTCCGCAGCAGCCACAACGTGAGGCTGAGCCTTCCCCCCAACGGAGCGCCACGCCAGGCACTGCCAAGACGGAAGACAAGACTTATCGCCTGTCCGTTCAGCGGAGCCTTCAGAACATCGAGGAGTGGGTGACCCGCGGCGACGACCTCAAGCAGGATCACGCCCGAGCCATCCGCACAGTCATCGCAACAGCGGTAGCGGAGCGGTACCGCTGGAACGCGCCGCTCATGCAGGCGCAGAGCAACGTGAAGGAGAAGGGCTGGCCGAATAACGGCACCGTCGTCAGCATCGAAGGCTCTGCGGTTGCAGGCATCACAGGCGCTGATAGCGCGCCGATCCAGTTCAAGCGAAGTGCCACGAACAGCAGGTTCTTCCAGAGCTTGATCCGTGCGCAGAACGGGTTGGACCAGGTACGCGGTGAGGACATCCGCAGGCTCGCGACCCTCGCCGAGCGGCACGCCGGTGCGCTGGCATCCCGAATTCAATGCAACTTGGAGATCACGGACGACGGCCTTGTCCTTGCCCTACGAGCGTCCGTTCTGGGAGCCGTTCTTGCTGGTCGCTGCTGGCCTGGCATGAGCATCGAAGAGCTCCTGGCGGCAGCGGTGGACGACGGCGAAGCTTGGAAGGGTACCGGCGTCATGTCAAGGCCGGACCGGTGGACCGCCGCCCTCAACCAGCACCTGTCGGCGCGCAGTGCCCTGGTGAAACGTATTCGTACCGGGATCGGCATCTCGCAGGGCAGCAGAGGAGCCGTGGGCATGATCGATGCAGCCCGGGCAATCCCTCTGCTGGAAGAGGCAACAGCCACCTGGGCGTGGGAAACGCCAACGGGCAGCGTCCCAGAGTGGGCGAAGCCCGCAGTCAAACCATTCGCGTCATGGTCCACGCTGATCGACGGGCAAGTCACGGTGCTCAAGGACTGGCTGAGCGACATCCGAATGCGGCAACCCCGCAGCACCCCGGGGAACCACACCCTGGCCAGCATCAGAACTGCCGTCGACAGGGCAAGAGAGGTCAGTCTGTCGTTGCCCGCCCAACGAGCGCGTGAACTCGATGCTCTCCTCGAGCAGGCAGTTGCTGTGGAGTGGTCCACGATCTCCGCTCTGGAAGATGACCTGGCCCGGTGCTTCGACGACGATCGCCCTGAGGCGTCGCGTCTGATTGCGTGCATCCGCACGGCCGCCCAGGACCGAGGAGCTTCCATCGAAGTTATCCGGAACCTGCTTTGTGTCGCTGATGAGTGGCTTGATGAGGCACTGAAGGGTGCCGAGATGCGGGCTAGTTCTTCGGCCGCCAAGAGCGCAGCCGAGGGCGTGCAGGAAATCATTGCCGAATGGCATTCCCTGGCAGTCGAAGGGGCTGATCAACCGTGACTCGGATGTCAGTGTACGAGAAGGCAAAGCTGCTTGAGGATCACGCTTCACGCATCGCGGATGGTGAGGATTCACAGCGGCAGGCCACTCGTGTATCAAGCCGGTTGCTGGAACTCCGCTCTCAGCTCAACCAGCTTCGCTCGCAGTTGGCCGTCACGCAGGCCCTACAGTCCCGCGGCGCGGGACTCAACATCGACTTGTCCGGCATCGATGACGGCAGAGCTGGATTCGAACGCAGTCTGGGACCCAGCGGACTCCCCTCCAACCCGGTGTTCAACACGGCGAAGAAGAAGACACAGGCAGTAACCGATCGTCTCGCGGAAGAGAATCAATCCGCTTGGTCAGCCTGGACTGAGCAACTCCTCGCGGACCTGCCCCTTGCGCGAATCTCGATGCTCGTCGAACTCGAAACGGAGAAGCAGGCTTCCAAGCGACAACTTGAACTGGAGCGAATCGCCAGGGGCAAGGCTTCTAAAGAAGCCATCACCACATTCGCGACCACGTACGCCGGCCTAGCGGAACTCCTTCAAGACACTCAAGACCCGCCGGAAGCACTCGTCGACCTGCTAAATCGGCTACGCGAGCAACCTGGCCTGACGCTAAGCGACGTCACAGACGAAGAGATCGCACTCCTTCGCGAATGCCGGATGGACGCCCACATCACCCTGAAGAGGAAGGGTTCGTGAACCAGAGCATAGTAGGCCGGAAGTTCGCCAACGAACTCCTGAACCAACTTGAAGACCTTGAGTTGCCCCTCCTCATGTGGGGCATGACGGAAGGTGCACTCTCAGAGGATGACGTCCTCAACTGCATCGGGCAGTTCCTCGACGAATGCGACATTCCGCCAGTACTATCAGCCGTCGAGATCCTCCGCGAGCTGCAGGGCCGCGCGCTGCTCTTCAAGGCGCCCTGGCCTAGCGACGGATCAATCCGCTACCGCACTCGTTTTGCCGAAGCTCTGCGCTTGACCGCCGGACTGCGTCAACTCTTCCGCCCTCGCGGAGACTGGGCAGACGACACCCCCAACGGGTGGTGGCGGCAAGGGAAGCGACTCGTTGCTGACTACCGCCTACACGTTCGCTATCGCCGTTACCCTGATCGAGATATTCCAGGCTCCCAAGCACTCAAGGAGTTGCGTACCCTTCCCGGTTGGGGCGATCTCCAAGGCCGCGTTGCCCAGGACCAACTGGGCGGCAAGAACCTCGCTCGTTTTCAGTTGGAGGCAACGCAAGCCGTCTTCTCCTCACTCCAGGGCCAAAACCGTTCTAAGGGCATCATCGTCAGCGCCGGCACCGGTAGCGGCAAGACGCTGTCCTTCTACCTGCCCGCCTTCGCAGCCATAGCGGAGCACGCGACCAACAGGGTCCAGAAAAGGATCCACACTCTGGCTCTGTATCCGCGAACTGAGTTGTTGCGGGATCAGTTGCGCGATGCGATCGTCAATGCTCGCAGCGTTCAGAGCGCGCTCGTCAGCCAGGGGAAGAGGCCTCTGCGTCTCGGCGCACTCTACGGAGGCACCCCGAATCACGCCGACGATTGGCGACTTCAGCCCGGACGAGGTTCCGGCCGTTGGGCACGCGTAGGGGACGGCGCCGTGTGTCCCTTCCTTCCCTGTCCCAGCCCTGAGTGTGAAGACGGCGAGTTGATTTGGTCCGATAGGGACCGCGCTGAACGCGTTGAACGCCTCATATGCCGACGCTGCGGGGACGAAATCCCGGACGGCCAACTCGCCCTGACTCGCGAGTCCTTGAAGAAGAACCCGCCGCACCTGTTGTTCACCACTACGGAGATGCTGAACAACTGCAGCGCCGATGGCTACCTCGATAGCCTCCTGGGCTGGCGCGGGGGAAGCGTGCCGTCCCTGATGCTCCTCGATGAGGTGCACACCTACTCGGGAGTGCACGGGGCGCAGGTCGCCTACCTCCTACGCAGATGGAGGGACGCAGTAGGCAAACCCGTAACTTTCGTGGGCCTCAGCGCCACACTGCGCGACGCGAACCAGTTCTTCGCACAGTTGGTCGGCCTGCGCGAGAGTGACGTGGACTCCATTGCACCCGAAGATGCCACCATGGTGCGGGAAGGCCGCGAGTACGCGCTCGCGCTGCGAGGCGACCCAGTCTCGGGAGCCAGTCTCCTGTCCACGTCGATCCAGACTGCGATGCTCTGGGGCCGCGTACTCGACAACGGTGACGACGCCTTCCTCTACGGCTCGACCGGGTTCCTATTCACGGATGCCCTGGACGTCACCAACCGCTTCTACAAGTACCTCCGCGACGCCGAGGGCGACCAGGACCACCGCGGGCGCACGAATCGCCGGGGTGACGTGTTGGCCGGGTTGCGGTCACGTGCGCGCCCTGAGCCCGGGCCTCGCTACCTCGAGGGACAGAACTGGGAGCTCGTCGAGCGGATCGGACATGAACTTGACCCCGATCTCCGCATGCATCCCTTGATCATCGGGCGAACCTCATCGCAGGACGCGGGGGTTAACCGCAATGCGAACCTCACGATTGCTACGGCGTCGTTGGAGGTGGGCTTCAACGATCCCCGGGTTGGTCTCGTCCTTCAGCACAAGGCACCGCGGAATGCTGCTTCGTTCATCCAGCGCCGCGGCCGCGCTGGCCGAGAGCGCGGGACTCGGCCGCTGACCATCGTGGCCTTGTCGGACTACGGTCGCGACCGCCTGGCCTACCAGGGCTACGAAACGCTCTTTGCTCCGGAGGTCGCTGCTACGACCCTGCCGCTCAAGAACCGGTACGTCCTCAAGATCCAGGGAGCCCAGTCTCTTCTTGACTGGGCCGGGCGCAGGATGCGTGCCCAGGTCCGGCGCGGCGACGTGCGGAAGCTCCTGACGACCCCGGATGACCCGAAACTCTTGTCCGAGTACGAGAACGAGCGCCTCGGACTGATAAAAATCCTGCATCAACTGCTGACCGAGGAGCGTGTCCAGGACGAGTTTGCACGGCACCTCGTCAAGGCGTTGAAGGTCAGCGTTGACGACGCACAGGCCGTGTTGTGGGAACAGCCTCGCTCCCTCCTCCTGGCCGTCGTGCCCACGGCTCTTCGCCGGCTTCGCTCCCGTTGGGAACCTCTTGTCAACGACCCCGGCATGGGCAAGAAGGCCATGCTCCCCGAGTTCATCACCCGGACCCTGTTCGAGCCGCTGAACCTTCCTGAGGTCGATCTGGAACTCCCCTTCGACAACGGGGATGGATCCATCGAGCACATGCCCATCGGTAAGGCATTGACTGAAGCCGTGCCGGGACGGGTCAGCCGGCGCTTCGGGTACCTGGACGACACTCACCGCACGTGGCTCCCCATCCCCGACGACGACGGCAATGTGCTCAACCTGAGGGAAATCGTCACCGAAGGCAGGCTGGAGGGCACCTGGCAGCCTCATGGACATGATGGCGCCAACCTCGAAGTCGTCCGCCCCTTGAGCCTGGCGCTTTCCCAACCCGATCCCGACATCGTGGACCAGTCTCACGGCCAGCCGCAGTGGGGCACCCAGATCGTCGTGGAGGACGACGCGCCCCTCAGTGAGGGCACCGTGCCGAAGCCGTCCCCCTGGCAACGTCGCATTGACATGGTCAGCTTTGCGACCCACGCGGCCGGCAACCCTGTACAAGTGCGCCGCATGACGTTCGGCGCTGAGTGCAACGTCCGCCGGGAACGGCAGAACAGTCAAGCCCGCACTGTTCGATACGAACTCCGGGGACGACCGGCCGCACTCGGATTCGCCTTGGGCGTCGATGCCATCCGCTTCGCACTCAAGCCGCTCAACCTCGACGATCCAGCTGTCAGGGAGTACCTCACTACGCCTCAGTGGCGCTCTCTGGCCTTCTTGCACACGGTTCAGGATGATCCGGCCTTGGCCGAGATCTCCGACAGCTTCCAGAGGGAGCGCCTGGCCCAGATCTATCTGACCGCGTTCGCTCTGGCCGGACTCGACGGGAACCGCACGAACGCTGACGTCCGTGCGCTGCTGAAGAACGGTTCCTGGACTCACGATCTCTCCAAGGTCTTCCAAGTGCTCTACCGTGACTCCGACGTGACTGAGCAGGAGGTCGACGGTGATCGACTCGTGTCAGAGTTGATCAAGCTTGTCGCCAACGGCACGGTCATCACAGCTCTGGACAGGGCAGCAGAGCTGCTGATAGCAGAGGACATCTCAGCCGAGACCAGCCCGCTCGCGCGGCGCACATACCGCGACACGATGGCAGCTGCGATTCTCGCTGCTGCTCAACGCGCGTGCCCGAACGCACAGGATGGCGATCTCATCGTTGACACACTTCCCGGTGAGGGAGAGGACTCGCTCACCGAGGTGTGGCTCAGCGAAACGTCCGTGGGTGGGTTGGGGATCGTCGAGCAGTTGGTCGACTTCTACTCGAAGGATCCCCGGCAATTCTGGGGGCTTGTGACGAGCAGCCTCGCGCCAAGCGAATACGAGTACGTCGACGCCACGCTGACCCGGTTCCTCCGGCATGTCATCGACGAATCCAGCGGAACAGCTGCCCAGGCAATGGCGACACTCCGGGCCGGCAGTTCAGCCAAAGAAGCCGAGGACGCTCTGGACGTCCTTCGCGAGGCCTGGGCACGGCTCGACGGCCCGCCTCGGCATGCAGCTGTTGCTGCCCTGTCCACGCGGCTTCTGCGCCCGGGGTCTGGACCCGATACTGACGTCACCGCTCTCGTCCTTGTTGACGCATGGACGGAGTTGGAGCAACGTCTCCGGGTCGAGGTCGACGCTCGCGTAATCGCATACGCCGTAGGATCCGGCAAGCTCCAGTTGGAAGGCGCCCGGTCCCTGACCGCAGACCAGGTCTTCAGTCTTCTGTGGCCCCGTGGCCACCAGGCCCGCACTCAAGACCTGAAGCACTACCAGCCATACGCCGACGGCCCCGTCCTCGAGCGTCTGCTGGTCCAAGCCGCACACGATGACCGTATACCGGTGATCGACGTCACCAACCCCACCTGGGATAACGCCTACCGGCAGCAATTGACCGCGACCTCGGCTGTCGAGCTGGTTTGCCCAGCGGGAGACGCAACTCTGATGGCTCAAGCCTTGAAGCAGGTTCCGGTCACGCCCATCGACCGGGATGTGCTGCGCGTCTACGGGGAAGTCTGCGGCGTGGTCCGCCACCAGAACGAGATTCGAGTCAGGGTCGAATTGAGGGAGGCAGCCCAGTGAAATTCCAGGAACGAACCCTCCGCACTGGGCGGCACACCGCGATTCGCGTTGACACCATGCTGTCCGCGGCGCTGATTGCGGAGTTCACCGCACCCAGCGACCACCTGTGGTTGGTGTCCGCATGGATCACCGACGTCCAGGTCCTCGACAACAGCCACGGCGCCTACGACGCACTCTTTGGAGACACCCCTCCCGTGGGGTGCCGACTCTCAGACGCCGTGGCCCGCATTGCCCATGGTGGCGCACAGGTACACGTCGTGACCCGCGATGATCCCCACAACGAGGACTTTCTACGCCGCCTGATGAAGGCGGCATCAGGAAGGAAGCTTCACATCGTCTGTGACCCGGATATCCACGAGAAGACGCTGTGCGGGAATGACTGGATGCTGAGTGGATCGATGAACTTCACGATCCGAGGCATGGCCCGGAACGACGAAAAGATCACTTACCGGGCAGGCAGCGACGCTGCCGCTCAAGCACGCATTGACCTGGCCGAGCGGTGGGGGAACGGAGAATGAACCAGACCACGTCCTGGACCATTGATCGTATCCAGGCGTTCCTGCACAGGTTCTTCGGCGAGGGCAACGACGCGTGGCCCAAGATGGACCCCAAGCACTCGTGGACAGCGCGCACCGAGCCCTTCGTCAAGATCGCGCTGGGCGATAACGACGCGCCCATCGTTCTCCCTCGTTGGGTCGCCGAAAACCAGTCGTACTCGATGTACGCCATCGCACGTGACCCAACAGATGCCGGCAAGACAGCTGAACTCATTGAGGCATTTGCCGGGCCTACGTACATTTACTGCAACATGGAGCGCGGTGGCCTTCGTCCAACCCTCCTCGACCGGGACGATCCCGTGGAACGCGCCGTCATCGACCTGGCCGGCGAACGTTCCACTTTCCGGCTGTCAACCGGGGAGAGCGACAAGTATCGGCAGGGCCTGACTGATGCTCTGCTACTGATGCAGCAGACCTACCTGAGGCGTCCGCCAAGGCTGTGGCGCGTAGTAAAGCCAGTCGGGCGTCTCATCGCCGAGTTCGACGCGGCTCTCGCGGCCGGCGGCGAAGCTGCGTCGCTTGACCTCCTTGAGCAACTCGCTGCCGCGGGCGGGCTTACTGCGACGAATCTCGCGCATCTCAAGCTCAAGAGACTTGACCGTCTCGGAGCGAGTACCAAGGTGCTGCAGTTCCCCGCGCTCCAGGACGTGGCCCGGCAAGATCCTCCTGCGCCGGTGAAGGCAGCAATCCTGAACGCCGTGTACACCGTTGCTCTGGAGGAGCCACTCGCGGCTCGGAATCTGGAGGCGGCCAAGTCCAACCTCATCACCCACGGCAGGGCCGTCCCCGAGCTGCTCGCAGGCGACCCGCGGTCGTATGGACCGCAGGCCATGACGGTGCTCCTTCTGGCTTGCGTGATCCTCAAGAACGCAGAGGCCGCACGCCGGTTCGTGGCGGCTGCTGAGGACCTTGACCAGAATCCCGAGATCCCCACGCTTGTGTTGAACGAGGCCAATGCGCTCATTGCGCAGACTTCGGACGACCTTGATGCCTCCACGGTCGCGCAACCCGAGGAGTCGGCAGACACGGCCACTCCGATCAACGACTGGCCAGCCCTGTTCTTCGCGCTCGCCGAGGGCGACAGCGCGGCGAAGGACGCGCTGGATGAGGAACAGTGGACCCTGTGGCCCACTCCTGCAGAGCACGATGGGACCCTCGCCGAGTTCCTGGACGGGTTGAGCGACGGTGCCGCGCGAGAACTATGGCGCGCAGTAGGCTCGTTCATTGATGCCGTGGGCTACGACGACCCCGCACCCGAATGCGCCCACGCATTCATCCGCAACGCAGTGCTTTTCAACCGCTACAGCCCTGGCGACTTGGCGGCCTTGCAGGCGCTGATGGAGATCGCACTTCGCGCTGCTCCCTGTGCCGAGCAGTACGCGGAGATCCTCAGGGACATTGGTTCGGACACGGATCGGTGGGTTGCTCCCGAACGGGCCTCGGTTGTCTTGGACTTCGTCGACCGCTTGTTCCTTGCAGCGTGCCCTGATCCTGAGGCCCGCACGAGCCTGTGCTCGCAACTGCTCGGGCCTCTGTCTGCACACAGCCGCCGCCTCACTGAGGCAGACCTTGCCTTCGCGCGCCGGCTCTCTGAAGACCTAGGCATCAGCTTCTCCTGGGATGCTCCTGCTGGCGAAGACGGCAAGGAGAGCACGCCCGTCGAGTTCCCCTCGGCGACACTGCTGCTCTACTCACTGGACGAGGCAGTGCTCACCCGATGCCAGGAGGAACTGAAGCGGCTCGCTCCCGCTGTGAAGGTCTTGACTGCTTACGACCACGTAGGCACGCCGCAGCTGCGGCAGAAGGCCCGTACTGCGAATGTGATCGTTTTGGCCACGCGCTGCGCCAAGCACGCGGCCACCGGCTTCATTGATCAGAACAAGACGACAAAGCACGTCGGATATGCGAACGGGAGTGGCTCCGCATCACTCCTCCGCGCTGCGGTCGATGCGCTCCGCCTCGCAGCAGCAGAGTCCTAACAGAACGGCGGCCGCCCAGGACCGGGCGGCCGCCGCAGCAAGGCGCGAGCTATGGGCTATGCGCTGACTCGGGCTTGCAGATAGCTGCTGAGCAGCCGTACGTCCTTGGACGTATTCTGCAGGCTGTTCCAGTTGAGCTGATGGTCATCTCCGAAGTTCCATTTCCCCGAGGTCCAGGCCACGTGCTCTTCCAGCCCACGCAGAATGGCACGAACGTCATCCCAATCGACCTTGTCGACCGGGACATCCGCAGTGAGCCGGTCCATGACGAAGCCCATCGCCTGGATGCCCACCCCATGGGTCAGCCTGGACTCCTTCGGGGGCTTCCCCCACGCGTCGCGGAAGATGCTTGCCACTGGCGTCCAGAAGGCCAGCAGGTGGGCCAGCATCCGCTCTTCGTCCCCGGTGCCGTCGGTGGCGTTGCGGTATTGGTACAAGGCGCCCTCGTAGATGCTGTGCTCCAGCATCTTCAGAACGCTGTTGTCCTTGATGTCTCCGGTCGGAGATGTGGGACTGCTGATCCTTCCGCTGAAGGGACCGTCCCCCATATTCAAGTGGACCATGAGCCTCGCGGCGAGTGCCCTGCGCGCGAGAGAGCGCGGCAGCTGGCCAGTGGTCTCGGGCAGTAGCTCGTACACGAGTCCCTTGGGGAGCGGCTTGGTGGAGTTGACCAGGATGAACTGCGACCGCTGCTCTTCCTGCCCGGATGCGATGAAGCCCACGGCGGCGACAGGGAACTCAGCAAGGTCAGCGTCCCTGATGGCGGCGCTGCGCTGCTGTCCGTCCACGAGCCAGGCCGGCTTCTCGTCGTCGGCCAGTGACTCGTCGACCGGGATGATCAGCTCGCCCGGGATGGAGTACTTCACATCGCCGCCGCGGACCGCTGGTTCGAACCTCACCCGCTCGTCGAACGCGAGGACCACGGCGTTAGGGAGCATTGCTCCCTCGGACTCGAGGTAGCGGCGGATTGAGCGAATGTGGCTGAGGACCTCGGGCCGCTGGTACCCCTGCAACCGCTTCTGGTCATCACGGCGGATGCGCGATACGGCGGCGAAGTCATGCAGTTTCTTGCCGTCGACGGCGAAGCAGTAGATCTCCTTGGTGCCTTGGAGGATCTTGAGGGCGGGTAGCTTCAGCTCGTAGCGGTCGGCCACATCATCTCCTGTTGGGTTACTTTGGGTGTTATGCGCGTTCTGGGTGATTATGTGAACGACAGCTTGCGCATCTTTGCTTCGAGTACCGTCATGTTATGGAATCCGCGGCGCTTGTTACGCTCGGACCCACGGAATATGGCCATCTCGATCTTGTGTTCCCGGCAGAGGTCGCATGTGCAGTGCTTCCATGGCCTGTCAGTCAGCGTGGCGCCGTATCGCTTCAGTTGGTTGTCCAACTGCTTCAGCTTCTTGGCATCACCGAGGAGCACCTGGTAGCGGCGCAAGGCATCCAAGACCTCTGAGGCATCCACCAAATCCTTGTCGTAATCACGTAGCAGTTGAAGGCACTCTCGCTCGGCCTTGATTGCTTCGGATTGGGATACGACGCCGGCCAGGATCAGTCGCTTGAGAGCTGGATTTCCGTCGACCTGCGGAACGCGAATCGCCGTGTAGGCCGTGTCTGCGGTGTGATAGTTGTTGCGTTCATCCATAAAGGCCTGACGGAAGGCAGAAGTGCTATCGAAGCTTTCTACGTGGAATTTCGCGAATTCTTCCATGCTGTCGACGCGAGTGATTCCGAGGAGATGGAAGTCAACTCCTTCTGCGCGAACTTGTGCAATCCTCTTCAGGCACGCCACGATCTCGGGCGTCTTCAGTGGGACCATGCCGCCTAGGGCGATCCGCTTGTAGCCCATTTTCTGAAGTCGGGCAACGCTGTCGGCGTAGCTGTCCGGGCTCCAGCCCTGTGCTGCGCCGACCGGTTCGAGCTTGTCGTCTTCTTCGAGGATCTTGGAATTGCGTGATCTGACAGCAGCGATGAATTCTTCAGCCAACTCCAGCGAGATCTCACGTCGCTTTACCCATGCAGGGTTTGCATCCTCTTCGGCGAGTTCGGGATCATATCCGAAAATTACGTGGTCGATGCTGATTCCGGAGTTGAACTTGCAGCCGATATAGAAGTCGAGTACCTGATCAACCGTATAGGGTGGGCGCTCTTCGTCGATATAGTTGAAGGCTCCGCAGTCTCCCAGGCTTCTCATCGTCGTGGGAAGCCGGAAGAAATTCCGCACACCAAGCCGGTAGAGACGCTCACGCTGCGGTGCGCTGTACTTGCCCGCCCCCTTGACGGACCCGTCGACAATGGCCTTGCTGACCAGGATGCCGTCATAAGGTGCCGGCTTCACAGCCTGATGGGCGTAGAAATCGTCCCGTTGCCGGACGCGAAAAGGAGAATACTCGTCATTGAGGAAGTCATAACTTGGACTTACCTGGTCCTGGCTGTCCGGGAAGTAGAACCTCACGCTGCGCCCATCCTTGCCTTCTGGTAAACGCGAATCAGGTAATTTGACAAGATGTTGATGTGCTTTGTGATGTTCTCCAATTCGTTCCAGTTGTAGTTAATCTCTGGCCAGCGCCCCTTGGTCCAGCGGCAGTAGGGTTCGACCAGGGCCAATTCGGCCATGACCTTGCTGTAGGCCTCGTCCGAGTTGATGTCTACTTCAAACATCACTCGCTCCATGACGCGATCCATGAGCTGTCCCATTGACCGAATTCCGACGCCGTGCATCAATCGGCTCTTATTGGGAGAGATTCCCCAGGCGTCAGGAAAGGTGTCCCGCACGGCCGTCCAGTAGACGACGAGGATCTTGCGAATAGTGCTCGTATCGATGGTTCCGCTGGACAAGTCTTTGTATGGGAAGAGCACCCCAGAAGGCGACAATGACGCGGTGATCGCCTGAAGCAGGCTGTTGTCCTTAACGACAGTCTCAGATTTCCTGCTAGCTGTCGTCGACGCTTGTTTGATAAGGCCCTTAAAGGGTGAGTCGGCATCCTGGCTTAGTGCATTCACCAAGATCGCCGGAAGCTTTCGAGATGAGAGCTTGGTAGGAAGCTGAGTGTTCACTTCCGGCAGGAGTTCGGAGACCAGGTCGCTGGGAAGTGGCGACACTGTATTTACCCGCAAAAATTGCTCGCGCTGGACATGCAGATCTTCGGAAACGAAGCCAGCCACTGTGATAGGCAACTTGGTATTCCGGGTACGCGCAAGAGCCAGGCTCCGCTGCTGGCCATCAACGATCAGAGCCGGACGTGGAGCCTCCCGTGACTCTGGCAGTGGGATCTCAAGCATCCCGATGGTTGCAAGGCCGTCGCTCGGGTTCGGGCCGCGGCTTCCTCTGAAACGTACTGAGGATGGAAGTGCGAGGATGAGTCCGTTCGGAAACAGCACCTCGTCCCCGTTCAGATACTCCAAGATCTGCTTTACGTGCTGCTTCTTCTCGGGGCGCTGGTAGCCGAGGAGCTTTCCGGCCTCATCGCGTGAGATCCGCGCAACGTCGGCTACGAGGTCGACTTCTCCGGCTTCCAAGGCAAAAAGGTACAAGGGGATGTCGGGGTGCTGATTGATCCGCAGAGCTCTGCGTGTGATGAGGTTCTCGGTCACTGATCCCCCAAAGTTCGCTTGAACAAGGTGGCAAACCTGCTCTGTTCACATGCTCGGCCGCTGTCGCGCAAGATCCGCAACAGCCGCGTCCGTGAGACGCCCGGTTGAGCCCCCAGCTCCTGCCTGATGAAGGCGATGACCTCTGCATCGGTCATGGGCTGACGGTTGAGTTGTTCCGGTTTCGGAACAGCCGACGCCCATTCGTGCCAGGCGGAACTGGTGGTCTCAGAGGTCAGCCGACTGTCTTCGCAGTGCTGGAGCCAGGAAGCGGCCATGCGGACATTGAGGCTCGTGAGGGTTCCGCCGAGCGCGAGTCGCAGCCGTGCATCGGAGGCGACTCTTCGGATGCCGGGGATCTCTCCGACACCGCCTACCAGCAGCGCCTCGCTCGCAACGGCACCTAGAGCTCGGAGTTCGGCTTCCATGGCCTTCGCGTAGACCTCGGACAGAACCATCAAGATTGGACCGCTTTTTCCGAGTTCCTGCAATGTTGTGCGACTTTGTCCCTCTTGCAGGTGCTTCCACCACTGGGCGCTTCCATCCGCAGAGGTGGCTACCGAGTCAGCGTGTCGCGTGCTGAATGTCGCCGCGTATGCCGGGGCAGGCTCGGATGCTGGCCGAAGGCCGAGGCCGGCGGACGCGACCCATAGCCGTGCGTCGAAACCAGCCTTGGCGGCCGTAGCGATGAGGCGACGCGACTGTGTCCAGTGGTCGCCGCAGTAGAGCCTGTCGAGTGGAGTTGTAGTGGAGGCGTCCGCGACGCGCCCCTTCCAGATGGTCGAGCGTTCCTCCACGGCCCCAACTGGCAGTGACCTTGCGTGCAGTGAGGCTTCCGGCGCTACAGCCTTACGGTCCGTACATGTGACCACAAGTGAAAGTTGCCTCACGCGGCTCGGCTCCCGACGCTCATAACTACCAGTCTGTTGTCGTTACTCTACCTGTCACTTTTCGCGTAGGCTGCCGCAGTACACACGGAGCTAACTAGGAGCAGGCATGGCGGAGCGTCCCGCGATCGTTCTACTGAGTGGCGGACTGGACTCAACGACCGTTCTGGCGATCGCCAAGGACCAGGGCTACACGCCGTACGCGCTGAGCTTCCGCTACGGGCAGCGGCACAGCGTGGAGCTTGAGGCCGCGAAGCGCGTGGCTGAGGCGCAAGGGGTCGCTCGGCACGTCATCGCGGACATCGACCTGCGAGTTTTCGGCGGATCCGCGCTCACGTCGGACATCGACGTTCCGAAGCACGAGTCTCTGGACTACGCCGGGGACAAAGACACCGGCAGCAGCGTTCCCGTTACGTACGTCCCGGCACGCAACACGATCTTCCTCTCCTTCGCCCTCGCCTATGCGGAGACGGTTGGGGCGAGCGACATCTTCACCGGAGTGACCGCGGTCGACTACAGCGGCTACCCGGACTGCCGCCCCGAGTACATGGAGGCCTACGAGCGCATGGCCAACTTGGCCACCCGCGCCGGGGTCGAGGGCACGCAGAGTCTCAAGCTCCACTCGCCGCTCATCGCCATGTCGAAGGCCGACATCGTCCGTGAGGGCCTGCGCCTCGGCGTGGACTACTCCCTCACCTCCTCTTGCTACGACCCGGACGAGCAGGGGCGGGCATGCGGACATTGCGAGACCTGCCTGCTCCGCCTCAAGGGCTTCGCCGAGGCCGGCGTCCCCGACCCCGTGCAGTACCAGGGCGCGTGAGAATGACCTACCTGGTCAAGGAGATCTTCTACACCCTGCAAGGTGAAGGGAGTCACGCAGGCCGTCCAGCCGTCTTCTGCCGCTTCTCCCGGTGCAATCTGTGGACGGGCCTGGAGAAGGATCGTCACCGTGCGATCTGCCAGTTCTGCGACACAGATTTCGTCGGAACCGACGGGGAAGGTGGCGGCCGGTTCCGGACCCCGGACGACCTCGCTCAAGCCGTCGAGCAGGCATGGCCGTCGTCGTCGAGGGGCCACCGCTTCGTGGTGTGCACCGGCGGCGAACCGCTCCTACAACTCGACGAAGTGGCGATCGACGCCCTGCACGCCCGCGGCTTCGAGGTGGCCGTCGAGACGAACGGCACCCGCGTACCGCCGAACGGCATCGACTGGCTCTGCGTCAGTCCCAAGATCGGCTCCGAACTCGTCGTGACCCGCGGAGACGAACTGAAACTGGTCTACCCCCAACTGGGCGGCGACCCCCGTCAGTTCGAGCACCTGGATTTCCGGTACTTCCGGCTCCAGCCCATGGACGGCCCGGACGTTGAAGCCAACACCAGGGCGACTGTCGACTACTGCATGAAGAACCCGCGCTGGATCCTCTCTCTCCAGACGCACAAGTATCTGGGAATTCAGTAATGGAAATCTTCCGCGAGTTCACCTTCGAAGCTGCACATCGCTTGCCCAACGTGCCCGAGGGCCACAAGTGCGCGCGCCTGCACGGCCACTCCTACAAGGTCATCGTCCATGTCGAGGCTCCCGTCGACCCCGAGTCGGGCTGGGTCATGGACTTCGGCGACCTCAAGAAGGCCTTCAAGCCCCTCGAAGCGCAGCTCGATCATTACTACCTCAACGACATTGAGGGCCTGGAGAACCCGACGAGCGAGGTCCTCGCCCGCTGGATCTGGGAGCGGCTGAAGCCGACCCTGCCCGACCTCTCCGCGCTCACCGTCCGCGAGACGTGCACGTCCGGCTGCACCTATCGGGGCGAGTGAGCGATGCACGATATCCAAAACGAGACCGACACCCGCGGCATCGAGATCGACGAGGTCGGCATCAGCGGCCTGCGCTACCCGCTGTACTTCGAAGACGGCCACCTTCGCCAGGAGGGCATCGCCGAGATCGAAGTGACCGTACGGCTCCAGCATGACCGCCGTGGCACCCACATGAGCCGCATGGTGGCTCTCGCCCACGAGCACCTTCACAGGTTCGATCCGCGAAAGCTGCCGCACGTGCTGAAAGTCGGTGCGGACCTCCTGGATGCACCGGCGCTCGCGGTGTCGGTAGCCGTCCCGTTGAGCACGACCGTGGTCGCGCCAGCGACTGGCGCCGAGTCGTACCAGGTTCACGATGTCCGGTTCGACGGTCGCTGGGACGACGGAGACACGACGGTGATCACGTCGGTTACCACCGAGGTCACCAGTCTGTGCCCGTGCTCGAAAGCGATCTCTGACTACGGCGCCCACAACCAGCGCAGCCGCGTCACGCTGTCCGTGACAGGGCACGGGGACACTCCCTATCCCTTTGGGGTGCAGCAGGCCGTTCGACTCTTGGAACGGTGTGCGTCCGCTCCCGTCGTGCCCTTGGTGAAGCGTCCGGATGAACGTGCGCTGACGATGCAGGCGTACGACCACCCTGTGTTCGTCGAAGACATTGCCCGTGAAGTCAGCCACGTCTGCCGCGAATGGGGTCTTCGTCACTCGGTGAGGGTCCGCAATCTGGAAAGCATCCATAGCCACGACGCTGTCGCATACGTCGCCGGGTGAGGGAGCATTGGGCAGAAGCCACTGCCGCATAGTTCTACTCAGATAGGGTGGTTGCCTCGACAGAGCAGCGGATGATGTGGTCCATGCACTCGCATCCATTGCTGGACGTTGAAGTCGTTGATCTGTTGGAGCCGTATCTGGAAGAAGGCCGGGTCAAGGTCCACGGTCAGCGACCAGGGGATGCGGCCGAACGGCTCGACAAACAGCATGAGGAATCCGGGGGCAGGGGGCCATCAACGTCCCGTGCTGGGTACCTGTTTCTCGGCGCATCGCCTACGTCAGTTATCGGCTCAGCGGTGCCTGAAAGCTGCAGCCGGGATTAAGCCTCTGGCGACCAGTTGACGGCAGGGGTCCACCTGGCGCCGGAGAAGGCGTCGACGCCGATGGCAACGGGCGCGAGGGTGCGCCTCCTCCTCGCTATCGGGCTCGGAGTGCCCCAGTTCGGCAACCGTACGCTCAGCCGGTGGCTCCGCCGCCACGTGGGCGGTATCGAAGAGCTCCAGCCCTAAGGTGTGATGTCCACTACCGCACCCGTCGGTCTCCCGCAGCTGCCTTGCATACGGCTAGACCCTTGCGCTCCAGATCGTCCACGATGCATAAGCCCGGCCTTGTCCGACCCCGTCGCCACCACGGGGCGTAAGTACATCCCAGCAATAATTGCATGCGCATACACTCGGGGAATGATCATGCGGCCTGTGGGAACCTCAACATCAATTAGCTCTGTTATGCCTGGTCAAGGGATCTCGTGAACGTCCCACTTAAGAAAACCCCAGGTCACCTGGGGTTTTTTGGTTTTCCTGGCGGTAGTGTCGCCGACGTGAGACGGAGAAATCGGCCGCCGGCCTCCCCCCTGCCCCCGCGCGACGGGATCGATCCCGTGCGGCTGCGGCTGCCCGAGGACCCGGACGGGGCGTGGGGGTCCGTGGGGGCGTATCTGGCCGCGCGGTACGGGGCGGAGCGGGCCGCCGGGTTGTTGGACGGCGGGGCCGTGGTGGGGGTCGAGGGGGCCGTGGGGGGTGGTGAGCCCTATGAGGCGGGGCGCTATCTGTGGTTCCACCGGCCCTTCGAGGTGGAGGAGCGGGTGCCGTTCGAGGTGGGGGTCGTGTGGCGGAGCGAGCGGGTGGTGGTCGTCGACAAGCCGCACTTCCTCGCCACCACGCCGCGCGGGCGGCACGTGCGGGAGACGGTGCAGGCGCGACTGCGGCGGGAGTTGGGGTTGCCGGAGTTGCAGCCGGCGCACCGGTTGGACCGGCTGACGGCGGGGCTCGTGCTGTGCGTGGTGCACGCCCGGGACCGGGGGGCGTACCAGACGCTGTTCCGGGACCGGCGGGTGGTGAAGGAGTACGAGGGGGTGGCGGCGTACGACCCCGGGCTCGAGCTGCCGCGGACGGTGCGCAGCCGGATCGTGAAGGAGCGCGGGGTGCTGGCGGCCCGGGAGGTGGCCGGGGAGGCGAACAGCGAGAGCCGGATCGCGTTGGTGGAGCGGCGCGGCGGGCTCGCGCGGTACCGGTTGGTGCCGGTGACCGGGCGGACGCACCAGCTGCGGGTGCACATGAACGCACTGGGGGTGCCGCTCCTGGACGATCCGCTGTATCCGGTCGTCCAGGAGCCGGCGCCGGACGATTACGCCCGGCCCCTCCAGTTGCTCGCGCGGGTGTTGGCGTTCACCGATCCGGTGTCCGGTGAGCCGTGCCGCTTCGAGAGCCGGCTGCGGCTGGCTCAGTGGCCGCGCTGAATCCACTCGTCGAGGTGGGGCGCCTCGGCGGCGATGGTGGTGCTGTCGCCGTGGCCGGTGCGGACCTCGGTCGCCGGCGGCAGGGTCAGCAGCTTGCCGCGGATCGAGTCGACGATCGTCGGGAAGTGGCTGAAGGAGCGGCCGGTGGCGCCCGGGCCGCCGGCGAAGAGGGTGTCGCCGGTGAAGACGGTGGCCAGGTCGGGGGCGTACAGACAGACCGCGCCGGGGGCGTGGCCGGGGGTGTGCAGCACGGTCAGCTCCGTGCCGGCGACGGTGAGCCGCTGGCCGTCGGCGAGTTCGCCGTCGGGGGCGCGGTCGGGGTGGGTCAGCTTCCACAGCGGCAGGTCGTCGGGGTGCAGCAGGATCGGCGCGCCGGTGGCGGCGGCGAGCGCGGGGGCCGCGTCGATGTGGTCGTCGTGGGCGTGGGTGCACACGATCGCCCGCAGGGTGCGCCCGGCGAGCGCCGTCTCGATGGCGGCGGCGTCGTGGGCGGCGTCGATGACGATCGCCTCCTCGTCGTCCCCGACGATCCAGACGTTGTTGTCGACGTCCCAGGTGCCGCCGTCGAGGGAGAAGGTGCCGGAGGTGACCAGGCGGTCGATGCGCGCGCTCACAGGACCACCACCGAGCGCAGCACGTCGCCCTCGTGCATCCGGGCGAACGCCTGCTCGACGTCGCCGATGCCGATGGTCTCGGTGACGAACGCCCCGAGGTCGATGCGGCCCTGCTGGTGCAGGTCGATGAGCATCGGGAAGTCCCGGGACGGCAGGCAGTCGCCGTACCAGGACGACTTGAGCGCGCCGCCGCGGCCGAAGACGTCGAGCAGCGGCAGTTCCAGCTTCATCTCGGGGGTGGGGACGCCGACGAGGACCACGGTGCCGGCGAGGTCGCGCGCGTAGAACGCCTGGCGGTACGTCTCGGGGCGGCCGACCGCCTCGATGACGACGTCCGCGCCGAAGCCTCCGGTCAGCTCGCGGATGGCGTCGACGGGGTCGGTGGAGCGGGAGTTGACGGTGTGGGTGGCGCCCATGCCCTTCGCCGTCTGGAGCTTGCGGTCGTCGATGTCGACGGCGATGATCCGGGCCGCGCCGGCGAGGCGGGCGCCCACGACGGCCGCGTCCCCGACGCCGCCGCAGCCGATGACGGCCACGGTGTCGCCGCGGGTGACGCCGCCGGTGTTGATGGCGGCGCCGATGCCCGCCATCACGCCGCAGCCGAGGAGGCCGGCGACGGACGGGGCGACGGCGGGGTCGACCTTGGTGCACTGGCCGGCGGCCACCAGGGTCTTCTCGGCGAAGGCACCGATGCCGAGGGCGGGGCTCAGCTCCTTGCCGCTCTCGGCGAGGGTCATCTTCTGGCGGGCGTTGTGGGTGTCGAAGCAGTACCAGGGGCGTCCGCGCAGACAGGCCCGGCACTGTCCGCAGACGGCGCGCCAGTTGAGGACGACGAAGTCGCCGGGGGCCACGTCGGTGACGTCGGGCCCGACGGACTTCACCACGCCGGCGGCCTCGTGGCCGAGCAGGAAGGGGAAGTCGTCGTTGATGCCGCCCTGCTTGTAGTGCAGGTCCGTGTGGCAGACCCCGCACGCCTGCACCTTCACCACGGCTTCTCCGGGGCCGGGGTCGGGGACCACGATCGTCTCCACCCGCACCGGCTCGTCCTTGCCCGGTGCGATCACACCGAGGACCTGCTGCGCCATCGACATCTGCCCTTCTTTGCGCTGGGTCGCTGGGGTTCCCAGCACCACTATGGACCGTCGCGCGGCCGTGTCGCGGTGATCCGCACGCGCCGCACGGACTGACTGTACGGACCATCTACGGACGAGTGCGGACCGGGTGGGCACGAGGTGCGGACCGGGTCCATCAGGTGCACTTCGGACGGCGAGCGAACATTTCGCGCCACCTTTGGCGGAATCAGAAACTCCGGCAGAGGGCCATAAGTCATCTCCTGTGAGAGCAGTTCTCACCAAGAGCGAAGTTTCATGAGAAGTCAGGAAACGGGGGATGGAACATGACGGAGACGATGGAGACCGTCGCGGCAGCGGTGGAGGAGGAGCTACGGGAGGCGGCGGAATCCGGCCAGGAGTTAACGCCGTTCGTGGACCCGCTGACCGTGCCGCGCGTACTGCGCCCCGAGGTCACCGAGGTCACCCAGGAGGTGGAGGTCGCCCTGCGCCCCGCCTGGGTGCGGCTGCACTCGCAGCTGCCGCCGACCCTGGTGTGGGGGTACGACGGAGAGTTCCCCGGGCCGACGATCGAGGTGCGGCGCGGCCAGCGCGTCCGGATCGCCTGGACCAACCGCATTCCGCGCGGGAGCACGTATCCCGTCACCGCGGTGGAGGTGGCGCGCACGGCGGGGCAGCCCCTGCCCCACAACCGCCCGGGGCGCGAGGGCGTCAAGCCCAGCGAGGACGTGGCGGCGCTGCCGGCCTGGTCGGTGACGCATCTGCACGGCGCCCAGACCGGCGGGGGGAACGACGGCTGGGCGGACAATTCCGTCGGCTTCGGCGACGCGCAGCTGTCCGAGTACCCCAACGACCACCAGGCCGTCCACTGGTGGTACCACGACCACGCGATGCACGTCACCCGCTTCAACGTGTACGCGGGCCTGGTCGGCACCTATCTGGTGCGGGACGACGAAGAAGACGCGCTCGGGCTGCCGTCCGGGGACCGCGAGGTGCCGTTGGTGCTGGCCGACCGCAATCTGGACACCGACGACGACGGCCGGCTCAACGGCCGGCTGTTGCACAAGACGGTGATCGTCGTCCCCAGCCACCCGGAGACGGGCAGGCCGGTGACGACGCCCTTCGTCGGCCCGTACTCCACGGTGAACGGCACGATCTGGCCGCACCTGGACGTGGCCCCCGACTGGTACCGCTTCCGGCTGTTGAACGCGTCGAACGCGCGCATTTACAACCTGGTGCTGGTCGACGAGGACGACCAGCCGGTGCCCGGCGTGGTGCACCAGATCGGCAGCGACGGCGGGCTGTTGCCCCGACCGGTGCCGGTGGACTTCACGGCCGGGGCGCCGCTGTCGGTCGCGCCCGCCGAGCGGTTCGACCTGCTGGTGGACTTCCGGAAGCTGGCCGGGCGTCGGCTGCGGCTGGTCAACAAGGGGCGCAATCAGCCCCCGGGCGTCGCGGACCTGGCGGACAACATCCCGTATCCGCAGGTCATGGAGGTCCGGGTGGCCAAGCGCGGTGGACGTCCCGCAGAGGTGCGGGGCGGGTCGGACGCCCGGCCCGGGCCCGATGCGCGCGGCGGCTTCGTGCTGCCGAAGGTGCTCTCGGGCTCCTTCCGGCGGTATGACCACGACGACCTGCACCACGGGCACCGGCTGGTGGTGCTCACCCCGCCCGGGACCGTCGGCGGCGGCGGGCACCCTGAGATATGGGAGATGGTCGAGGTCCCGACCGTCGATCCGCACGTTCCGGCCACGGGCGTGATCCAGTTGCGGGGCTCGGACGGCGCCCTGAAGACGTACCGCAGGATCTCCCGCACCTTCAACGACGGCCTGGGCTTCACCATCGGCGAGGGGACGTTCGAGCAGTGGTCCTTCCTCAACCTGGGCGCGCCGGTGCATCCGATGCACATCCACCTGGCGGACTTCCAGGTGCTGGCCCGGGAGTCGTTCGAGGTCTCGGGCTTCGATCCGGCCCTGGGCGGCACCCGCGGCCCGGTGGCGCACGATCCGGGGCGCCCGCGGGAGGTCCCGCCGAACGAGCGGGGGTGGAAGGACGTCTTCCAGGTCAGGTCCGCGGAGCTGGTGCGGGTGATGGGGCACTTCGACGGGGCGTACGGCCGGTTCATGTACCACTGCCATCTGCTGGAGCACGAGGACATGGGCATGATGCGGCCGTTCGTCGTGCTGCCGCCCGAGGTGCTGAAGTTCGACCACGGCGGCGGCCACGGCGGGCACTGACCCCCGCCGGCCGCCGTAGGTGACGGCAACGAGCAGGGCCCGTGGGGTCCGCCGTCCCCACGAGCCCTGCTCGATCTATCTCACGGACGCCGAATCAGGATCGTTCACGCTCCGCGGCGATCTCTTGCACCCGGCCGCGGACCACGTACCACCCGCCGACGAGGGCCGCGGCGATCAGCGGCAGGAACATCACGGTGGTGCGGCCGACTCCGCCGCCCCACCACATGAGCACGACCACGCAGGCGAGGAAGCAGATCGTGACGATCTGGGTGTACGGGGCCCACGGCAGCTGGTACGAGGGCCGGGCGAGCTTGCCTTCCTTCGCGCGGCGCCAGAACAGCAGGGAGCAGACCATGATCATGCTCCAGGTGCCGAGGATGCCGATGGAGGCGAAGTTGAGGACGATCTCGAACGCCTGGCCGGGCATGACGTAGTTGAGCCCCACGCCGGCGACGCCGAAGGCGGCGGTCAGCAGGACGCCGCCGTAGGGCACCTGGCCCTTGTTCATCCGGCTGGTGAAGCGGGGCGCGGAGCCGGCCATCGACATGGAGCGCAGGATGCGCGCGGTGGAGTACAGACCGGCGTTGAGGCTGGAGAGCGCCGCGGTGAGGACGACGAGGTTCATCACGCCGGCGGCGCCCGGCACGCCCAGCTCGTCCATCACGGTGACGAAGGGGCTCTCGTCGCCGGAGTAGGCGGTGTACGGCAGCAGCAGCGCCAGCAGCACGACCGAGCCGACGTAGAAGATGCCGACGCGCCACATGATCGAGTTGATGGCCCGGGGCATGACCTTCGCCGGGTTGGCGGTCTCGCCGGCCGCGACGCCGCAGAGCTCGACGGAGGCGTAGGCGAAGACGACGCCCTGGATCACCAGCAGCATCGGCAGCATGCCGACGGGGAAGATGCCGCCGTTGTCGGCGACGGTGGCGAAGCCGGGCTGGTGCCCGCCCACGTCCTGCTGGGTGACCAGCAGGAAGATGCCCACGAGCATGAAGGCCAGCAGCGCCGCGACCTTGATGATGGCGAACCAGAACTCCGTCTCGCCGAAGTACTTCACCGAGATGAGGTTGGCGGCGAGGACGACGGCGAGGGCGATCAGCGCCAGTATCCACTGCGGGACGTCGCTGAACATCGACCAGAAGTGGGCGTAGGTCGCGGCGGCCGTGATGTCGGCCACGCAGGTGGTGGACCAGTTGAGGAAGTACAGCCAGCCGGCGGTGTAGGCGCCCTTCTCGCCCATGAACTCACGGGCGTACGAGACGAAGGCGCCGGACGAGGGCCGGTAGAGCACCAGCTCGCCCAGGGCGCGGACCACGAAGAAGGCGAAGACGCCGCAGACGGCGTAGGCGATCGCCAGGGAGGGGCCGGCATCCGCGAGCCGACCGCCGGCGCCGAGGAAGAGCCCCGTGCCGATCGCACCGCCGATGGCGATCATGTTGATGTGCCGGGACTTGAGGTCCTTGCTGTAGCCGGCGTCTCCGGCGTCCACGTGGGTGGAGGCCGAGGGGGAGCCGGTCGCCGGGGCCCCGGCGTCCGCGTCTGCGGACGTGACGGTGCGATCGCTCATGGGGGGTCGCCTTCGTGAGGGTGCGGGGGCTGGTCGCGCGCCGGGCCCTGACTGTCGATGGGGGGTCGCCAAGCGCGCCGGGACGTACGGCCCGACGACGCTTCGTCGACGGACGCCTGCGAACTTAGCTGTGGTCCAGGTCACTCATCGATAGATCTGAGGTAGATCTGAGGTAGCGCACCTGTAAACCAAGGTGGCAGTAAATCACGATCTCAGCGGCACGGCCGACCCGGAGGGTCCGGCGGGAAACCCCTGCAAGCGGCCCCGAGGGCGTCAGACCCGGGGCGGGGCGGCGACGTCGGGTGCCAGGACGTCCAGTTCGGCGAGGGCCCCCACGGTGATCTCGCGAGTGACGCGCTCGGCCCGCTCCGCGTCGCCCTCGCGCACGGCCTCCGCGACCTGGACGTGCAGGGTGACCGCCGCGGGGTCGGGGTCGTCGAACATGACCTGGTGGTGGGTGCGTCCGGTGAGGATGGCGGCCACCACGTCACCGAGCCGCGCGAACATCTCGTTGCCGGAGGCGGCCAGCACGATCCGGTGGAAGGCGACGTCGTGCCGCAGGTACGCGTCCAACCGCTGGCCGCGCGAGTTGGCGACCATGCCGAGGGCGCACTCGGTGAGTTCGGCGCACTGCTCGGCGGTGGCGTTGCGGGCCGCGAGACCGGCCGCGATCGGCTCGATCGCACTGCGCAGCACGGTCAGCGAGCGCAGTTGACGGGGGCGGTCGGCGCCGGCGAGCCGCCAGCGGATGACGCGCGGGTCGTAGACGTTCCACTCGTCGATGGGGCGCACGGTCACGCCGACCCGGCGCCGGGACTCGACCAGCCGCATCGACTCCAGTACGCGCACGACCTCGCGCACCACCGTGCGCGAGACGTCGAAGCGCTGGGCGATCTCGTCGGTGCGCAGCACGCTCCCCTGCGGGGACTCGCCGGCGGTGATCTCCAGGCCGAGGGTGTCCAGCACGTGTGTATGGAGGCCCTGGCCCGCTGTGGTCATGGGGCCAGCCTACGGGGCGAGAATCACACCCGATAAATATGACGTTTAGATCTCAGCCTCTTGAATAAGTCATACCTAATGGGTTTCAGTGTCGCGACACCACTGTCGAAACCGAGGTCGACACCGAGGTCGACGTCAGACAGCGAGGCACGTAGATGAGCACCCCACACGTCGTCGTGGTGATGGGCGTGGCAGGGACCGGCAAGACCACGATCGGTCCCCTGCTCGCCGCAGAACTCGGCGTCCCGTACGCCGAGGGCGACGACTTCCACCCGCCGGCGAACATCGCCAAGATGTCCGCCGGCACGCCGCTGGACGACGCGGACCGGTGGCCCTGGCTCGATGCGATCGGGCAGTGGGCCCACGGTCGGGCCGGGCTCGGCGGGGTGGTGTCCAGCTCCGCGCTGAAGCGCTCCTACCGGGACCGGCTGCGGGCCGCCGCACCGGGCGCCGTCTTCCTGCACCTCGCCGGCGACCGGGAGCTCATCGAGCGCCGGATGGCCGAGCGCAAGGGGCACTTCATGCCGACCGCGCTGTTGGACTCGCAGTTCGCGACGCTCCAGCCGCTGGCGCCGGACGAGGCGGGCGTGGCCGTCGACGTGTCCGGTACGCCGCAGGAGATCACCGCGCGGGCGCTCGCCGCGCTGCGGTCCCCGGAGCGCTGACCGCGGGCCGGCCCGCCGTTCGCACCGCACCCCCGCCCCCACCCGTAGATCCCCCGTACGTCTGTAAGGAACCACCGTGACCAGTCTCAGCGTCGAGACGCTGGCAGCGGACCCGCTGGAGCCGATCACCTCGGCCGGCAACGCCCAGCTCGGCATCGCCGTACTCGCCGGCATCGCCGTCATCGTGCTGCTCATCACCAAGTTCAAACTGCACGCCTTCCTGGCGCTGACCATCGGGTCGCTGGCGCTCGGAGCCTTCGCGGGCGCGCCGCTCGGCAAGGCCATCGAGTCCTTCTCCAAGGGCCTCGGCTCCACGGTCGCCGGAGTGGGCGTGCTCATCGCGCTCGGTGCGATCCTCGGCAAGCTGCTCGCCGACTCCGGCGGCGGTGACCAGATAGTCGACACCATCCTCGCCAGGGCCAAGGGCTCGACGATGCCGTGGGCGATGGTGCTGATCGCCTCGGTGATCGGGCTGCCGCTCTTCTTCGAGGTCGGCATCGTGCTGCTGATCCCGGTGGTGCTGATGGTCGCCAAGCGCGGCAACTACTCCCTGATGCGGATCGGCATTCCGGCGCTCGCCGGTCTGTCGGTGATGCACGGGCTGATCCCGCCGCACCCCGGTCCGCTGGTCGCGATCGACGCGCTCGACGCCAACCTGGGCGTCACGCTGGGCCTCGGCGTCCTGGTCTCCATCCCCACCGTGATCATCGCCGGTCCGCTCTTCGCGAAGTACGCGGCCCGCTGGGTGGACATCCCGGCGCCCGAGAAGATGATCCCGGCCCGGCCGTCGGAGGACCTGGACCGGCGTCCCGGCTTCGGTGCGACCGTCTTCACGGTGCTGCTGCCCGTCGTCCTGATGCTCTCCAACGCGCTCGTCGAGATCGTCGTCGACGACCCGTCGAACCCGGTGCAGAAGGTCACGGACGTGATCGGCTCGCCGCTGATCGCGCTGCTCGCGGCGGTGCTCGTCGGACTGTTCACGCTGGGCCGCGCCGCCGGCTTCACCAAGGAGCGGATCTCCTCCACCGTCGAGAAGTCGCTCGCCCCGATCGCGGGCGTGCTGATGATCGTGGGTGCCGGCGGCGGCTTCAAGCAGACCCTGATCGACGTCGGCGTCGGACAGATGATCCTGGACTTCTCCGAGGACTGGGCGATCCCGACCCTGCTGCTGGCCTGGCTGATCGCGGTGGCGATCCGACTGGCGACCGGTTCGGCGACCGTGGCGACGATCTCCGCGGCGGGCCTGGTGGCGCCGCTGGCCACCGGGATGTCGACGACCGAGTCGGCGCTGCTGGTGCTGGCGATAGGCGCGGGTTCGCTCTTCTTCAGCCATGTCAACGACGCCGGCTTCTGGCTGGTGAAGGAGTACTTCGGCATGAACGTCGGCCAGACGATCAAGACCTGGTCGGTGATGGAGACGATCATCTCGGTCGTCGGCATCGTCTTCATCCTGCTGCTGTCGCTGGTGCTGTAGCCCCTGCGGTGGTGTGCCGGACGTCCCGCGGTGGCTGGCCCACCGCGGGACGTCCGCATGTCGTACGGAGTGCGGCCACGGCGGTGGCGTCCCGACAGCGGTCCCGCTCAGCCCACCGCCTTCGCCGCGGCCCGCCCCGCCGCCCGCCCCGAGAAGAGGCAGCCGCCGAGGAAGGTGCCTTCCAGGGAGCGGTAGCCGTGGACCCCGCCGCCGCCGAAGCCGGCTGCCTCGCCGACCGCGTACAGACCGCTCAGCGGGGTGCCGTCGGCGCCGAGCACCCGGGACGACAGATCGGTCTCCAGTCCGCCCAGCGACTTGCGGGTGAGAACGTTGAGGCGCACCGCGATCAGCGGTCCGGCCGCCGGGTCCAGGATGCGGTGCGGCGCGGCCGTGCGGATCAGTCGGTCGCCGAGGTACTTGCGCGCCCCGCGCACCGCCGTCACCTGGAGGTCCTTGGTGAAGGGGTTGCGGATCTCGCGGTCCCTGGCCTCGATCTCCCGGCGCAGCTCCGCCTCCTCGATCAGCGGTTCCTCGGTGAGCGCGTTCATCCCGCGCACCAGCGCGGAGAGGTCCTTCTCGACGACGAAGTCAGCGCCGTGCTCCATGAAGGCCCGCACCGGCCCCGGCACGTCGGCGCGGGCCCGGTCGATCACCCCGCGCACCGACTTCCCCGTCAGGTCCGGGTTCTGCTCGGATCCCGAGAGGGCGAACTCCTTGCCGATGATCTTCTGGTCGAGCACGAACCAGGTGTGGTCGTACCCCGACTTCACGATGTGTTCGAGGGTGCCGAGGGTGTCGAAGCCGGGGAAGAGCGGGACGGGCAGCCGCCGGCCGCGCGCGTCCAGCCAGAGCGACGACGGGCCGGGCAGGATGCGGATCCCGTGCCGGGCCCAGATCGGGTTCCAGTTCTCGATGCCCTCGGTGTAGTGCCACATCCGGTCCCGGTTGACGTGGCTGGCGCCGGCGCGCTCGGCGATGCCGAGCATCAGCCCGTCGACGTGGGCCGGCACGCCGGAGAGCATGCGGCGCGGCGGGGCGCCGAGGCGGCCTGGCCAGTTCGCGCGGACCAGTTCGTGGTTGCCGCCGATGCCGCCCGAGGCGACGATCACGGCCTGGGCGCGGAACTCGAAGGCGCCCACGACCTCGCGGCTGCTGGCGGTGCCGCGTTCGGCGTCGGAGGGCTCCAGCACCTCCCCGCTGACGGTGTCCAGGGCGCCCCCGCTGGTGCCGAGGCCGGTGACCCGGTGCCGGAACGCGGGGCGGACCAGTCCGCGGGCCATGCCGTCGCGCACCCGTTGTTCGAAGGGGGCGACGAGGCCGGGTCCGGTGCCCCAGGTGATGTGGAACCGGGGCACCGAGTTGCCGTGCCCGGTGGCGTCGTAGCCGCCGCGCTCGGCCCAGCCGACGACGGGGAAGAACCGCACGCCGCGCTGGCGCAGCCAGGCCCGCTTCTCGCCCGCCGCGAAGTCGACGTACGCCGCGGCCCACTGGCGCGGCCAGCGGTCCTCCTCGCGGTCGAAGCCGGCCGTGCCGAGCCAGTCCTGGTACGCGAGGTCCCGGCTGTCCCTGATCCGCATGCGGCGCTGCTCGGGCGAGTCGACCAGGAAGAGCCCTCCGAAGGACCAGTGGGCCTGACCGCCCATCGACCGTTCGGGCTCCTGGTCGATGAGGATGACCGTGCGCCCCGCGGCGACGAGTTCGGCGGTGGCCACCAGCCCCGCGAGCCCCGCCCCGATCACGATCACGTCAGCGTCGTACGCCATGGATTCCACCCTTGTCCGATGTCGGTCCCGATCCTCGGTACGGCCCGGTAACAAGTCAACGGGTCGGGTGCGGCGGCCGGGTGGTGGAATGGGCGGATGAGCTCTGATCAGGAATGGATCGACGTCGTCGACGACGCGGACCGGGTCGTCGGGCAGGCCACCCGCGGCGAGGCGTACGCCCGCGGGCTGTGCCACCGGGTGACGTTCGTGCTGGCGCGCGACGAGCGGGACCGGATCTTCGTCCACCGTCGGACGGCGACGAAGAAGGTGCACCCCGGCATGTACGACATGTTCGTCGGCGGGGTCGTCGGCGCCGGCGAGTCCTACGACGACGCGGCGCTGCGGGAGGCCGAGGAGGAGTTGGGCGTCACCGGACTGCCCCGCCCGACCCCGCTGTTCACCTTCCTCTACCAGGGGGACGACGGGCAGTCGTGGTGGTCGGCGGTGTACGAGGTGCGCTGTGCGCTCCCGGTGCAGCCGCAGCAGGAGGAGGTGGACTGGTACGCCTTCTTGCCCCAGGAGGAGGTCGAGCGGCGGCTGACCGAGTGGGCGTGGGCCCCGGACAGCCTGGTCGCCTGGCCTCGGCTGCGCGACGCCCCCTTGCGCGACGCCGCCGTGCGCGCAAGGGGTCCGGAGGGTGGCATGGACCACTGAGCTGCGTGATCACCCCGCGAGTATGGTGCGAAACATGAGGGACTTGGTGCGCAGCGTGCGGATGTGGTTCGCGCCCGAACGGGTGCGGCAGGAGGGGACCACCCCCGACTACCGCTTCTCGCTCGCCAACGAGCGGACCTTCCTCGCCTGGCTGCGCACCGCGCTCGCGCTGATTGCCGGCGGCTTCGCGGTGGACCAGTTCCTGCCGGACCTGGACTGGGCGGTACGGGCGGGGCTGGCGCTGGCGCTGCTGGCGACCGGGGTGGTGTGCGCGCTGCGCGCGGTGAACCACTGGGTGCGGTGCGAGCGGGCCATGCGGCGCGGTGAGGACCTGCCGGTGTCCCGGCTGCCGGCGCTGCTCAGCCTGGTGATCGCCCTGGTCGCGGTGGTCATGTTGGTCGTGGTGGTGTTCGGCTGGGAGGGCGGCCGATGACGGCAGCGGCGGGCGGAGCTGCCGATCGGGAACCGGCGCCGGGGCCGCAGCGCGATCCGGGGCTCCAGCCGGAGCGGACCCGGCTGGCCTGGCGGCGTACGACCCTGGCGTTCACGGTCGTGGCCGTGTTGGCGGCCCGGCAGACGGCGATCGGCGGGGCTGACCCGGTCGGCGTGCTGGGCCTCTTCCTCGCGCTGCTGGTGTGGCTGGCCTTCCTCGGGGTGGCGCAGCGGCGGATAAGGGTGCTGAAGGCGGACGTGCGCCCGCCGGTGATGTCGCACCGCGGGGCGCTGGCCGCGACGGGGTGCGCGGTGGCGCTCGCGGCGGCGGCCGTCGCGGTCGTCCGCTGACGCACTCGAACCCGGCGGCCGTCGCGGTCGTGCGCTGAGCCGGCCCCTCCGGGAGCTCAACTCTCCCCGCCCGCCCGGGCACTGGACGACATACCGACTGGTCGGTCATCATCGACGGGTCCTGTTCTTCCGCAGTCGGAGGTGCCCCGATGAGCTCCGTCCCCCCGCCAGGACTCGACCCCGAGAGGCTGCGCGGACTCCTCGACCGCGAGCGGCCGGGGCTGGTGCGCGGACCGCTGAGCGCCCGGCTGATCGAAGGCGGGCGGTCGAACCTCACGTACCGGATCACCGACGGCGCCGACCGCTGGGTCGTCCGCCGCCCGCCGCTCGGCCACGTCCTCGCCACCGCGCACGACATGAAGCGCGAGCACCGGGTCATCAGCGCCCTGCACCCCACGTCCGTGCCCGTGCCGGAGCCGGTCCTGCTGTGCGAGGACGAGTCCGTCGTCGGGGCGCCGTTCTACGTGATGGAGTACGTGCCCGGCACCCCGTACCGCACCGCCGACGAACTGGCCGCGCTCGGCCCCGAACGCACCCGCGCCACCGTGTTCGGTCTGGTCGACACGTTGGTGGAGCTGCACGCGGTGGACCCGGCGGCCGTCGGGCTGGACGACTTCGGCCGCCCCGACGGCTTCCTGGACCGCCAGTTGCGAAGGTGGGGCAAGCAGCTCGCCGCCTCCCGCAGCCGGGACCTGGCGGGCATCGACGAGTTGCACGCCGGGCTCGGCCGCGCGCTGCCGCGCTCCCCCGCACCCGCCGTGGTGCACGGCGACTACCGCCTCGACAACGTCCTCGTCGGACCCGACGACCGGATCCGGGCGGTGCTGGACTGGGAGATGTCCACGCTCGGCGACCCCCTCACCGACCTCGGGCTGCTGGCGATGTACAGCAGGGAACTCCCGGCCCTGGACGTCCCGATCAGCACCACCGCGGGCGCGCCCGGCCACCCCTCGGTCGACGAGATCGTGGCGCGCTACGCGCAGCGCTCGGGCCGCGACGTCTCGGGCGTCTCCTGGTACACGGCGTTCGCCTGGTTCAAGCTCGCCGTGATCCTGGAGGGCATCCACTACCGCTACACCCTCGGCCGGACGGTCGGCGCGGGCTTCGACCGGATCGGCGAGTTGGTGCCGCTCTTCATCGCACACGGACTGACCACCCTCCAGGAAGGCTGACGAGCCGTGGACTTCGCTTTCGACGCGCGCACCGAGGAGCTGCGGGAGCGCCTCCTCGCCTTCATGACCGAGCACGTGCACCCCGCCGAACCGATCGCCGAAGAGCAGCGCGCCGCGCTCGCCTCGCCGTGGCTGACGCCGCCGGTCGTCGAGGAGCTGAAGGCCGAGGCCCGTCGGCAGGGGCTGTGGAACCTCTTCCTGCCGGACGCCGAGTTGGGCGCGGGGCTGACCAACCTCCAGTACGCGCCGCTGGCGGAGCTGACCGGGCGCAGCCCGCACCTGGCGCCCACGGCGCTGAACTGTGCGGCGCCGGACACCGGGAACATGGAGGTGCTGGCGCAGTTCGGCGATCCGGCGCAGCGCAAGCAGTGGCTGGCACCGCTGCTCGCGGGCGAGATCCGGTCCGCGTTCGCGATGACCGAGCCGGAGGTGGCGTCGTCGGACGCGACGAACGTGCGCACCCGCATCGAGCGGAGCGGCGACGAGTACGTCATCAACGGCCGCAAGTGGTACATCTCCGGCGCGATGAACCCGGACTGCAAGGTCTTCATCGTCATGGGCAAGACCGACCCGGACGGCGCCGACGTACGGCGGCAGCAGTCGATGGTGCTGGTGCCCAGGGACACCCCGGGGGTGCGCGTGGTGCGTGCGATGCGGGTGTACGGGTACGAGGACCACGCGCACGGCGGGCACGCCGAGGTCGTCTTCGACGACGTGCGGGTGCCGGTGGCGAACCTGGTCGGCGAGGAGGGCGGCGGCTTCGCCATCGCGCAGGCGCGGCTGGGGCCCGGTCGGATCCACCACTGCATGCGGCTGATCGGGATGGCCGAGCGGGCGATCGAGCTGATGTGCCGGCGGGCGGCCTCCCGCAGCGCCTTCGGGAAGCCGATCGCCGCGCAGGGCGTGGTGCAGGAGTGGATCGCCGACGCGCGGGTGACGGTCGAGCAGTTGCGGCTGCTGGTGCTGAAGACCGCGTGGCTCATGGACACCGTCGGCAACCGCGGGGCGCACACCGAGATCCAGGCGATCAAGATCGCGACGCCGCGGGCGGTGGTCGACGTGCTGGACCGGGCGGTGCAGATCCACGGCGCGGGCGGGGTGAGCCAGGACTTCCCGCTGGCGGAGCTGTGGGCGGCGGCGCGCACCCTGCGGTTGGCTGACGGCCCGGACGAGGTGCACCAGCGCTCGCTGGCTCGCCGCGAGCTGCGGCGGTACTCGTAGGCGGTGGCCGGGGCGCCGTCCGCCCGCGGGGCGGGCTGCGGGCTGCGGGCTGCGGGAGCGTCGGTCCCCGCGGCCCGGTGGTGGGCTTGTCGCGCAGTTCCTCGCGCCCCTGAAACCCCCTCCGTCTGCGGCTCGGTAAGTGGTTTCTCGCGCAGTTCCCCGCGCCCCTCAATACCTCCGCCCCCAGCCCGCAGGCGAATGACGGGGGAAGCGAGTAGGGGCGCTGGGGGTCCCCCAGGCCCTCTGGGGCCGAGATGGGGGTCCCCCCGTGCCCGCAGGGCACAGGGGGAGGAACTGCGCGAACAGCCACAGACGGGTCGCAGACGCCATGACCGCACACGCGCCACGGCGCAAGCGCGCCTGCCGAGCGAAGGCTGCCGCAGGGCCGCGCGGGGCCGGATGCGTGGCCGGTCAGTTCGCGACGCCGAGGACCTGCTTCACGGTGTCCGGGGCGTCGACCGCGGAGAGGACCGCGTGGGCCAGGTCCGCCCGGCTCACCTCGTGGCCGCGGGGCACGGCGCCGCCGAGCGTCGTACGGTACGCGCCCGTGCGCGGGCCGTCCGTCAGCCGGGGCGGACGCACCAGCGTCCAGTCCGTGGCGCTGGCCCGGATCTCGCCCTCCATCACCCGCAGGTCCGCGTACACGTCCTTGAACACCCGGCCCACCAGCGGCCACACCACGGCTCGGTACAGCAGCCCCTCGCCGTCGGGCAGCGGTCCGACGGGGGCGGCGCTCACCGCGACGTAGCGCCGCACGCCCTCGGCGTCGAGCGCCTGAAGGATCGCCCGGGCGCCCGCGGAGGCGATCCCCGCGGCCTTGTTGTTGGGCGCGCCGAGGGCGGAGAGCACCGCGTCGCGGCCCGCAACCACCGGGCGCAGCGCCGCCGCGTCGGTCACGTCGGCGACGACCGCCACCTGCAGCCGTTCGTGCTCCCGCTCGGGCAGCCGGTCCGGGTTCCGCACGACCGCCGTGACCTCGTGGCCCGCGTCCAGCGCCTGGCGCACGAGCTGCCGGCCGGTGCCGCCCGTGGCCCCGAAGACCGTGTACCGCACGTCGTACCTCCGATGGTGGGTAAGTGCTCACTCACCTTTAGGATGAGCGAATGTCCGCTCCGAAGTCAACGCGCCCCACGCGCGAACGGATCGTCGACGCCGCGGAACACCTGCTGCGCTCGGTCGGTCTGGCCCGCACCACCACCAAGGAGATCGCCCGCGAGGCCGGCTGCTCCGAAGCGGCGCTCTACAAGCACTACCGCAGCAAGGAAGAGATCTACGTAAGGGTCCTCAAGGACCGGCTGCCCCGGCTCAACCCGCTGTTGGAGGAGCTCCGTCGGGACCCCGGCGACCTCGGGGTGGAGTACAACCTGATCCGCGTGGCCGAGCACGCCGTCCGCTTCTACGAGCAGAGCCTGCCCATCACGGCCTCGCTCTTCGCCGAACCCGCGCTCAGGAAGCGGCACTTCGAGGGCGTGCGGGAGCTGGGCCAGGGCCCCCACGTCCCGCTGGTCGCCCTCGCGGGCTATCTGCGCGCCGAGCGCGACCGCGGCGCCCTGCGGCCCGACGCAGACCCGGACGCGGCAGCCGCCCTCCTGCTCGGCGCCTGTTCGCAGCGCGCCTTCGTCTACGACGCGGCGGAGGGCATGCCGCCGCCCCAGCCGGTGGAGGAGTTCGCCGTCGGCCTGGCGGGGACCCTGCTGCGGGGACTGCTCCCCGGGCCCGCGCCCGCGCCGGGCGCCGGGCCGACGGCGTGAGGACGCGCCCTCAGGGGCGCAGCGCGCGCATCAGCAGATCCGCCAGGTGGTCCGCGACCTGCTGCTTGGTCAGCTCACCCGCGGGGCGGTACCAGGTCGACAGGTGGTGCACCGACCCGAAGTGGTAGTCCACCACCAGGTCCGCGGGGGTCGCCGTGGAGAAGACCCCGGTGCGCTGACCCTCCTCCACCAGCGCGCGGAAGCGCTCGTGGTAGTGCCGGCGCTCGGCGCGCACCTGCTGGTGCTTCTCGGGCGAGAGGTGGTGCATGGAGCGGAAGAAGATGTGGGCGTCGGCGAGGTTGTCGATGGTGGTGACGACGACGTCGGCGGCGGCGGCCCGCAGCCGCGCCTGCACCGGCTCCTCGGCGTCAGCAAAGGCGTCCAGGCGCTGCTGCTGGAGGCGGAGCATCCGCCCGTAGACCTCCTGGAGCAGGTCTTCCTTGGAGCCGAAGTAGTGGTACAGGGCCCCCTTGGTGACGCCCGCCGCCTCCACGATCTCCTGCACGGACGTGCGGTCGTACCCCTGCTCGGCGAAGAGCCGGGTGGCGGCGGCCAGCAGCTTCTGCGGCACGGGGGGCTCCTCCCCGTCCGTCGTCCTGGCCATCTGCCACCCACCTCTCTCCATCGACACCTGCCGGTGCCCGCGCCTCGGATGCTGCGCGGCCCCGGCCCGGAGCCCGCGGGACGATCTTCCCATTGTCCGTCGGGGCGGACTGCCGCCGGTGCGCGGCGGCGGCCGGCGGCCGGGCGCGGTCACACGGGGCCGGCGGACCGCTTCTCCCAGACTTGCTGGACGCCGTTCATGCCGTCGAGCCAGGCATCCGGGTCCGTTGCCCTGGCCCGGTAGTACCCGGCCACCTCCGGGTGCGGCAGGACCAGGAAGCGGTCGGCCGTGATGGCGGCCATGAGGGCGTCCGCGACGGCCTCCGGCTCGATGGCGGACGGCGCGAGGACCATCTGGCCCAACTCCCCGGCTTCGGTCAGCATGTTCGTCCGCACGCCCTGCGGACAGATGGCGTGCACCTTGACGCCCCGGTGGCGGTAGGTGAGGGAGAGCCATTCGGCGAAGGAGTACGCGGCGTGCTTGGAGACGGTGTACGGAGCCGCGCCGAGCATGGCGAGGAGTCCGGCGGCGGAGACGGTGGAGACGAAGCGGCCCTCGCCGCGCTCCAGCCAGTCGGGCAGCAGGGTGCGCACGGCCCGTACGTGGGCCATCAGGTTGACGTCCCAGGCCGTGGACCAGACGTCCTCGTCCTCGGTGAAGGGGTCGCCGGCGGCGGCGATCCCGGCGTTCGCGCAGTAGACGTCGACGGTGCCGCCGAGGGCGTCGCGCGCGGCGGCGACGATCGTCGAGGCGTCGCCGGGCAGGGCGGTCGCGTCCAGTTCGGCGGCGACGGCCCGGGCCTTGTCGGCGTCGGCGTCGTTGACGACCAGTCGGGCGCCCTCCGCCGCGAAGCGGCGGGCGAGCGCGGCGCCGATGCCTCCGCCCGCGCCCGTGACCACGACGGCCGCACCGCGCAACTGGCTCATGGGAACCGCCCTTCTCCGTGTTCGATCTGACGTCCGTTCACCGAGCGGGGACATACTAAACGGTCGGTATGTACCACGGAAGGGGGCGGCCGGTGATCGATCCCTATCCCCGGCGGGCCGTGGGCATTAGCGTGCGTGACCTTGACGGAACGCGCACCGGACCGAAGGAGTCGTATGAGACCGTCGCACCTGTCGAGGCGGAACCTGTTGGCCGCGGGCGGCGCGGCCGGCGCGCTCGTCGCCGCCGGACCGGCCGCGCACGCGGACACGGACGACGAGAAGGCCGGGCGCGGCGGGCGCCGGCTGCGCACCGGCTTCGACCGGCTCGCGGCCGGCGGCTACGCCCAACTGGCCGGCCAGCGCGTCGGCGTGGTCACCAACCCGACCGGGGTCACCCCGGACGTACGGCACATCGTGGACGTGATGCACGGCGACGACCGGGTGGACCTCACCGCGGTCTTCGGCCCGGAGCACGGTTTCCGCGGCACCGCGCAGGCGGGCGGTTCCGAGGGCCGCTATGACGATCCGGCGACCGGACTGCCCGTGTACGACACGTACCAGAAGTCCGGGCAGCCGCTGGCGGACGTGTTCACCGCGTCCGGCGTGGACACGGTCGTCTTCGACATCCAGGACGCGGGCGCACGCTTCTACACGTACATCTGGACGCTCTACGACTGCATGGAGTCCGCGGCGCTCGCGGGGAAGCGGTTCGTCGTGCTGGACCGGCCGAATCCGATCACGGGCCGGGCGGCGCTGGGGCCCGTGCTGGACCCGCGGTTCGCCTCCTTCGTGGGGCGCCGCCCCATCTCCCAGGTGCACGGGATGACGGTCGCCGAACTCGCGCTCCTCTTCAACGGCGAGTTCCTGGCCGACCGTCCGGTGGAGTTGGAGACGGTGCGGATGTCGGGGTGGCGGCGGTCCGACTTCTTCGACGCCGGCGGTCTGCCGTGGGTGCCGCCGAGCCCCAACATGCCGACGCCGGAGACGGCACTGGTGTACGCGGGCACCTGCCTCTTCGAGGGGACGCAGGCGTCGGAGGGGCGGGGCACGACCCGGCCCTTCGAACTGCTGGGGGCGCCGGGCGTGGACTGGCGGTGGGCCGAGGCGGCGAACGGGCTGGGGCTGCCCGGGGTGCGGTTCCGGGAGGCGTACTTCACCCCGACGTTCAGCAAGCACCAGGGCAAGACGGTCGGCGGGGTGCAGATCCACGTCCACGACCGGACGTCCTTCGACCCGGTCCGCACCGGCGTCGGGCTGCTGGTGACGGCCCGGCGCGCCTGGCGCGAGTTCTCCTGGCTCACCTCCAATCCGACCTGGATCGACAAGCTCACGGGCTCGACGACGGTCCGCACGATGGTGGACGCGGGGGCGGACACGGACGAGGTCGTGGGCGCCTGGCAACGGGAGTTGGCCGCGTTCCGCGCGGTGCGCAAGAGGTACCTGCGGTACTGATCCCGACCCGGGTCCGGGGGGTGGCTCCACCTGGGAGTCGGGGGACAGCCGTCTGGTGGGGGCCGCGGCCGGTCCCGATCCTTGGATCATGGATCTGACACCACGTACCGGACCGCTTCCCCGCCCCCGCCAGCGGCTGCACGTGCCGCGGCGGGGGTTCACCGCGCTCGCGCTCGGGGGGCTGTTGGCGACCACGGCGACGGGGACCGCATCGGCCGCGGCCCCCTCCCCCGCGCGCAGGGCGGCGCCGGATCGCACGGTGGCCGCGCTGCGGCAGGCCGCGCATCCGCTGAGCGATCTGCGTCCGCTCGCGCGGATGGTCGGCTCGGCGCGGATCGTCGGCGTGGGCGAGGCGACCCACAGCTCCGCCGAGTTCTTCCGCACGAAGCACCGGGTCCTGCGCCACCTGGTGGAGGAGCAGGGCTTCCGGGCCTTCTCCCTGGAGGCGAACTGGAGCGCGGGGCTGCGGCTCGACGCGTACGTGGTGCACGGCCGGGGCGACCTGCGGCGCATCATGCGCGAGGAGTTCCAGAACTCGTACCGGATGTGGCACACCCGGGAGTACGAGGACCTGCTGCGCTGGATGCGGCAGTACAACGTCCGGCATCCGAAGGACCCCGTGCACTTCACCGGCAACGACATCGGGTACGCGGGCCCCGAGCTCTTCGACCGGGTGAGCGGGTACGTCTCCGAGCACCACCCCGCGTTGGCGCCGCGCGTGCGGGAGTTGTACGCGGCCTCGCGGCCCTCGGGGTCGGTGGACGCGTCGATGAAGGCGTACATGGCCATGCCGTTGGCCGAAAGGCGGGCCAGGTCCGCCGATGTGCACGAGGCGCTGGCGCTGTTGGAGGGCGCGCGGCCCGCGCCCGGGGCCGATGCCGCCGAGCGCGCCTGGGCGGTCCGGCACGCCCGGGTGATTGCCCAGGTCGGCGCCTTGTACACATATGACTTCGACACCCCGGAAGGCGTCCGGGGGTCGATGTTGCACCGGGACCGGATCATGGCCGAGAACACCGTGTGGTGGCATCGGCAGACGGGGCAGAAGGTGGTGCTGTCGGCGCACAACGGGCACGTGGGGTACGCGTCACCACAGCCGAATCAGTACCCCAAGATGCAGGGCGCCTTCATCCGGGACGCGCTGGGGCGCGGATACGTGAACGTGGGGTTCACCTTCGGCCGGGGCTCGTTCAACGCGTCCGACCTGACCGACCCGGCGGAACCGATACGCGAGTTCACCGTGGACCCGGCCGGCCCCGGCAGCAACGAGGAGGTCCTGGAGCGGGTGGCGCGCCGGGACTACTACCTCGATCTCCGTACGGCGCCCGCCGCGGCCCGCGCGTGGGCGGACCGCGCCCGCCCCACCCGCAGCATCGGCACCGGCTGGCCCGTCGAGGCGGATCGAACGCGACTGCTCGGGGCGTACGACGTACTGGCCCACCTCCCCCGCATCACGGCGGCCGACCTGATCTGATCGATCACGTCCGAGGTATGGCCGGCCCCCTCCTTGCGCAGGATGCTGCTAGCGGATTCGGCTGGGGAGGGGCGCTCGTGGTGTGGACGGACGTGGGGCCTTATCAGGACATCACCTTCGACAAGGACGGAGACGTCGATCCGGAGCAGCGGGACCGGCTGTTGGGGGTGGAGGCGACCGACGTGGTGCTGTTCGCGCATGGCTGGAACACCTCCCCCGCGGTCGCCGAGCGGCTGTACGCCACATTCTTCGCGTACTTCCCCGAACTGGTCGGCCCGGGGGTGCGGCTCGGGTACGCGGGGGTGGTCTGGCCGTCGATGAGGTTCGGTGACGAGCCGCTGCCGCAACTGCCGGGCGCCGCGCTGCCCGTCGCGCCGTCGACCGGTCTGGACGCGGCCAGCCGGCAGGCGCTCGCCGGGCTCTTCCCCGGGCACACGGGCACGGTCGCCCGGCTCGCCGCGCTGCTCGACGAGCGGCCGGCTTCGGCGTCCGCGGTGGCGGAGTTCGGGCGGCTGGCCCGCCGGCTCGCCGAGGCGCCCGCGGGCGGGCTGGAGACGTCCTGCTTCACGGACGACCTGCCCGGTGACGAACAGGGCCCGCCCGCGGTGCTGTTCGAGGACCCGCTGGCCTTCTCCCGGCGGCTCGCGCACGCGCTGGCGAAGGTCGACGACGGCGCACGGACCGGGCCGGTCCCCACCTTCGGCTTCGACCCGCCCGACGGGTGGGACGGGCTGTGGCGGGGCGCGAAGGAACTGCTGCGGCAGAGCACGTACTACGCGATGAAGCGCCGGGCGGGCACGGTCGGAGAGCTCGGGCTCGGACCGCTCGTCGCCCAACTCGCCCGCTCGCGCCCGGCGCTGCGGATCCATCTGGTCGGCCACAGCCAGGGCGCGCGCCTGGTCGCCTTCGCCCTGCGCGGGCTGCCCGACGGGGTGCGCACGGTGAAGTCGGTGACCCTGCTCCAGGGCGCTTTCTCGCACTACGCGTTCGCCCACGCGCTGCCGCACGCGGCCGGCCGCTCGGGCGCCCTGCGCTCGATGGAGCAGCGGGTCGACGGACCGGTGGTGGCCTGCCACTCCCACCACGACACCGCACTCGGCACCTTCTATCCGCTCGCCTCCGGGCTCGCCCGCGACGACCGCAGCGCCCACCACCTCGACGGTGCGCCCGGCGCCGCCCCGATCCCCTTCCCTGATCCGGGCCCGCGGTGGTGGGCGGTGGGGCACGACGGCTTCCGGGCGGCGCCGCACGCGCCCCGGCTGACCTTGGCCGACGCGCTGGCCAGCGGTCTGCCGCGGGCGGGCTGCGTCAGCGTGGACGTCTCCTCCGTGGTGCACCGCGGCGGCCCGCCGTCCGGTGCGCACAACGACATCTGCCATCCGGAGTTGGCGCAGTTGGTGGTGGAGGCGGGCCGCCTCGGGGACTGATCCCCGCCGTGCCGGAGCCTTGTCAGCGGTGTGCGGGGAACTCGACGACCTGTTGGTACGTCGGCCGGTTCTGCCAGTGGACCGTCGGATGGGTGATGCCGCCCATCGGCCGGTGCACGATGGCGTCGGCGCACCACTGGTCGCCCGCGGCGCAGCTGGCGTCCCCGGGGTAGACCTGCGCCGGGGTCAGGGCGGCGGCCTGCTTGAGGGTGGTCAGGAGCGCGTCGCGGCAGGCGGAGAGGGCTCCGTTGCCGCAGTACTGGGCCCCGAGCGGCGAGGAGACCGGACGGCCGAGCACCCGGCGCAGATCCTTGTCGACATATCCCCACCAGCCGTACTGGAAGGCGGAGCCGCCGTGGGCACCGGTCGGGCCGTGGGTGGCGCCGGGGGACTCGTCGACGGCGAGGTTCGCGGTCAGGGCCCGGTACAGCGGGGTGCCGAGCCCGGGTTCGAAGACGCCTTGGACCAGCCGCGGCCACCAGGCGTCCAGGACGCGGATCGCGTCGGCGTGCGGATAGCTGCGCGAGCCTGGCGCCGACTCCTTGCGCTGGGCGCCGGCGACACGCCAGGCGTCCAACTGTTGGACTACGGCGTTCAGTTGGGGGTCGGTCACCGGCTGGGAGCGCAGTACGGCCAGCAGCACCGGCAGCAACTGTTCCCCGCGCAGGTCGGTGACGGCGGCTTCGGCCATCGCCCGGGTGAGCGAGGCGCGGGTGACCCCGCCCGTCGCCACCAGTCGGGCGACCCGGTCGTCGAGCAGGTCGCCGCGGTGGACCGAACCGAACCCGAAGGCCGCGGCGCCGAAGTCCTTGGCCTGCTTGTTGTTCCACGAGACGTAGTAGTCCTGGCCGACGGACTGGGGGTGCTCGGCGAAGGGCGTGTACGCGGCGGTGTTGGCCGTCGGGTCGAAGTCCCGCCACTCGTTGGCCCGGTCGGCGGTGACGGGCAGCGCCGGGTCGACGTCGGGCGCCCGCACCGGGTTGTCGCCGCTGTTGAAGTAGGCGGCGGTGCGGGAGTCGGCGTAGAACCAGTTGAAGGCGTAGCCGATCTCGGCCGCGGCCCGCTGGAAGGAGCGGGCGTCGGTGACGTAGGAGGGGTCGTTCAGCAGTTGGAAGCCGATGATGGAGTCCGCCTCGTGGCGGTAGGTGGTGCGCAGCGAGGTGTAGGCGACGGGCTTGCCGCCGACGGTGGCGCGATGGGTGACCAGGCCGTACTTGGTGCGCCAGACCTGCATCCGGTAGGAGCCGGCTGCGGTGGAGTCGGCGACGGAGGGCCGCCAGGCGTTGCGGCGCTCCAGCTTCTCCATCGGGGTGCAGGTGCCCCGGAACAGGTAGTGGTCGGCGTCCTTGCCGGGGGTGCCGCCGCCGGGTGCGCACAGTTCCACGGCGTACACGTCGGTGATGTCCTGGAGGGCGGAGGTGGCCGACCAGGCGTAGTCCTTGCCGCGGCCCATCTGCACGTACATCCCGACGCCGGCGAAGGCGACGCCGCGGGCGGAGATGCCCGGCCCCTGGAGCTCCTGGAGCATCATCAACTGGGGGGCGAAGTAGCCGGTCTGGGGGCCGAAGACGGCGACGGGGCTGCCGCTCGCGGTGTGCGCGCCGGACACGAGCAGGGCGTTGGACATGCCCTTCCTCGCATCCAGGCTGCCGGCCGGCAGGACGCCGTCGTCGAACATCCCTTGGGCGGGGCGCAGGGCCTTCGGGGCGCGGACCGGGTCTTTGGCGGCGGCGCGCGGGCCGCGGGTGAGCGCCGAGCCGGTGCGGTCGTGCACCAGTTGCTCCGGGACGACGGAGCCGGGGTCGGGCAGCGCGGTGCCGCGCGGGTTCGCGGGCTTTTGCGCGTACGGGAAGCTGGTGCCGTCGTGGACGGTGAGTTGCGCCTCGGAGTCCTCGCGCTGGCGCCAGGTCTCCCAGATCCGGGTGCCTTCGGCCAGGCCGTACTTCTCCTGCGCGGCGAGCAGCGAGAGCGCGGCCTGCACCTCGCCGCCGCCCCCGCCGCCGAACTGGCCGCCGACGACGGAGGCGATGGCGATCAGGTCGGTGAGGGTGAAGGGCTTGATCTCCCCGGCGTTGGTGATGGAGTCGACGTGTCCGGTGAGCACGTACTCTCCGGGGAAGTACCGGCCGTTCTTGGACTGCACGCGGTACGCGTTGATGCCGTCGACGTACGCCTGGGCGTCGGCCATGGCCTGCTCGCCGCGCGGGCCCTCGGTGGTGCGGATGCGGTCGACCTGGGCCTGGTAGTCGGCTTCGGTGTACGGGGCCTGGGGCCAGAACTGCTGTTCCAGGCCCTGGTTGGCGAGGGCGCCGCCGGCGAAGGGGGTCAGGGAGCCGCGGCCGATGTTGCGGAAGAGGTCCATCATCCACAGCCGGTCCTGGCCGGCGGCGTAGCCGGCGCCGAACTCGGTGCCGTAGCGGGTGGTGCCCTTGATGTGGGGGACGCCGGTCTTCTTGTCGCGGGTGATGGTGACGTCGGGCCGCGGGGAGGCGACGGACTCGACCTGGTCCGCAGGGACGCCGAAGGAGGCGTCGTTGAAGAAGTCGTTGACCTTGGCGTCGGTGATGCCGCCGTAGCCGCCGACCAGCGAGTCGTAGCGGGCGAGTTGGTCGGAGCTGTGGCCGGGGCGGGTGCCGAAGACCCGGTGGGCGAGGATCTCGGCGAGGGTGGCGTTGCCGTTCTGGCCCGGCGGCAGGACGTCGGAGCACTGGCCGGCGCACAGGTCTCCGTCGGCCGCGGCGCGGGCGGCGGGCGGCGCGGGTTCGGGCGCGGCGAGGGCCTGCGGCACGGGGGTCAGCAGCGAGGCGGCGAGCGCCAGCACCGCGGCGGCGGTCCCGACGGCGGACCGTCGTGCGCGCCGGGCTCTGGTGGGGTGTCGTCCGGTGGTTCCGATGCGTCGTCGCATGGCGGTACTCCTCGGTGGGGCCGGTGTGCGGCGGAGGTTACTGCGGGTAAGCCGGCGGAGTAAGGTGAACAACCGTCACCTTTGCCGAATCGCCACGAAGCCGGGGCGGTGGCGACGGGGTGCGTCCCGGTGCGGCGGTGGCGATTCCGTCAAAGACGTGGAGATGGACGGAAAGCCCGTTCAGAGCCGGCCGCTCGGGGCAGACGCGAGGCATGAGGAGAGCGAAGGGACCCAAGAGATTTAGGGCCTGTCTTGCGGATCAGGCTGGATCAGGGAGCGAGGTCTGGTGCCGTGGATCTCAAGGCGGAGGAGAGAGTCGACGCGGAGTGTCGGCGACCGACGACAACGCGGAGTGGGGGCACCTCCCGGGCCGAAGGCCCAGGGGGAGCGGTGCCAGGGCACGCGAGCCCAGCAAGATCCGCAAGACAGGCCCTAGGAGACGCCCGGACAACGACCGGCCGCAGCCTGCCGTGGGCGTTTGCCTGATGGCCCCCATCGGATTTCCGATGGAGCCGGATCGGGCACTCGTACGTCCATTCCTCGACGCCGAAGTACAGCGACGGAGGTGGCAGTGACGATGGCCGGTTTCCGCAGTCTCGCGAGACAGGTGCGTGACCCGCGGTGTGACCTGGCGCTACGGCGCTACTCACTGCGCAAGTGCCTGGAGCGTTTCGCCCCGTACGGACACCGGGCGACGTGGGACCACCTGTGTGCCAGGCACGGCATCGAACCCGAGGACCGGGCCCCCGATCCGGCGCGGCTGGTGGCCGCGCTCGACGAGTTGGAGCGGGCCCGTACGGTCTGGCTCGGCTACGAGGAGGGCTTCGCCGACCGCCGCAAGCGCGAGAAGCACGACGGGCTGCGCCGCCCGTCGGCCGCGGACGAGTGGCACCGGCACGCCTGGGGCGGCAACGGCGTCGCGCGCTGCGACAGCCCTCGCGCACACCCCTCCGCGCCCCTGGACGAGGTGTTGCGCCGGTTGGTGGCCGCGCTGGAGGACGAGCCCGGCGCGGCCTGCCCCGTGTGCGGGACGACGGCCATCGTGTGGCGGCATGACCTGGAGCAGGAGCCGTGGACCGGGCCCGTGTGCACCGGCTGCGGCATCGTGGTGCCGCAGCCGGTGCTCAATGCGCAGGCGGTCACGGCGGCGAAGGCGGCCGGGCGCAGGGAACTCGCCTCGGTCGCATGAGCGGGCCCGCCGGCGCGAGCGCGGCGCGGGACCGCACCCGGGCGCCGCGCCGCGCCCAAGCCCCGCCGTGGCATCGCGCCGAAGCGTCGCCCCGTATCAGACGAAAATGCGGTGGCCCCACTGGTTTGCCATGGGGAGAGTTGGGCACACGCGAAGGCCGCCCAGATGGCCCGGCGCGTGGTGACGGGCCCGGCTCAACGGGGGTGCGGGCCCGTCCGCCAGCTTGAGCGCCGCGGCCGGCAGCGCGCACCGACGGCTCAGCGGCAGGGTTCCGTACCGTCGCCCGCAGCGCCGTCGGGCGTACAGACGTCGCTCGACCGCGGCACCGCCGCGCGCTCGCCGGCCTCACCGGCTTCGCCGGTCCGCTCTCCCCCTTCGCCCCACAGGGGCCCCGGCATCAGGCGGGAGCCCGGGCGCTGGCGGCCGAAGGCGTCCTCCGGGTTGGACAGGGCGCAGGTCTCCAACGAGAGGCAGCCGCAGCCGATGCACTCGGTGAGGGTGTCCCTGAGCCGGCCGAGCTGCTTGATGCGCTCGTCCAGCTCCCGGCGCCAGACGCGGGACAGCCGCGCCCAGTCCTCCCGGTCCGGCGTCCGCTCCTCGGGCAGCTCCGCGAGCGCGTCCCTGATGGTGGCGAGCGGGATCCCGACGCGCTGCGCGGCACGCACGAAGGCCACCCGGCGCAGCGTGTCACGGCTGTAGCGGCGCTGGTTTCCGCTGGTCCTACGGCTGTGGATCAGCCCCTTGGCCTCGTAGAAGTGCAGGGCGGAGACGGCCGCGCCGCTGCGGAGCGAGAGCTGGCCGACGGTGAGTTCGTTGCGGGTGTCGCGCGTCTGGGGCATCCAGCGAACCCTACTGGGTGGTCCGTTGACAGCGGAGCGCCCGCCCACGCATGCTGAGCAAACGCTTAGAAGGTACGGACGACAGCGGGCGGCTGCCCGTACGCCCACGCGTTCGCCCCCGCGCGCCGCCGTGCGTACGACCGCCCGCGAGAGGCAGGGAGCTGGACATGGCCGAGCCGAGGATCTTCACCTCCGCCGACGAACTGGGCGCCGCGGTCGGCGAGGAGCTGGGGCACAGCGACTGGCTGGAGGTCGACCAGCAGCGGATCGACCTGTTCGCGGAGGCGACCGGCGACCACCAGTGGATCCACGTGGACCCGGAGCGGGCGAAGGACGGCCCCTTCGGGACGACCATCGCCCACGGGTATCTGACGCTGTCGCTGCTGCCCGTGCTCGTACCGCAGGTGCTGCGGGTCGAGGGGATGAAGATGGGCCTGAACTACGGCACCAACAAGGTCCGCTTCCCCGCGCCCGTGCCGGTCGGCTCCCGGCTGCGCGCCTCGGTGACGCTCGCCGAGGTGGTGGAGGCGGGCGGCGGCGTCCAGGTGACGGCGAAGGTGACCGTGGAGCGGGAGGGCGGCACCAAGCCGGTGTGCGTGGCCGAGTCCGTCTCCCGCTACTTCTTCTGAGCCCCCCGCCTCCGCTGCCGGGCCGCGGCCCGGCGGGCGCTCACCGCCCGGCGGAGACCATCCGCAGCACGAGGTCGGCGTAGAGCGCGCCGACCTCCTCGGGCGTACGGCTCCCCCGCACGTTGAACCACCGCGCCACGTCGATGCAGAGCGAGAGCACGGCGAGCGTGGTGCCGGGCACGTCCGGCACGTCGAACTCGCCGCTCTCCACGCCCGCGCGCAGGATCTCGCGCACGACGGCGTCGCTCTGCCGCCGCAGGGCCACGATCTCGGTGCGGTGCTCGGGGGCGAGCGCGTCGAGTTCGTACTGCACCACCCGGGCGGTGTCGTGGCGCCCGGCGTGCCAGCGCACGAAGGAGCCGACCGCCTCGGCCAACTGCTCCGACGGGGTGCCGCCGCGCTCGGCCGCCGCGGAGAGCACCGCCAGCGCACGGGTGTGCCCGATGCGGCTGATGCGGTGCAGCAGCTCTTCCTTGGTCTTGTAGTGGATGTAGAGCGCGGCGGGGCTCATGCCGGCGCGGCTCGCGATGTCCCGGGTGGTCGTGGCGTGGTAGCCGCGCTCGGCGAACGCCTCGACGGCGGCGACGAGCAGCTTCCTGGCCGCATCGGGCTCGACCTCGCCCCACGGCACGTCCTCGCCCTCGCGGGTCGCGTGCTCCGCCGCTGCCATGGGCTCTCCTTAAGGCGCATCAGGGGGGATCACCATACCCTGATGATGAGCAAGCGCTTAGGGTCCGTACGCCACCCGTACGCGCCCGTGCGGGTGGCTCAGAACGCGGAGACCCCGGTCAGGTCGCGGCCGATGATCAGCTTCTGGATCTGGCTGGTGCCTTCGTACAGCGTCATCACCCGGGCGTCCCGGACCAGCTTCCCGACCGGGTACTCGTCGATGTAGCCATAGCCACCGTAGACCTGGAGGGCGTTGTTGGCCGCCCGGACCGCCGCTTCGGAGGCGTACAGCTTCGCCTGGGACGCGGCGGTGGCGAAGTCCTGGCCGCGGTCGACGAGGTCGGCCACCCGCCAGGTCAGCAGCCGGGCCGCCGCGACGTCCACGGAGATGTCGCTGATCAGCTCCTGGACGAGTTGGTGCGCGGCGATGGGCCGGCCGAACTGCTCGCGTTCGCGCGCGTAACCGACGGCGGCGTCCAGGGCCGCCTGGGCGATGCCGACGCAGCCCGCCGCGACCGACATCCGCCCCTTGGCCAGGGCGGACATCGCCACCGAGAAGCCCTTGCCCTCGGGCCCGAGCATCGCCGACGCGGGCACCCGCACGTCGTCGAAGACCAACTCGGCGGTGGCCTGGCCGCGCAGCCCCAGCTTTCCGTGCACCGGGCGGCGGTCGAGCCCGGGAGCGTCGGCGGGCACCAGGAAGGCCGACAGTCCCCGGTGTCCGGGGGTGTCGTTGGTGCGGGCGAAGACCAGGGCGAGGTCGGCCCAGGTGCCGTTGGTGATGAACATCTTGGTGCCGGTGATCCGGAAGTCCCCGCCGTCCGGCACGGCGCGGGTGGTCAGGTTTCCGGCGTCGGAGCCGGTGCCGGGCTCGGTGAGCGCGAAGCAGCCGAGGGCCTCGCCGGCGGTGAGCCTCGGCAGCCACGTCCGCTTCTGCGTCTCGTCGCCCCAGGTCGCGAGCGTCTTGGCGACCAGCCCGAGGGAGACGGAGACGATGCCGCGCACGGCGGAGTCCCCGCGCCCCAACTCCTCGGTGACCAGACAGTACGCGAGGTGGTCGCCGCCACAGCCGCCGTACTCCTCGGGGACGGTCAGCCCCAAGAAGCCCAACCGGCCGAGTTGTTGCACGATCCCGCGGTCCACGCTCTCGGCGCGGTCCCAGGCGGCGGCGTTCGGGGTGACCTCCCGGCGTACGAAGTCCTCCGCCAGCTGTCGGACGGCCGACTGCTCCTCGCTCAGCTCCAGATCCATGGGCCCCTCTTTTACTAGCACTGCTAGTTTTCTGTTGGCAGCCCTACTATGTGCGGCATGGCCCGACCCCGCAAGCCCCTGCTCAGCCGTGACCGGATCGTCGCCGCGGCGAGCGCGCTGGTGGACGCGGAGGGCCTGGAGGCGGTCTCCACCCGCCGGCTCGCCGCCGAGTTGGGCGTCAGCGGCCCTTCCCTGTACAACCACTTCCGCACCAAGGACGACATCCTGGAAGCGGTGGCCGACGCGGTGAGCGCCCAGGTCGACCTGGAGATGTTCGACCCAGCCGACGGACGCGACTGGCGCACCGCGCTGCACGACTGGGCGGTGTCGTACCGCGCCGCCCTCAAGGCCCATCCGAACATCGTCCCGGTCTTCGCCCGCGGCCCCGGCCGGCGCCCCGCGGGGCTGCGCATCGCCGACGCCGTCTTCGGCGCGATGGTCCGCGCCGGCTGGCCGCCCGCCGAGGCCACCCGCATCGGCGCCCTGATGCGCTACTTCATCACCGGTTCCGCGCTCGCCTCCTTCGCCGGCGGCTTCGTCGACGACGAGAGTGCCTACGACCCCGCCGACTATCCGCACCTGGGCCGGGCGCACCTGCTGGCGGAGCATCGGCAGCAGGTCGACGAGGGCGCCTTCGACACCGGGCTGCGGGCCATAATCACTGGGCTGACCAGCGAGTACGCGGCTATCGTGCGGACGTGAACGACGCACCCGAGCGCACCGCGGAGAGCGCCGCCGCGCTGGTGGCCGCCGTGGTGGACGGCGACGACGGGACCGCAGCCGCGCTGCTCGCGGACGGCGCCGACCCCGACGCGCGCGACGACGATGGCCGAACGGTCCTGCACCTGGCCATCGACCGCTTCGCGGACCGGGTCGCCGAGGCCCTCTTCGACCACGGCGCGGACCTTCGACTGCCGGACGCGGACGGCCGCGGCGCGCTGGTGCGCACCGTCGACTCCGGATCGCCGGACCTGCTGCTCGCCCTGGTCAGAAGGGACCCGACCCGGCTCACCGACGAGGAGCGCACCGAACTGCTCGCGCTGGCACGGCACTGGCACGAGGTCGGCGTCGAGGCGGAACTGCGCCGCCGCACGGGCGCGAGCGGCCCCGTCGAGCGCCGCCGGGTGCGGGACCAGTGGACCGACTGCGACGAAGTGTCCCTCGGGGGCCTGACCGTACGGGACGGACACACCGCGGTCCTCACCGAGTTGGAGACCGAGTTCGGCGTCCCGGCCCCCTTCGACGAACTGCTCCGGCGCGCCGTGGAGTGCGCGGACACCTCCCATCTGACCTGGAGCGCCGCGGCGGCCGTGATCGCCGACACGCGCGACGGGGCCGGCTGGGAGGCGGCAGCGGCGCTACGCGGCCACCCCGATCCCTTGGTGCGGTACTTCGGTGTGGACGTGCTGCGCATGACGTACGTCACGGGGTGGGACTTCCTGTGGTCGAAGGGGCCCAATCCGTGGGCTCGGCGGCTGCTTGACGTCCTGCTGCCCTGGTCGGACGACGAGGACGACCCGGAGGTCCTCGCCCTGGTCCTGTACGCGCTCGCCGAGGACGAGGACCCGCGCGCGGTCGCCGCGCTGCTGCGGCACCTCGACCACCCCGAGGGCCGGGTGCGCGCCGAGGTCGCCAGGGGGCTGATCCGCCACGACCGTCCCACCGAGCACCTGGACGTGGTCCTCTCGCTGACCCGGGACGCCGACCCGCTGGTCAGGCAGCACGCGTGCTACGAGGTCGCGGCGGCGGCGCGCACCGAACGGCGCGACGACGTCGTGGCAGTGCTGGCCGAACGCCTGGACGACGACCGTCCGACGGTCCTGCTCGCCGTCGCCCGCTCGCTGGCGCTCTGCCGGGACGCGCGGTGCGTCGTCGCCCGCGATCGGCTGCCGGAGGAGTACCGGACCTCTCGCTACGACGACTTCCTGGCCCCGGTGTGGCACTACGAGCCCGCCGCCCCCGCCCCACGCGCGTGACGGCGTCACCGACTGGACTTACCCGCCGTTTCCCTGCGGGTCGATTGGTCTCTGAGGCCCGGTGGTGAGTTGTTCGCGCAGTTCCCCGCGCCCCAAAAACCTCCGCCCCAGCCCGCAGACGAGTGACGGGGGCAGCGAAACAGGTGGCGCTGGGGGTACCACCACGCCCCTCGGGCGTCCTGGGGGTACCACCACGCCCCTCGGGCGTCCTGGGGGTACCACCACGCCCTTCGGGCGTAGGGGGCGGAACTGCGCGACAAGCCACCCACCAGGCAGCAGTGGCCAATGACTCCGCAGGGAAACGGCGAGGGTGCCTAGGGGCGCGGGGTCCCCCTGCGCGCGAGGGGGGCGCCTCCCGCGCAGCGCACGAGGTCGCGGGAGGGGGGCAGATTCGGGTGCCGTGGTGGTCGAAGACGTAGAGCTGGGCGAGGTCGATCAGGACGGGGACCTGCGCGCCGGGTCTGAGCCAGGTGTCGGGGCTGGTGCGCACGAACAGGTCGCTGGTCGGGACGGGCGGCAGCTCCGGGTCGTCGGGCCCGTAGTGCCCGTACGGCGGGGACGCCCGCTCCTCGCCCCCGACGGCCGCGACGCGGGCCCGGGCCCGTTCCCCGAGCCGGCGCAAGACGCCGGCGGCGGACGGCGCATCGCCGGCCCGCGCGGGCTCGGGGGTGCGGGACGCTTCGAGTTCGGGCACCACGGCCGGCCGCGACCCGGTGTGCATGTGCACCAGGACTTCGTGGCCCTGGTACTCCACGTACTCGACGGTCCCCGACAGCAGGGCCTCGCCGGCGCGCCGCTGCCCGGGCGCCGCGATCCGCGCGGCGTCCGCGCGCAGCCCCACGATCAGCGCCCGGCCCCGGTGGACGCAGAGCAACTGGTGGTCGGGGCTCAGCGGTTCCGGCAGTTGCAGCCGCTGCGCGCCGAGCACCACGGACAGGGAGTCGGCGAGCGGCGCGTGCACGACGGCCCGCAGCAGATTGATGCGGGGCGTGCCGATGAAGGCGGCGACGAAGATGTTGCGCGGCAGGGCGTACGTCGCGCGCGGGGTGCTGACCTGCTGGAGCGCTCCGTCACGTAGGACGGCGACCCGGTCGCCGAGCGACATGTCCCGGTTGGTCATGGTGGGGTAGAGGGCGAATTTCTGGAACACCATCGCCATGTCGCGTTCGCGCGGCGGTAGATGGCCGGCCGGGGCGCCGTCGAGGGCAATTCCCCTTCGGTGAGCTCCTCCAGTGCGGCGATCATGCGGAGCACGGTCGATTTTCCGCAACCGGACGGGCCGACGAGGACCACGAATTCCCCTGGCTCGATATCGAAGGCGAATCGGTCGACCGCGGTGTGCCGTCCGCGTCCGAAGCGCTTGGTGACATGGTGAAGCGAGATCGCGCGCGTCATAAGGGTCCGCCGTGATGTGGGGGGGGTGGCTGGGGTGCCAGAAAGCTAGCCCACTAATCCCTTTCGGGGAATGCGTCGGACGGATGTTCGTCGCGCTTCTTCCGCGCCTCGGCCAAACCCCCCGGAACTTGGTTGAAAACTCTGCGAATTCCCTTCTCCGTAGCGGGATTCGGCTTGCGGGCGCTCAGCCCCGTGGCCGCGAGCAGCAGCACTCCGAGCATCAGGAACGGGGCCGTGGGTCCGGTGGCTCCGGCGAGGAGTCCGGCGGCGGCGGGGGCCGCGACCTGGCCGAGCCGATTGCCCGTCAACCGCAGTGCGAGCGCGGTGGAGCGCGCCTGCGGGGGCGAGGCTTGTACGACGGTCGTCATCGACAGCGGCTGTCCCGCGCCCAGGCAGAAGCCGAGGGCGGTCAGCAGCACGGCCAGCGCCCACAGCGGCAGCGGGAGGGCGACGGCGGCGCAGAGCAGGGCCCCCAGCAGACAGCTGCCGGCCAGCAGGACCGTACGGCCCAACAGCCGTATCAGCGGGGCCATCACCAGCCGGCAGGCGATGGTGGCCGCGGCGCGCAGGCTCAGCAGCACGCCGACGACGAAGGGGGCGATGCCGCGCTCCTCGCCGATGACCGGCAGGTAGGCGGTGAGCACGTCGACCGCGGAGAGCACGGCGAGGCTGATGAAGATGCCGGCGGGCACGCCCCGGGTGCGCAGGATGTGGCGGACGGGCACGGCGGCCGGCTCCTCGGGAGCCCCGACCGCCTTCCGGCTCCGCCGGGCCGCACGGGCTTCGACGCGCCACATCGAGGTGAGGGCGACCGCGCAGACGCCCGCGGCGACGACCAGGGCGAGGGCGCTGGTGCGGCCCATGGCGCCGTCCTGCCCGGAGACGGTGAGGCCGGCTGCGAGCGGGCCGACGAGTTGGCCGAGCGAGACGCCGACGGTGAGGTGGCCGAAGTCCCGGTCCTGCTCGTCCGGCAGGGAGCGACGGGCCACGATCGACTGGGCGCCGATGACGAACGCCAGGTGGCCAAGGCCCATCACCCCGCTCCAGGCCGCCAGCGTGGTCAGGCTGTCCGCCGAGCCGCTGAGCGCACAGCCCGCCGCTATCAGGGCGACGCCGAGGTAGAGCAGGGGCGTGCACCGGCCGTGGTCGGTGCGGCGGCCCAGCGGGACCGCGGCGAACAGCGGGAGCAGCGCGTACGCCCCGGCGATGACGCCGATCGCGCGCTCGTCGGCGCCGAGCGCGAGGGCCCGGTAGGAGACGGCCGGCCGCGCCATCGACACCGCCGCCTGCGTGAAGCCGAAGGCGATGACGAGACGCAGCAACCATCCCCGGTCCATGGGGCTCCTCGACGCTCCTGGCCGGCCGCGCCGGCCGGGCGGTCAGATGATGCCGAAGAGGACTCCGGCGGCGAGCACGACGAGCGAGGTGAGCGCGGCCCACTTGACGGTGAAGCGGGTGTGGTCGCCGAACTCGACCTTAGCCATGCCGACCAGCACGTACACCGCCGGGACCAGCGGGCTGGACATGTGCAGGGCCTGGCCCACCAGGGAGGCGCGGGCGATCTCCAGCGGGGAGACTCCGTGGGCGGCGCCCGCCTCGGCGAGGACGGGCAGGACGCCGAAGTAGAAGCCGTCGTTCGACATGAAGTACGTCAGCGGCAGGCTCAGCAGACCGGTGACGATGGCCATGTGCGGGCCCATGCCCTCGGGGATGGCGCCGACGAGCCAGTCCGCCATGTGCTTGACCATGCCGGTGCCGGTGAGGACTCCGGTGAAGACGGCGGCGGCGAAGACCATGCCGGAGACGTTGAGGACGTTCTCCGCGTGGGCGGCGATGCGGGCCTTCTGCTCGGCCATGTTGGGGTAGTTGACCGTCAGGGCGAGGGCCGCACCCAGCAGGAAGAGCACCGGGATCGGCAGCAGCTCCATGATCATCGCGGTGAGCAGGGCGACGGTGAGGCCGGCGTTGAACCAGTACAGCTTGGGGCGCAGGGTCTCGCGGTTGGGGTCGAGGCCCTGGAAGCCGTCGAGGTCGTCGTCATCGCCCTGCGCCGCGTCCTTGGCGTCGCCGTCGGCGTCGTCCTTGGCGAGGTCGGCGCCGGAGCCAGAGCCAGCGCCGGTGCCGGCGCCCTTGCCCGTCGCGCCCTTGCCGGCACCCTTCGCCCCGGCCTTCACCAGCACGGTCTCGCTCTGCGGGGTGAGGGCCTCGTCCAGCGACAGGTAGCCGAGCCGCTTGCGCTCCCGCAGGCCCAGGAAGTACGCGAGGATGAAGACGAAGAGCAGTCCGACCAGCAGCGCCGGGATCATCGGCACGAAGATGTCGGCCGCGTCCAGCTTCAGCGCGGTCGCCGCACGGGCGGTGGGGCCGCCCCAGGGCAGGGTGTTCATCACGCCGTTCGCGGTGGCCGCGATGCCGGTCATCACGACCAGGCTCATCTTCAGCCGCTTGTACAGCGGGTACATCGCCGAGACGGTGATCATGAAGGTGGTGGAGCCGTCGCCGTCGAGGGAGACGATCGCGGCCAGCAGCGCTGTGCCGACCACGACCCGCATCGGGTCCGCCTTGCAGAACCGCAGGATGCCGCGGACGATCGGGTCGAAGAGACCCACGTCGATCATCACGCCGAAGTAGACGATCGCGAACATCAGCATCGCCGCCGTGGGGGCGAGATTGCCGACGCCTTCGATGACGTAGTCCCCCAGCTTCGCGCCCTGCCCGACGAAGACGCAGAAGAGTGCGGGGATGAGGACCAGCGCCGCGATGGGCGACATCTTCTTCGTCATGATCAGGACCAGGAAGGTCGCGATCATCGCGAAGCCGAGGATTGTCAGCATGGGGGCTACCTAACGTTCATCCTTGAACTCCCACCGGAGCGGCGGTCCGGATGACGTTAGGTCGCGTCATTTGGCGTTAACAAGATGTTGACGTGTGAGCAATACGAGCAAAACCCCAGGTCAACGAAGAGCCTCCGGGAAAACCGGTCCACCGGGCACCAACCGCCGTGGACATATCGGCCGGATTTACGCCCGGCAGCCCCGTGCGCGGACGATTCCCTAAGGACTGCCCAGGACCTCGGAGAGATACGCCCGCAGCATCACCCGGGCCTGCGCGACGATCTCCCCGTCCCCCGACTCCGCGACCCTGAAGGCCAGTTGCAGCACGGCGTCCGCCGCCTCCACCGCGACCAGGACGGCGCACCGCAGCTCGGCGTCCGCGGCGCGCCCCAGGTGGTCGGCGACGAGGTCGGCGAGCCGGTCGGCCACGGCGCTGTTGGCGCCCGAGGGGCGCGCCCCGACCGGGATCTGGTGGCCGAAGTCCACCAGGGAGAACCCGGGGACGGTGCGCTTCATCGCCAGGTACTCGTCGAGGACCGCGTCCAGCAGCCCGTGCCAGTCCCCCGGCGGCAGCGCGGCCACCCGCTCGCCGACCCGGGCCGCGTACCGGTCGAGGTTGCGCGCCGCCAGGGCGTGGGCGAGGGCCCTCTTGTTGCCGAAGAAGCGGTACACGGACCCGATCGGCACGCCCGCCCGCGCGGCGACGGCCCGGGTCGACAGCGCTTCGTACCCGGTCTCGTCGAGGAGTTCCGCACAGGCGTCCAAGATCCGCGCGAGCCGCCGCGCGGAGCGCTGTTGGACGGGCTCACGGCGTAGGTGTGCGTGGGACACGCCGTCCATCATGCCGCGCGAATGCCGTTGACGGGACCGGCACGCAATCCTACGGTTGTCCATAGGATTGCTGGGTCTTCGACATTGATTCCTTCGGCATTGATTCCTTCGGCACCGGGAGCTGACGATGAGCGGGTTGGGGCAGGCGCGGAGCGAGCGGGCGCGGAAGACGGCCGACGCATTGGAGTACGCCACCGGCTTCGGCAACGAGCACGCGTCCGAAGCGGTCCCCGGCGCCCTGCCCACCGGGCGCAACTCCCCCCAGCGCGCACCCCTCGGCCTCTACGCGGAGCAGCTCAGCGGCTCCGCCTTCACCGAGCCGCGCGGGGCGAACCGCCGCTCCTGGCTCTATCGGATCCGCCCGTCGGCCGCGCACCCGCCGCTCGCGCGCATCGACGCCGGCGCGCTCGGCGGCGCCCCGTTCGCGGAGACCGTCCCCGACCCCAACCGGCTGCGCTGGGACCCGCTGCCCGAGCCGGCGCCGGGCACGGACTGGCTGGCCGGTCTGTGGACCCTCGGCGGCAACGGCGACGCGGCCACCCGCACCGGCATGGCCGTGCACCTCTACCACGCCGACACCGCCATGACCGACCGCGTCTTCGGCAACGCCGACGGCGAGCTCCTGATCGTCCCCGAGTCGGGCGGACTGCTGCTGGTCACGGAGCTCGGCGCGCTCGCCGCCCGCCCCGGCGAGGTCGCCCTGATCCCGCGGGGCGTGCGGTTCCGCGTCGAGCTGCTGGACGAGCGGGCCCGCGGCTACGTCTGCGAGAACTACGGCGCGCCCTTCCGCCTCCCCGACCTCGGCCCCATCGGCGCCAACGGCCTGGCGAACGCCCGCGACTTCCGCGCCCCCACCGCCCGCTTCGAGGACGTGACGGGCCCGGTGGAGGTGGTGACCAAGTACTGCGGCAACCTGTGGGCCGCGACGTACGACCACTCCCCGCTCGACGTCGTCGCCTGGCACGGCAACCACGTCCCGTACGTCTACGACCTGCGCCGCTTCAACGTGATGGGCAGCATCTCGTACGACCACCCGGACCCGTCCATCTTCACCGTCCTCACCTCCCCCACCGACACCCCGGGCCTGGCGGGCGTCGACTTCGTCGTCTTCGCACCGCGCTGGCTGGTCGGCGAGGACACTTTCCGCCCGCCCTACTTCCACCGCAACGTCATGAGCGAGTACATGGGCCTGATCGAGGGCGCGTACGACGCGAAGACCGCGGGCAAGGGCGGCTTCGTCCCCGGCGGCGGCTCGCTGCACAACATGATGTCCGCGCACGGCCCCGACCGGGAGACCTTCGAGCGGGCCAGCGCCGCCGAGCTGAAGCCGCAGAAGATCGACGACGGCCTGGCCTTCATGTTCGAGACCCGCTGGCCGATCATGACCGCCGCGCGGGCGGCGGAGGCCGGGCATCTGCAGAAGGGGTACGACGCGGTGTGGCAGGGTCTTGAGCGTCATTTCAGGTCCTGACCTACGGAGATACGGAGCCCCCGTGACCTCCTCCTTCGCCCCCGACTCGCTGGTCCTCAACCGCAAGCTGCCGCTGTGGTACCAGGTCTCGCAGTCGCTGCGCGCCTCCATACTCGGCCGCACGCCGGACGCCTCGCTGCGGCTGCCGACCGAGGAGCAGCTGGCCGCGCACTACGGCGTGAGCGTGCTGACGATGCGGCAGGCGCTCAAGGAGTTGGAGGCGGAGGGGCTGATCAGTCGGCACCGGCGGCGCGGCACCTTCATCGAGCCCGGGGCGCGGCGGGGCGCCCCCCGGCGGCTGCTGGGCTCGATCGACGCGGTGGTGGCGCAGCAGTCCGGCGAGCGCACCACGGTCCTCGGCCACGGCCCGGAGCCGGTGCCCGGTGACCTCGCCGAGCACTTCCCCGACCTGGCCGAGGTCGTCACCTTCCGCCGGCTGCGCCGGGACGGCGACAGCGGCGAGCCCACCAACTGGGCGCAGAACGCGGTCCGCCCCGACGTCGCCGCGCAGGTGGACCTGGCCGACCTGGAGCGCTGGCCGATGACGAAGGTCCTGCGGGACGCGGTCGGCGTCAAGATCAGCCGGATCACGGACACGGTGGAGGCGCGACTCGCGGATCCGCAGACCGCGGAGCTGCTCCAGGTGCCGCTGCTCAGCCCGATCCTGCACTACACCGGCGTGACCTACGACGCGGCGGGCCGGGTCATCGACGTGGCCCGCATCCAGTACCGGGGCGACCGGTTCTCCTTCTCCGTCACGATCGACGCGGACTGAGGGGCAGTGCGGTTTCGCCGTGCGGCGAGCTGTGCCCTTGCGTCTGCGGCCCGGTGCGTGGCTTGTCGCGCAGTTCCGCCCCCTGTCCCCTGTGCCCCAATCAGCGCCGTTTCAACGCGGGCGGACTTGTCTCTGCGGGTGCGTTGTGGTTGTTCGCGCAGTTCCCCGCGCCCCTGATTCGCTTCCCCCGTCGCCTATCTGCGGGCGGGAGGGGGAGGTTTTTGGGGCGCTGGGGCCCCCACGCCCTCTGGGCGTAGGTGGGGGTGCCCCCGTGCCCCCAGGGCACAGGGGGAGGAACTGCGCGACAAGCCCACCACCGGGCCGCAGTGACCAACGCACTCGCAGGGAAACGGCGGATACGTCCAGAGGCGCAGGGGAGGATGGGGGCATGCCGATGCTCGACGAGCTGATGCCCTGGGGCGTGCGCCCGCTGCGGTTGGGCCGTGCCTGGGTGCTGGCCCCGGACCCGGGGACGCTGACCGCCCGTTGGGACGCTCTGGTACGGGCCGAAGGCGCTCAGCGCACCGCCCTGTTCCACCCCACCCGGGCCCGCACCCCGGACGCCGCCGTGGGCCAACTGCCGGGCCAGCACGGCGCCACGACCCGGTTCGCCGCCGAGCGCGGCAGGTGCCCCGCGCCCGTCCCGGTGGCGCACGGACCCTTCGACCGGCAGTGGCTCATCCCGGACCACAGGCTGATCGACGTGGCCCGCCCCGAGCTGTGGCGGGTCGCGGACGACCACCAGGTCTTCGTCGTCGAGCAAGGCCCGCCGGCGGTCAGCGGCAGCGCCACGAGCAGCCCCGGCGTCGACCTCGCCGGACCGGCGGTGGTGGTCTCGCCGTATCTGCCGGACGGTCACGCGCCGGCCGGGCGGCCCGGCCGGATCCGCCCGCTGTTCCGCAGGCCCGGCGGCGTCGAGCCCAACCTCGCGCCCGGGCTGCTGCCGGCGCTCGGCGAGCGGTACGGCCGCGAGGTGGACGCCTTCGCCGTACTCGCCTGGATCCTGGTAGCGGCCCGGCACTCCCCCGCCGGCGCCGCGGTGCCGCTGCCGGTCGACCCCGACGTCTTCTTCGACGGCGTCGCGATCGGCCGACGCCTGCTGGACGTCCAACTCGGGGGTGCGCGCAGCGGGGAACGACCGCGGCTGCCCGGTGGCCGCCGCCCGTACGTACGGGCCGCCCTGCCGCCGCGCCCGACCGCCCTGGCCTACGACCCGACGGAGCAGGGCCTGCACCTGGACGACGGCCGGATCTCGCCGGTCCCCGCGGAAGCCTGGGACGTCCACGTCGGCGGAGTGCGGGTGCTGGAGCACTGGTTCGCCCTGCGCACGGCGGAGGCCGAGCCGGGCACGCTGGCCGCGGTCCGGCCCACGTCCTGGCCCCAGGAGTGGACGTCGGACCTGCTGGAGCTGATCACCGTGCTTGCGCTGCTCGGCGAACTCGCCCCGCGCCGTGCTGCGCTGTCGTCGCCGTCGGCCTTCGACGAGCTCACGGAGGTGCCCGGGGTGCTGCCGCCGCCCGCATCGTCCCGGCGGCCCGCCTCGGTCCTGGACCACCGCGAGGAAGGGCCGGACGGCCAGTTCGCCCTGTTGTGACGCCGCGCACGGCGCCCGACCGGTGACAACCACCGGCACCAGGGGGTAGGCACACGTCCATGCAGACGCCATCGCACTCCCCCGCACAGCCCCTCCCGCTCGACGGGGTCACGGTCGTCGCCGTCGAACAGGCGGTGTCGGCGCCCTTCGCCACCCGCCAACTCGCCGACCTCGGCGCCCGGGTGATCAAGGTCGAGCGCCCCGACGGCGGTGACTTCGCCCGTGGTTTCGACACCGCGGCCGGCGGGCTCGCCTCCCACTTCGTGTGGTGCAACCGCGGCAAGGAGTCCATCGCGGTCGACCTGAAGGACCCGCGCGGCCTGGAGCTGGTGCGTCGGCTCGTCGCGGACGCGGACGTCTTCGTGCAGAACCTGGCGCAGGGCGCCGCGGCCCGCCTCGGCCTGGACGCGGCTGCGCTGTGCGCCGCGCACCCGCGGCTGGTGGCGGTGGACATCTCCGGCTACGGCGCGGGCGGCCCGTACGCGCACAAGAAGGCGTACGACATGCTCGTGCAGTGCGAGGCCGGGCTGGTGTCGGTGACGGGGACGGCCGAGCAGCCGGTGAAGGCGGGCGTGCCGGCGGCCGACATCGCCGCCGCGATGTACGCCTTCTCCGGGGTGCTCGCGGCCCTGGTGCGCCGCGGCGTCACCGGGCGCGGCGGCCCGGTGGAGGTCTCCATGCTGGAAGCGCTGGCGGAGTGGATGGGGCATCCGCTGCACCACGGGATGCACGGCGGCGAGCCGCCCGCGCGGACCGGTGTGGCGCACGCCGTGATCGCGCCCTACGACGCGTACGCCACCGCCGACGGCGGTCGGGTGCTGCTCGCGGTGCAGAACGACCGGGAGTGGCGCCGGCTGGCCGAGCGGGTGCTGGGGCGGCCGGAACTGGCCGACGACCCGCGGTTCGCGACGAACACGGCCCGGACGGCGAACCGTGCGGCGACGGACGAGGCGGTGGCCAAGGCGCTGGGGCAGCTGTCGGTCGACGGGGCGGTGGCGGCCCTGGAGGAGGCGGGCCTCGCCTGCGCCCGGCTGAACTCGGTGGCGGACGTCGCGGCGCATCCGCAGCTCGACGCGCGAGGCCGCTGGCGGGAGGTCGGCTCGCCGGTGGGGCCGCTGCGGGCGCTGTTGCCGCCGATCACGCTGCCGGGCGGCCCGCCGGCGCGGATGGGTGCGGTGCCGGCGCTGGGTGAGCACACGGAGGCCGTGTTGGAGTCCCTGGGGGTGTCCGACGACGAGCGGGCCGGGCTGCGTCGGGACGGAGTGGTCGCCTGACGGCCGTGGCCGTCAGGCGGTGTCCGGGGACGGGGAGAGCGGACCGGTGTGATCGCCCGGGCGCGGGGCCGCCGCAGGCGGTGACACGTGTCGAGCTGTGTGCGTCGAGCTGTGTGCGGGGACGGATTGCGCGTACGACCCGACGGCCGCCCGGCTCAGCGGTGGTTGCCGAAGAGCGTGCGGCGCAGTCGGCGCAGCGGCGCGAAGAGCGAGACGCGTCCCCTCTTGCTCCGGTGACGGTCGTGCGTCACGTCGCGCGCGGTCAGCTCCAGCATCAGCGAGGTCGCCTCGACCGTCTCGCGCTGCGGGACGGCGGGGCCGCCGAGCACCGAGAGGTGTCGGTCGAGTCGCGAACTGGTCGCTTTGCTCCCGCAGGTGATGGCAGGCACGCGCGGCCTGCTCCGTACTGTTATCTGTTCCACGTTACTCCCCACCTTCGTTCCCCACCGTCACTCCCCGCCTTCTGGCCCCACCCGTAACAACGCACCCGGCCCGGGCAGGTTAACCCTATCGTCCCCCGGTGACACACGTGTATCCCGGCCAAGGCCGTTACGGCACCCGTACGTGGGTTGACGGAGGGCGATCACCGGCCGCTCAATGCATGAGATTCCAGGGCGAGTTGGACACTTCGGACCGAGAGCGACCGCCCGGTGCGCGCCCCCGCCTGCCCGCTGTCGGACCGGGACGGAGGAGCCGCCGGAGGCCACAGGGGCGCTTGTGCACCCCGAGGGGGATTCCTACCCCGATGGATGTGAGCGCACTCACACCCGCGCCGGTCGTGCGCGCCGCGCCCGTCGAACCGGAACTGCGCCCAAAGGGGAGGCAGAAAGCCGGAGTTGAGCTAGCGTGGAGTGGTTTCCGCCGGGATTCCGCATTCCACGCGCCGCCGTGCTGTTGCGAATGGGGGCTCATGTGCCCGAGAACCAACTGGTCGCCGGACGGTACCGACTGCTCGCCCGGCTGGGCGAGGGCGGGATGGGCGTGGTGTGGCGCGCCCGGGACGAGGTCCTGGGCAGGGACGTCGCCGTCAAGGAGGTGCGGGCCCCGGTCGGCCTGACCCGGGACGACGTGCGCCGCCTCTACGCCCGTCTGGAGCGCGAGGCCCGGGCCGCCGGCCGGATCTCGCACCGCAACGTGGTGACGGTGTACGACGTCGCCACCGACGACGACCGCCCCTGGATCGTGATGGAGCTGGTGCGGGGGATGTCGCTCGCCGACGCCCTGGAGGCGGACGGCCCCTTCACGCCCCGGCGCGCCGCACAGGTCGGGGCGGAGGTGCTGGCGGCGCTCACCGCGGCCCACGCGGCGGGCGTGCTGCACCGCGACGTGAAGCCGGGCAACGTCCTGCTCGCACTGGACGGCCGGGTCGTGCTCTCGGACTTCGGGATCGCCACCGTCGAGGGCACGCAGGGCCTGACCATGACGGGCGAGCTGATCGGCTCGCCGGAATTCCTGGCCCCCGAGCGCGCGGTGGGGCGCACGCCTGGCCCCGAGTCGGACCTGTGGTCGCTGGGGGTGCTGCTGTACGCGGCGGTGGAGGGCGTGACCCCGTTCCGCCAGGACACCCCGCTGAACACGCTGCGGGCGGTGGTGGACGAGGAGTTGCCGCCACCCCGGCGGGCGGGCGACCTGGCGCCCGTGATCGCCGGGCTGCTGCACAAGGACCCGGCGCAGCGGTGGTCGGCGCGGGAGGCCGAGCGGGTGCTGCGGGTGGTGGGCGCGGGCGGCACGGGACGCACCCCCACGGCGACCTCCACCCCGTCCCCGTCGCCTGCGGCGACCGCGCCGACCGAGCCCCTGGCCGACCCGGGCCCCTGGGGGCCGCACGGCCCGACCGTGCCGGCCGCCCCGTTGCCGCATGCGGGGCCGCTGAACGGCACACCGCCCGCCACCACCGACGTCGTACGGCCGGACGCACCGCGGCGGGCGACAACCGTCCTCGCGGTCGGCCTGGCGGTGCTGTTGCTGGCGGTCGGCGGGCTCGCCTGGGCCCTGTTGGCGGACCGCGGGAACGACGACACGAGCGGCGGCGGCGCTCCCGCGGGCGGGGGGACGCCCGTGGCGTCGGCCTCCTCCACCCCGTCGAAGGACACCGCTCCCGGCGGCGGCGCCACCGACGACGGCGACGACGCGTCGGACCCGACGGTGGCACCGCAGACGGTGAGCGTGCGGGTGACCGTCGTGCGCGACAGCTACTCGGGCGACTGCCCGCCGCCGGATGCGCGGACCCCCGCCTTCCGCGCGACTATCACCGTGGGGCGCACCCCGGCCGAGGTCGAGTACCGCTGGGTGACCGAGGGCGGCGAGGGCTCGGACGAGCGCTGGCGCACGCTGTCGTACGACACCGGCGGCAGCGCGGAGCGGACGGTGGAGTACGCGTTGCCGACGTCGACGTGGGCGGAGGGGACGGAAGAAGCGCACCGCGACCGGATCCGGGTGGAGGTCCGCGAGCCGGTCGGGGTGCGCTCCGCGTGGGTGCCCTTCACGGTGACGTGCGCGAGCCCGTCACCGTCGGCCGGCACCTCTTCGGCGGCTACGCCTTAGCAGCGAAGGACGGCAGGTAGCCGCCGGACTGCCCGGCGGCGGTGGGGTGGTACGACTCGCCGATGTTGAGCCAGTTCACGCTGTGCAGCCAGGACGCGCCGGAGCAGATCTCGTGGCCGGTGAAGGCGGGGACGACGTCGGCGTAGGCGTAGCCGTGGTCGGCGGCGCGCTTGGCGACGGCGCCGTTGAGGTGGTCGGCCGCGGCGTTGATGGCGGAGCGCTCGTTCTCGCTCAGCCCGGCGAGGCAGCTGCCGCCGAGCTTGTAGAAGCGGGGGTAGCCGAGGACGACGACGCGGGCGGCCGGCGCCTTCGCGCGGATCGCCGAGTACACGCCGTCCAACCGGCCGGGGAGGGTGCCGTCGACGTACGCCCTGGCCTCGTTGACACGGTTGATGCAGGTGGCTTCGGAGTTGAGGACGCAGGTGGTCATCACGTCGGCGAAGCCGGCGTCGTTGCCGCCGACGGAGAGCGAGACGAGGTCGGTGCCGGGGCCGAGCGGGCCGAGTTGGCCGGCCGTGACGTCACTCGTACGAGCGCCGGAGCAAGCGGTGAACGCGAACGAGGAGGGTGAGTTCGCGGCAGCCCAGAGCTTGGGGAAGGCTCGGTTGCTGCGCTTGCAATCGCCGCTGGCCGCGTCGTAGTTGCCGGCGCCGACGCCGGACGAGTACGAGTCGCCGAGGGCCACGTAGTCGATGGCCGCGGCCCCTTGGGCGGCCTGCGCCGGGGACGCTCCGGTGAGAGCGAGGACGGCGCCGAGGAGGAGTGCGGACGCGAACGCCGCGAGGGGGGACGTTTTCATGGAAGCTCCTTTAGCAGGATCGCTGCGTCAACTGTCGTAGCAGGCAACGCCCCTGATAGGAAGTGTCCATGACAAAAGAGATGGGTCACGCCGGCGCGTCGGCACGGCGGCGCGCGCCCGCATGGCGGCTCGCCGGCGACCTGCCCCCGCTCCTCGCCGGGGCGGCGTGCGCCATGGCCGGAACCGGCGTCACCCTGGCGCTGACCGGGTCGAATTCACCGCTGCGCGCCCCCTTCGTGCTCCTCTTCCTCTTCCTGGGCCCCGCGGTCGGCCTCTACGCGGCGCTGCACCGACTGGAGCCGTGGGTGCGGGCGAGCGCCGCCGCCAGCGGTTCACTGGTCGTCAATCTCCTGTTCGCAGCGGTGCTGTCATGGCTGGAGGTACCCGTGGTAGGTATCGGGGTGACCGCTATCGTGGCGGTTACCGCACTGATGTTCCTTTGGGTGACGTGGGGACGTCGGGGCGGGCGCACCTCTACCCCACGATCGAACGCATGACCACCAAATCGGTATCAATAATGCAAAAACCGGGGTCGCGTTCGTGGGCTTGTCATACAGTCGCCAACATCAATACCGTGATACATCCACCCGCATCGAACCATCGCCAAGCGGCTCTAGGGGAGGGCACACGCCTCGCGATGGGCTGGAGCGGGTGACGCGGGAGGGAGTGTCTTCAAAAGTAGCGTCGTCCGCCCCTTGGGCCGGCAGACGGGACTTTGAAGACACGACCTAGGGGGGTGCCGTGCTTGGGCGTCGCATCTGTCGACGGACCTCCGCACGGCCGGTTCTGTAACTCGCCCACCTGCTCGGAGCGCTGCTCCGGCACGGCCGGGGGAGAAGGAAACCCCCTTCAAACCGGACACTCATCCGGATCGCCCGGGGGCGGGCGGTCCACCGGTGGAGAGGGAAAGAAGATCCATGAGTTCAGTCCTGCGCCCGGCCGCTCCGGAGCACGATCCCGCCACGGCTGGCGTCGAACGCGACGGCGCGGACGGCGGAGAGAGACGGCCGCAGCCGTCGCCCTCCCCCACCGCGGGGCGCTACCGGCCGATCTCGTCCCACCTGGCGATCGCACCGCCGGTGAGCGTGGTGATCCCCGCGATGAACGAGGCCCAGAACCTTCCGCACGTCTTCAAGACCCTGCCCGACTGGATCCACGAGGTCGTCCTCGTCGACGGCAACTCCACCGACGACACCGTGGAGGTCGCCCGTCGGCTGTGGCCCGACGTCAAGGTCGTGCAGCAGGCAGGCAAGGGCAAGGGCGACGCGCTGATCAGCGGCTTCGCGGCCTGCACCGGCGACATCATCGTGATGGTGGACGCGGACGGCTCCGCCGACGGCGGCGAGATCGTCTCGTACGTCTCCGCGCTGGTGTCCGGCGCGGACTTCGCCAAGGGCTCCCGGTTCGCCAACGGCGGCGGCACCGACGACATGACCTTCATCCGGAAGCTGGGCAACTGGGCCCTGTGCACCGTCGTGAACGCCAAGTTCGGCGCCCGGTACACCGATCTGTGCTACGGCTACAACGCCTTCTGGAAGCACTGCCTGGACGAGATCACCCTGGACTGCACCGGCTTCGAGATAGAGACCCTGATGAACATCCGGGTGGTCAAGGCCGGGCTGCGGGTCCAGGAGGTGCCGAGCCACGAGTACGTCCGCATCCACGGCGTCAGCAACCTCAGCGCGGTGCGCGACGGCATCAGGGTCCTCAAGGTCATCCTCAAGGAGAGGGGGGTGACCCGCGCCGCCCGCCGACGCGGCGCGGGCACCCTCGGCGTCAAGGTCGCACGGGGAGAGACGTCTTGACCGGCACCGCCCCGGCACCCGCCCCCTCCCCCGCGGCCGGGCGCCGCTTCTCCGTGGTGGTGTGCGCCTACACCGAGGACCGCTGGGAGGACGTGCTCGCCGCCGTCGACTCGGTACGGGCCCAGTCGCTGCCGGCCCTGGAAGTCCTGCTGGTCGTCGACCACAACCCGGTGCTGCTCGACCGGCTGGAGCGGGAGTACGCCAAGGACGCCGCGAGCGGCCCGGGTGAAGTGCGGGTGCTGGCCAACGCGGGCCCCCGCGGCCTGTCCGCCGGCCGCAACACCGGCATCGCCGCCGCCCGCGGCGAGTTCGTCGCCTTCCTCGACGACGACGCGGTGGCGGAGCGCGACTGGCTGCACTACTTCTCCCTCGGGTACGACGACCCCGCGGTCATGGCCGTCGGCGGCCGGACGGACGCCGCCTGGGCGTCGGGCCGCCGACCCGTCTGGTTCCCCGAGGAGTTCGACTGGGTCGTCGGCTGCACGTACCGGGGGCTGCCCCCGGGCCGGGTCCGGGTCCGCAACGTGCTCGGCGGCAACGCCTCCTTCCGACGCACCGCGTTCGACGCCGCCGGCGGGTTCGCCACCGGCATCGGGCGCGACGGCGACAAGCGCCCGCTCGGGTGCGAGGAGACGGAGTTGTGCATCCGGCTGTCGAAGGCGCTGCCGAAGGCGGTGCTCCTGATCGACGACCGGGCGGTGATCCACCACAAGGTGCCCACCGTGCGCGAGCAGTTCGCCTACTTCCGCACCCGGACGTACGCCGAGGGCCTGTCGAAGGCGCTGGTGGCCAAGAGCGTCGGCGCGGGCAAGGGGCTGGAGTCCGAGCGGCGCTACACCACCCGGGTGCTGCCGGCGGGCGTGCTGCGCGGGCTGCGGGACGCGGCCCGGCGCCGCCCGGGCGGCGCCGGGAGGGCCGGTGCGATCGTCGCGGGCGTCGCGGCGGCGGCCGGCGGCTACGCGGTCGGCACCGTACGGGCCCGCCGGGGCGGCGTGACGTTCTCCTCGGGCCCCGTCGAACGCACCGCCCCCGCCGAACCGGCGGCGGCGCCCGCGGCGCCGACCGACGAGAACACCTCTGCGAACGGCACGACATGACCGAGCCCGTACCCGTCCTCATGTACCACGCGGTCGCCCACGCCCCGGCGCGGCAGACCCATGCGCTCTCCGTCTCCCCCGGCGCCTTCGCCGAGCAGATGCAGGTGCTGCACGAACGCGGCTTCACCCCGCTCACCACGGCCGAGCTCGGGCAGGTCTGGCGCTCCGGCGGCAGCCGACGGCTGCCGACCCGCCCCGTCCTCGTCACCTTCGACGACGGTTACGAGGGCGTCCACCGGCACGCCCTGCCCGTGCTCGCCGAGCACGGCTTCGCCGCCACCCTCTTCGTCTCCACGGGCTGGCTGCGCGGCGCGCACGACGAGGGCGGCGCCCTGGACACCATGCTCGACTGGGACCAGGTGCGGGAGTTGGCCGCGGCCGGCACGGAGGTCGGCGGCCACACCCACAGCCACCCCCAGCTCGACCAGCTCGACGACGAGGAGCTGTGGTACGAGACCGTCCGCTGCCGCGATCTGGTGGCGGACGAGTTGGGGACGGCGCCGCGCTCCTTCGCGTACCCCTACGGCTACTCCAGCCGCCGGGTGCGCACCGCGGTCCGCGCGGCGGGCTTCGCCCAGTCGTTCGCGGTGGGCAACTCCCTCGCCCGTCCGGAGCAGGGGCCGTACGCGCTGCGGCGGCTGACCGTGCGCCGCAGCACCGGGATCGAGGAGTTCGTCCGGGTCGTCGAGGGCCGGGCGATCGCCCGCACCTTCGCCAAGGACCGCGCCCTCACCAAGGGGTACGCGGCGGTCCGCCGCACCCGTCGCGGGCTGACGCTGCTGCGCGAGGCGGTGGGCTGAGGGGGTGCGCGGCGCGCCGGTCGACCCGCCGTTCGAAAAAGTGCGCGCACGGGGCGGTGCTCGTGTCACATCATGGGCGGCATGTCTGCCCCACGGCTCCACGACGTCCTGCCGATCCGGCTGGGCCTCGACGACAACGACTCCCCGTCGGACGTCATCGACGCGCTCTTCCTCGGTCGCTTCGCCACCGGTGACCAGCCCTACTCCCACACGACCACCATCGACCGCGCGAAGCGCGACGTGAGTCTGTTGCCGCCGGGCGCCACCGTGGTGCGGGCGGCGCGCGGCGACGACCGCAGCGCGCTGCTCGCCGAGGGCGAGGGCTTCACCGTGCTGGTGTCCCGCTGGAACGCGGGCGCGGACGTCACCGTGACGGCGACCTCCGCGGAGTTGGCCGAGCGGATGCTGAAGCTGGCGGTCGAGGACGCGAACGACGAGCCCGAGGACGTACCGGAGCAGGTCAAGATGGGGTTCTGGTACCACGTGCCGGGACGCGGCCCGCGCCGTACCACCCGGCAGATCTCGGCGGCCTCCTGGCAGGACGTGCGGAGCAACTACACCGCGCCCGTGGTGGACGCGATGGACGGGCTGATGAAGCTCACCCCGGACGACGTCGCCGGCCGGCTGCTGCTGTTGCACGGCCCGCCCGGCACCGGCAAGACGTCCGCCCTGCGCACGCTGGCGCGGGCGTGGCGCGACTGGTGCCAGGTGGACTGCGTCCTGGACCCGGAGCGGCTGTTCAACGACGTCGGCTATCTGATGCACCTCGCCATCGGCGACGAGGACGGGGACGACGACGGCGATGACGGCGACGCGGGCGAGGGCGGGGCGGAGAAGAAGGAGCGCTGGCGGCTGCTGCTCCTGGAGGACTGCGACGAGTTGATCCGCGGGGAGGCCAAGGACGCCACGGGCCAGGCGCTGTCGCGGCTGCTGAACCTCACGGACGGGCTGCTGGGCCAGGGCCGGAACGTGCTGGTGGGGGTGACGACCAACGAGGACCTGGAGCGGCTGCACCCCGCGGTGGTGCGGCCGGGGCGGGCCCTCGCCCGGATCGAGGTCGGTCAGCTGACGCGTGCGGAGTCCGTCGCCTGGCTCGGCACCGACCAGGGCGTGGGCGCCGACGGCTCCACGCTGGCGGAGCTGTACGCCCTGCGCCGCGGCACGACCCCGCCGGGGGTGCCGAACTCCCGGCGCTCTGCGCCCGGCCTGTACCTCTAGCTCTCCAGACCCTCCGGGACGGGTCTCAGGGGGTGGAGTCGTACGCGGCCCGCAGCGCGTCCTGGACGGCGCTGCGGGCGGCGGACGCGCTGGCTCCGAGGCGCTGGGCTCGCTCGGCGAAGGCCGCTGCGGCGTGCGCCAACTCGCGCGCTGCCGCGTCACCCGCAGGGGCGACGAAGGTGCCGTTGCGGCCCCGGGTCTCCACCACCCCGTCCGCCTCCAGCGCGCGGTACGCCTTGGCGACGGTGTTGGCGGCGAGTCCCAGCTCCTGGGCGAATCCCCGCACCGTGGGCAGCCGGTATCCGACCGGCAACTCGCCGGAGCGGGCCAGCTCCGCGATCTGGGCGCGGAGTTGTTCGAAGGGGGCGACGCCCGATGCGGCGTCAATTTCGATCTTCAAGGTCACGGACCGATTGTCCATCACGCGCGCCCCGCGGGCGCGCCGGCGGAGCCGGAAAGGAAGGCGGACGGCACATGAACATAGAGGTGCGTCTGACCAAGGCGGGCAGGACCAAGATCTCTTACCCGGCGGAGCTGGTCCGGGACGACGGCGACCACCTGGTGGTCCGGGCTCCGTGGGCCGGCGCGGGCGTCCGGGACTTCGGCTTCGTCCGGTTCGAGCCGGGGGACGTGTTCACCGAGCACTACTGGCGCACCCGGTGGTACGCCGTCAAGGAGGTGCGGACCGCGGACGCCACGCTCAAGGGCTGGTACTGCGACGTCACCCGGCCGGCCCGGGTGGCGGGCGGCGAGCTGACCGTGGAGGACCTGGACCTCGACCTGTGGGTGTCGGCGGACGGTCGCGCGGTGCTGCGGCTGGACGAGGACGAGTTCGCGGCGAGCGGTCTGGCTCAGCGGGACCCGTCGGCCGCGGAGCGCGCGGTCCGCGCGCTGGACGAGGTGGAGGCCCTGGCCCGCGGGGGCGCGCTCGCCGCCGAGCTGGCGAAAGTGAACGGGGCCCGGCGGGGCGGGCGGGTCCGCCCGGACCCCGGCTACAGCGCCTTGCGGTAGTGGATGCGGTCGTACGCGCCGTCCACCCGGCGCTCCATGACCTCGTAGCCGTAGCGGGCGTACAGGTTCTGGTTCTCCCACATCAAGGCGTTGGTGTAGAGCCGGATCTCGGTGAACCCGAGCTCTCGGGCCCGGCTCTCGGCGAGGTCCAGCAGGGTGCGGCCGAGCCCGGTGCCGCGGGCGTCGGGGTGGACCGCGACCGACTCCAGGAAGAGGTGGTCGCCCTGGGGTATCAGCACGATCACGCCCTGCACGGGCTCCCCCGTGACGAACACCCGCCCCGCCGCCACGTCGGCGGCGTGGTCCGCCTTCATGGGCGCGGGCACGACCCCGATGCGATCGATGTAGTGGTGGTACGCCGCGTCGGTGACCTTCTTCACCTGCGGCACATCGTCGACAACGGCGAGGCGGGTGCTCATGTTCATCTCAAATCCATCGTCATGCGGACATGTTACGGCGGCGCACCAGCACCTTCTTGATCAGCGGCCAGGCCAGCAGGATCAGGATCACCACGTAGACCGTGACCGAGAAGGCCGTGTTGAACAGGCCGCTGACGTTGCCGTCGCTGATCTGGAGGGCACGGCGCAACTGCTGCTCCGCGCCCGGGCCGAGGATCACTCCGATGACGGCGGGCAGCACCGGCAGCCCGTACCGCCGCATCCCGAAGCCGATCAGACCGATGATCAGCAGGATGACCAGGTCGAGGGCCTCGCCGCCGACCGCGTACGCACCGACCCCGGCGAAGAAGAGGATCCCCGCGTACAGGTAGGGGCGCGGGATGCGCAGCAGCTTCGCCCAGACCGGGGCCAGCGGCAGGTTCAGCGCCAGCAGCAGCACCATGCCGACGAAGAGCGAGGCGATCAGACCCCACACCAGGTCGGGCTCCCGCTCGAAGAGCAGCGGTCCGGGCTGGATGCCGTACTGCTGGAACGCGGCGAGCATCACGGCGGCGACGGCCGTCGTGGGCAGGCCGAGGGTCAGCATGGAGACCAGGGTGCCGGCCGCGGAGGCGGACGCCGCCGACTCCGGACCCGCGACGCCCTCGATGGCGCCCTTGCCGAACTCCTTCTTGTTCTTGGAGAGCCGCTTCTCGGTGACGTACGACAGGAAGGTGGGGATCTCCGCACCGCCGGCCGGGATGGCACCGAACGGGAAGCCGATGAAGGGGCCGCGCAGCCAGGGCTTCCAGGTGCGCTTCACGTCCTCCTTGCCGAGCCAGGGACGCCCGACGGGGATCGGCGGGGCGCCGCCGCGGCGCAGGTGGGCGGCGACCCACAGGGCCTCGCCGATGGCGAAGAGGCCGACGGCGACGATGACGACGTCGACGCCGTCCGCGAGGTGCAGCGAGCCGAAGGTCAGGCGCTGCTGACCGGTCATCTGGTCGAGGCCGACGAGGCCGATGGTGAGGCCGATGAGCAGGGACGCGAGGCCGCGGATCCGGGAGGAGCCGAGGACGGAGGTGACGGCGATGAAGGCCAGCACCATGATCGCGAAGTAGTCGGGGGCGCCGATGTCCACCGCGAGGTCGGCGACCGTGGGCGCGAGCGCGACCAGCAGCAGCGTGCCGATCATGCCGCCGGCGAAGTGGCCTATCGCGGCGGCGGCGAGCGCTTGCGCGCCGCGCCCCGACTTGGCCATGGGATTGCCTTCTATCGCGGCGACCACCGCCGCGCTCTCCCCCGGTGTGTTCAGCAGGATCGAGGTGGTGGAGCCGCCGAACATGGCGCCGTAGTAGATGCCGGCGAACATGATGAACGCGCCGGTGGGCTCCAGGCCGTACGTCACGGGCAGCAGCAGCGCCACCGCCATCGCGGGGCCGATGCCGGGCAGCACGCCGATGGCGGTGCCCAGCAGCACCCCGATCACTGCCCACAGGAGGTTGATCGGCGTCAGCGCTGTGCCGAAGCCGTCGACGAGTGAGTTGAGCGAATCCATCGTGCTACAGCACCCCCATGAGCGGGCCGCCCGGCAGGGGAACGCCGAGCAGGTCGTTGAAGACGTAGTACGTGATGAGGGAGAGCACCGCCGCGATCAGCGGATCGCGGTGGAAGTGCCGGCTGCCGAGCGCGAAGGCCGCACCCCAGAACAGCAGGGCGCCGGCGACGGGGAACCCGATCGGGCCGATGAGGACGGCGAAGGCGAGGAAGACGCCGGCCAGCAGCAGGACGGTCTGCCAGTCGCTGGGCTCGCTCAGGTCGATGTCCTCGCCGCCCTCCGCCTCGCCGCGCCCGCCGCGCATCACGTCGACGGCCAGCAGCACGGCGATGACCAGCAGGCCGATGCCGACCACGATCGGCACGGTCTTGGGGCCGACGGGTCCGCGCTGGGCGATCTCGACGTCCATGGTGAGGGCGTCGCCGAGGACGAGCACTCCGATGGCGAACAGCAGGACGCTGACGCCGAGTTCGGAGTGGTCGCGCAGCCAGGAGCGGAAGCCCTTGGGGGCCGTTCCGGGGGAGGTCTCCGTCGACTGCGTGGTGGGGGTTTCGTGAGAGCTCACAGTCCCAACTCCTTCAGTACCGTTTCCACCCGCTCGTTCTGCTCGTCGAGGAATTCGCCGAAGTCCTCGCCGGCGAGGAAGGCATCGGTCCAGCCGTTCTTCTCCAGCGACTTCTTCCACTCGTCGGAGGCGTGGAGCTTCTCGATCAGGTTGACCAGCTTCTCCCGCTCGGTCTCGGAGAGCCCGGGCGGTGCGACGATGCCGCGCCAGTTGGTGAACTCCGTGTCGATCCCCGCTTCGCGCAGGGTGGGGGCGTCGAGGCCGGGGACCCGCTTGGGGCCGGTTACGGCCAGCAGCCGCAGCTCGCCCGACTTGATCTGGTCGAGGTACTCGCTGACGCCGGAGACGCCGAAGCCGACCTTGTTGCCGAGGATGGAGGCGAGCAGCTCGCCGCCGCCGTCGTACGGAACGTAGTTGACCGACTTCGGGGAGATGCCGGCGGCCTTCGCCATCAGCATGGGCGCGAGGTGGTCGGGCCCGCCGGGCGACGACCCGCCGCCCACCGACAGCTTGCCGGGGTTCTTCTTCCAGGCTTCCACCAGCTCCTGGATGGTCTTGTACGGGGAGTCCTTCGAGACGACGACGATGTCCTGCTCTTCGGTGAGCCGGGCGATCGGGGTGGTGTCGGCGAGGGTCTTCGGAGCCTTGTTGGCGTGCACGGCGCCGACGACGCCGAGGCCCATCGACATCGCGAGCTTGCCGTTGCCGTGCTCGCTGACGAGACGGGCCAGGCCCACGGTGCCACCGGCGCCCGGCAGGTTGAAGACCTCGATGTCGTGCGTGAGGTCCGCGTCCTCGGCGTTCTTGGCCGCGGTGCGCGCGGTGATGTCGTAGCCCCCGCCCGGGGTGTTGGGGACCATGAACCTCAGCCCGGGGATCTTGCCGCCGGTGTCGGAGCCGTCGCCCGTGTTGAGCAGGGGCGGCCCCACCAGCACCAGCAACGCTGCCCCGAGCAGGGCGAGGGGAGTGCGCAATCGCACGTGAGCCGCCTCTCGGTAGGGATAGGTGTGAAGTGGCCCACATGTTGCCGTCGCGTTAAGAAAGTGTCTCTCTTCCGGAATCAACGGACGTTGTGGTCATTGTGGTCGCGCCATAGCGTGTGCGCGTGATGAAAGTGCTGGTGGTGGACGACGACTTCATGGTCGCCAAGCTGCACAGCCGCTATGTGTCGGTGACGGCGGGCTTCCAGGTCGTCGCAGTGGCGCACAGCGGCGCCGAGGCGCTGCGCGCCGCGGAGCGGCTGCGGCCCGACGTGGTGCTGCTCGACGTCTACCTGCCCGACATGGACGGGCTCACGGTGCTGCGGGAGCTGCGGGCCGCCGAGGAGCGCGATCCGGGGCGGGCGACCGTGGACGCGCTGTTCATCACGGCCGCCCGGGACGCGGAGGTGGTGCGCGCGGCGCTGCGGGCCGGCGCGCTGCACTATCTGATCAAGCCCTTCAACCAGACGGCGCTCCAGGAGCAGCTGCGCCACGTGGCATCGCTGCGCTCCCGCTTCGACCGGCTCGGCGAGGCCCGGCAGGAGGACGTGGACCAGATCTTCGGCACCCGTCCGCCGGGGGCCCGGGGCATGCCGAAGGGGCTGGCGCCGCACACGGCGGAGCTGGTGGAGCGGATCCTGCGGGAGCGCGGGGGCGATCTGTCGGCGTCGGAGTGCGCCGAGGCCGGCTCGTTGTCGCGGGTGAGCGCCCGGCGCTATCTGGAGTACTTCGTGGAGACCGGGCGGGTGGAGGTCACCCTGCGTTACGGGGGTACGGGTCGGCCGGAGCGCCGGTACCGGCTGGCCGGGGGGCGGTGAAGCGTCCGCCCGACCGGCCGGCGGCCTTCGCGCGGGCGGTGGTCACTCCTCGCCGAGTTCGGCGCTGAGCCAGCGCTGCGGGCGCATGCGGACGACGAGTTGGGGCCCGTGCTCGCGCCGGGCGAAGGCCAGGTACTCCTCGACCTTCACGGGGTCGACGAGGTAGTGGCGGGTGATTTCTTCGAGTTCCTCGGGGGTCGCGTCGCTGGTGGCGACGACCGGGCCCTCCACGGACACGTAACGCACAGTGGGCACGACCCGGTCGACCATCAGGGAGAACCGCCCCGCCGCGGCGATGAGCCGGGCCTTGCGCGAGTCGGCCGCCGTCATCACCCACAGGTCGCCGCCGGGCTCGTAGCGGTACCAGACCGGGACGGTGACCGGCGCCCGGTCGTCGTCGCCGGAGTCCACCGACAGGGCGCCGATGTGGGGTTGGGCCAGGAACTCATCGCGCTCTTCACGGGTCAGGACCTGGGCCAGGTGCGCCATGGGCTGTCTCCTTCGCTCGACGTGGGTGTCCGGTGTCGCCTGTCCCCCGATCATGCACGTTGTGACCGCACTTCATGCGATGTCAGTCGATTTCCGGCCATCAGCCGCAATGCGGGCCGCGCGCACCGGGCCGGTCGGGGCGGCGCACCGCCTTCCTGAGCCCGTGCTTAGCGCCTCCTTAAAGCAAGGATAAGGATCATCATCTTCCCCTTCCGGCACGGGATTTCGGGGGGTGGAGGGGTTAGCTTTCTGGCGTCGGGACTTGGCCCGGACCAACGCGCATGAGGTGAACACGGGCTGCGCGGACGTCCGGGCCGGTTCCGGCTCCCCCCAAAGTTCCACCTCCCCCCAGTGTTCCTGAGGAGTACGTCACCATGACCGCTCGCCGCAAGGTCACCACGGCCGCCTTCCTCGGTCTGGCGCCGCTCGCGCTGGCCGGGATCACGGCCACCCCGGCCGCCTCCCACGGTTCCATGGCGGACCCGGTCAGCAGGATCGCCGCATGTCACGCGGAGGGGCCGGAGAGCCCCGACTCCGCCGCCTGTAAGGCGCTGGTCGCCGCCGGCGGCACCCAGCCGCTGTACGACTGGAACGAGGTCAACCTGCCCGCCGTCGCCGGGCAGCACAAGCAGCAGATCCCCGACGGCAAGCTGTGCAGCGCCGGCCGGGACAAGTACAAGGGCCTGGACCTGCCGCGGACCGACTGGCCGACCACCGCGATGGCCGCGGGCCAGAAGACGTTCAAGTGGCGGGCGACCGCGCCGCACGTGGGCAACCTGTCGCTGTACATCACCAAGGACGGGTACGACCCGACCAAGCCGCTGAAGTGGTCGGACCTGGAGGCCCAGCCCTTCGTCTCGCTCAACAACCCGCCGCTGGTGGACGGCTCGTACGTGTTCAAGGGCGAGGTGCCGAAGAAGTCCGGCCGCCACCTGGTCTTCTCGATCCTCCAGCGCTCGGACTCCCCCGAGGCGTTCTACACCTGCTCGGACGTGGCGTTCGGCGGCGGCACGGGCGGCGCCCCGGCGGCCAAGGCGCCCACCGACCAGCAGATCGAGCAGAGCGCGGGCAAGTCCTCCGTGGACCACGGCGGTCACGGCGGGGACACGCCGGCCGAGGCGAAGCAGAACGGCGAGTACGCGGCCGGGCACGAGGCCCAGGGTCACGGCACCACCCAGGTGGCCGCCACCCAGGCCCCGAAGGCCCAGGGCGGCGACTCGGCGACGCTGGCGGAGACCGGCGGCGACGGGAACACCCCGTACATCGCCGCCGGCGGTGCGGTCGTGCTCGCCGTGGGCGCGGGCGCGCTGTTCGCCACGAACCGTCGTCGGGCGGTGGCCGGCGGTCGCTGACCGCTGACGACCGAGGGAGGCGCCCTGGGGAGGCGCGCCTCCCTCTCCACCCGCACGAGGGACCGCGTGTCCGTCGTCGACTGAAGACCTCAGCCGATGACGGACGCGCAGTTCGTCGTGGTGGCGCGGGCCGGATCGAGGGCGTTCGTGACCTCGTGGAACGCGATCCGGTCGACGGTCCCGATCGCCACGTGCTCGGCGAGGTCGAGCGGACACAGGTCCTGGAGCACCACGTTCTTCACGTTCGGCCCGGTCAGGAACTGCGACCGGTAGGGGGTCACCACCTGGTCGTAGCGGGTGGCTATGACGGTGTAGCGCACCCCGGGGACGGTGTCGCCGCCGGCGTTGAGCCGGGTCAGGAAGGGCGAGCCGACGATCTGGTCGGCGAGGGCGGGGGTGGTGGCCTTCAGCAGGTCCTCGACGCCGGGGAAGAAGGGCAGCAGCTTGGTCAGCCCCAGCAGGGTGGTGCCGTGGTTGCTGGGGGCGAGCCCGACGAGCGCGTTGACCTCGGCGGCGCCACCGAGGAACTTCAGGTAGTGGCGGGGCATCATGCCGCCCTGCGAGTGCCCCACGAGGTCGACCTTCGCCGCGCCGGACGCGGCCCGCACCCGGTCGACGAAGCGGTCCAGTTGCCGAGCGGACTCCTCGACCGGGCCGAGCCCGTGGAAGAACGGCACGCCGGGCAGTTGCCCGTAGTCGAGCGAGTAGACGCAGTACCCCCGGTTGACCAGGTAGGGCGCGAGCCCCAGCCAGTTGTCGACCGAGTTCCCGAAGGTCCCGTGGACCAGGACGACGGGCCGCGGACGGTCGGCGGACGGCCGGCACGACCAGTCGTTCCAGCCGCTGCTGCGGGCCTGCGCACCGCTCCCGGCGTCCGGGGCGGCGGTGGCGGTGGCCGCCGGGGCGAAGCCCATGGCGGCGGCCAGAAGAAGCGCGGCGACGGGTCGTACGAGACGTTTCCAAGGCAGCATCGAGCGGCCTCCTCGCAGCTCAAGGTGGGGCGGCCCCCGGCGGGGACCGGGCGGACCGTGATGCAGCTCCAGCACTTGCCGTGCCCACGACAAGCTACGCGCGGGTAACCGACGGAGGGAAGTTACGCGTCGGTAAAAACTGAGCGCACGTCAGGACGCGGATGAGCGCGGGCGCCGCGACGAACGCGCTTCCAGGCGTCCCTCGGCGGGCGCGGTAGCGCCGGAGCACGGGTCCGGTGATGGCTTCTGCGGCCCGGCGGGGGCTGTCGAGCAGTTCCTCCCCCGGTGCCCTGTGGGCACGGGGGACCCCACCCACGGTGGGGGAGCGAATCAGGGGCGCGGGGAACTGCGCGACGAGCCACCGACGGGCCGCAGAGACCAGTGCTCCCGCAGGGAAACGGCGGCCACGTCCCCACCCCCAGGAGGGCGCCACCCTCCACAACGTGAAGCGACGCGGCACCGCGGCGCACACGGCCCGGCGCGATCCGCACGGGCCGCCCTGCCCCCAAGCGTCGGCCGCGTCCGCCATTCGGCCCCGCCCGACTGCGCTCGGGCGCCGGGACGTCGAACGTGGGGCCATGACGCCGACTTCCGACGACCCGCACCCCGCAGCGGACAGGCCCGCCCCGCCGCCCCGCCCCGGCTTCTTCGAAGAGGTCAGGGACGCGGTACGGGTGCGGGCCGCGCTGTTGATCATCGGGGTGCTGGCGTTGCAGTTGGGCTTCATCACCTCGTACATCGGTGCCTTCCACGATCCGAAGCCCAAGGACGTGCCGATCGCGGTCACCGCGCCGACGGCGTCCGCCGCGGAGCAGGCCGTGCGCCGGCTCGGGGCGCTGCCCGGCGACCCGCTCGCGCCCCGGGCGGTGGCCGACGAGGCGACCGCCGCCGCACAGGTGCGCAACCGGGACGTCGACGGCGCCCTGGTGCTGACCGCCGGCGCCGCCGACCGGCTGCTGGTGGCCAGCGCGTCCGGCGCCTCCCTCTCCGAAGCGCTGACCGCGGTGGTCACCCGGGCCGAGCGGGCGCAGGGCCGCAGCCTCGACGTGGTCGACCTGGTCCCGAACGCCCCCGGCGACGCCCGCGGACTGACCTCCTTCTACCTCGTCATCGGCTGGTGCGTGGGCGGCTACCTGTGCGCGGCCGTGCTCGCGATCAGCGCGGGCGCCCGCCCCGCCAACCCCGCCCGCGGGCTCATCCGACTGGGGGTGCTGGCGCTGTACGCGGCGGTCACCGGGCTCCTCGGCGCGGTCATCGCGGGCCCCGTCCTGGACGCACTGCCGGGCGGCGTACCCGCCCTGTGGGGCCTCGGCGCCCTGCTGGTGTTCGCCGTCGGCGCCATCACCCTCGCGCTCCAGGGCCTCGCCGGCATCGTCGGCATCGGGCTGGCGATCCTGGTCGTCGTGGTCCTCGGCAACCCCAGCGCCGGCGGCGCCTACCCGTATCCGCTGCTGCCGCCGTTCTGGCAGGCGATCGGCCCCGCGCTGCCACCGGGCGCGGGCACCTACGCGGCCCGCTCCCTCAGCTACTTCGACGGCAACGGCGCGGCCGGGCCGATGCTGGTCATCTCCGCCTGGGCCGTCGGCGGGGCCGCGGTGACGATGGCGTGCGCGTTCTTCCACCGCAGGGCGAACGAGCGGGGTAGCGCGGCGCACGCGGCGGCCGTCGGTGACGGCGGGACGCCCCGGGGGGCGTAGTAACGGCGCACGGTCGCGCAATCTGCATGCGACGTCCGCCGCATCTGCCGCCCCGCGATACCAAAAGCACAAGCTTCCGCCCGCGGAATGGGTAATCATCAAGTGGTCGGGGAATGCACACACTTCATGGCCGTCAGCCCGCGCGAGGGCGTCGAGGACATAAGGGGGCGGGGGTGCGACGTCGGGTGCGCGCGAATGACGGGCGCCATCTGATGACGGAGCAGTTGGGGGACCCTCGGGGCAAGCCGGTCTTCCTGCTCCACGGCACCCCGGGCAGCCGGCTCGGGCCGGCTCCCCGGGGGATGGTGCTCTATCAGCGCCGCATGAGAATGATCGTCTACGACCGTCCGGGCTATGGAGGCTCGGACAGGCTGCCGGGGCGCACCGTCGCCGACGTGGCCGAGGACGTCCGCGCCATCGCGGACGAGATGGGTCTGGAGCGGTTCTCCGTCGTCGGTCGTTCGGGGGGCGCGCCGCACGCCTTGGCGTGCGCCGCGCTGATGCCCGACCGGGTCGACCGGACCGCCGCGCTGGTCACGCTCGCGCCCAGGGACGCGGACGGACTGGACTGGTTCGAGGGCATGACCGCGTCGAACGTGGACGCGTACACCTCCGCTCTCGACGACCCCTCCGGACTCGCCGAGGTGTTCACGCACCGCTCGGACGAGATCCGCAAGGATCCCATCAAGCTCCTCAACGACCTGCGGCGCGAGCTGCCCGACTCCGACCGCATGATCGTCGCGGACGCGGGCGTGCGCTCGATGCTGCTCCGCAACTACCAGGAAGCGCTGCGGATGTCGGCGTGGGGTTGGATCGACGACGCCCTCGCCTTCAACAGCCCGTGGGGCTTCGACCCGGCGGACATCACGGGCCGGGTGATGCTCTGGCACGGCGAGCAGGACGTCTTCTCGCCGGTGGGCCACTCCCGGTGGCTCGCCGAACGCATCCCCGGTGCCACCGCCGTCCTCGAACCGGCCGCCGCGCACTTCGAGGCGCTGCACGCGCTGCCGCGCATCCTCACCTGGCTGATCGAGGACCTGTAGCTCCGGTGCCAACGAGGCGGCGGGGGCGATGTCGCCCCCGCCGCCTCCCGCTGTGCGCACCAACCCCTCACACGGCCAACGGCTCCAGGTCGCGGTGGACGCGGCGCTCGTCCCGGGCGATGCGGGTGAGCGCGTGGTCGTCCCCGAGCTGCCGCGACAGCTCCTCCACGGTCTCGTGGCGCAACTGCCCCGCCTCGTCCTTGCGCCCCAGCATCGACAGGGTGACCGCCAGGTTCGAGGCCACGCCCAGCACTTCGGGGTGGTGGGCCCCCAGCACCTCGCGCAGCCGGGTCACCGTGCGCTGCTCGATCTCCAGCGTCTCCTCAAGGTTGCCGAGGTCGGCGAGCGCGTTGGCGAGGTTGATCGTGGAGAACAGGGCGTGCGGATGGCTGTCGCCGAGTACCGCGCTCATCCGCTTGACCACGCTCACCAGCAGCTGCTCGGCCGTCTCCGGGTCGCCGCAGCCCCAGTGGAAGATGGCCAGGTTGTTCATGCCTGCGAGGGTGTACGGGTGCTTCTCCCCCGGCACCAGCACGTACTGGTCCACCACCTCCTGCGCCAGGTCCCGGGCCGCGACCGGCTCCCCGGCCGCGAACAGGTCCGCCGCCAGGTTGAGGTCGCAGGCGAGCGAGTCCGGGTTCGCGGAGGCGTACTGGGTGCGGTACCGGTTGCGGGTGGCGGTGGTCAGCCGGCGCGCGTCCTCCAGCTGACCGGCCCGGCGCAGCGACACCGCGAGGCTCTTGGCCGCCGCGAGGGTCCCCGGGAAGGTCCGCCCGAGCTGCTGCTTGAGCAGGTCGTACGTGCGCGACAGCAACGCCACCGAGTCCTCGTACCGACCGACCTCGCGCAGGTCGCGGGCGAGGGAGGTGGCGGAGGACAGCGTGTACGGGTGAGTGGGGCCGAGCACCTCGGTGCGCCGGTCGAAGACGTCCTGGTCGAGCTCGCGGGCCCGGGCGTACTGGCCGACCATCCGCAGGTTCAGCGCGAGGTTGTTCGCGGCGGCCAGGGTGCGCGGGTGGGACTCGTGGAAGATCTGGCTGAACCCCTCGTGCGCCTCGGTCGCCAGCTCCATCGCCCGGGCGTACTGCCCGAGGGTGCCCAGGTCCATCGCCAGTCCGCTGGTGGTCATGTACGTGTGCGGATGGGTCGGGCCGAGCACCTTGCGCTGGCGCTCCAGCGTGACCTCGTCCAGGTCCTTTGCCTCCACGTAACGCCCCTGCGAGCGCATGATGTTGGAGAGGTGGAAGCGGAGGTAGAGGTACTGGTAGTCGTTGTTGCCCAGCATCTCCCGCCAGGTCTCGCGCACTTCGACGCAGAGCGTGGCGGCGGACGCCCAGTCGCCCCGCTTCCACAGGTAGCGCACCCGGTCGATCAGCAGCCGGCGGGTCTCCGGCTCCCGGCAGTTGCGCGCCTCCGAGGTGGTCAGGTGCGGCCAGATGGTGGCGAACTGCGGCCAGGTGGCCGGGTTGTCGATCGGCTCGTCGTCGTCGGGGCGGGCGCCGGCGAGGACCTGGTGCACGGCGTGCCGCGCCTGCTGCTGCTCCTCGTCGGTCAGCTGCGCCCGGATCACCGCCTGGACCAGCCGGTGGACCTGGATGCTGTTGGAGACCGTGTCGACCTTGGCGAGGGCGAACCGGCCGATCTCCCGGATGACCCGCCCAAGCACCAGCTTCTCCTGGAGCGAGGCGTCGTACGGCTTGAGGGCGTCGATCATCTCCTTGCTGTAGAGGAGGTTGGCCGAGATCGGCTCGGGGGCGAAGAAGGCGCACAGCTGGAGCAGGCGCACCGCCGCGGGCGAGCGCTCCTTCAGCCGCTCGATGGAGACGTTCCACGTCGCGGCCACCGGCTCGGGGTACCCCGCGGGCTGGTTGAGCGCGAGCACGCTGGTGGCCTGCTCCTTGAGCTGTTCCAGGTACTCGGAGACCGGGGTGGCGGTCTCCGCGATCCAGGCCGCGGCCTGCTCGACGGCGAGCGGCAGATCACCGACGGCGGTGGCGACCTGGTCCGCGTCGACGACGCTCAGGCCGCGGGCCCGGCGTTGGAGGTGCTCGATCGACTCTTCGCGGGTGAACACGTCGATCGGCAGGGCGTCACCGTACTGCGACCAGGTCTGGTTCCTGGAGGTGACGAGGATGTGCCCCGGGCCCTGCGGCGGGAAGAACCGCTTCAGCTGCTCGGGGTCGTCCGCATTGTCGAAGATCAACAGCCAGCGGGTGGACGGCACCCCGCGTCGCAGCAGGTCGATGGCCTCCCGGGAGGCCGCGGCCATGTCCTCGCCGCCCTGGGCCCCGAGGCGTACGGCGAGTTCGGCGAGGCTCGCCACCACGTCGTCGGTCTGCTCGGCCGAGATCCACCAGACCAGGTCGTAGTCGGCCATGAAGCGGTGCACGTACTCGATCGCCACCTGCGTCTTGCCGACGCCGCCGAGTCCGTAGATCGTCTGCGGCTGCGGCAGCACGGCGGCCACGGACATCCCGCCGCCGAGTTGGTCGCGCATCCGCTCCAGCGCCATGGCGCGGCCGGTGAAGCCGGGGTTGCGCGGCGGCGCGTTCCAGATCTTCGGCACGGTGCCGGGGAAGCGCGGTCCCGGCGCGGAGCTGTCGGGCAGTTGCACCGGCCGGTCCAGGGCGCGCAGCAGGGCGCTGGCGGCCTGCACCTCGTCGAGCCGGAAGAGGTCGACGGGGTTGCGGTCGATGTAGGGGGCGGTGAGCCGTACGTCGCCGACGCGGATGGGCAGCAGGTGCTGTCGGCTGCCGCCGGGGTCCTCGGCGATGGTCCGCGACCAGACCTCCACGGCCCGGGTGGACTTGAGGTACGCGGAGGAGAGCAGCACGACGGTGCGCGCCGCGTTCTCGTTGATGACGGTGCCCTCGCTCTGTTCGCGCTCCACGGAGACGTCCCGGGGCACCACCCGGAAGCCGGCGCGGGTGAGCAGCGACTCGATCCAATCGGCCCACATCCGGTTCTCCGCCACGTAGCTGAGGAGGAGGTCGGCGGGGAGTGCGGGCCGACGCCTGGTGAAGGCGTCCTTGATGCGCAGTCGGGTCTCGTCGCCGACGGTCGGCATGGAGGTGACGTCCTGCTCGGTGACCACGGCGGTGAGCCGTTCGAAGGCGGAGAGCAGGGAGTTGGTCAGTCCGGCCTCGTCGCCGAAGGTGGCCAGGGTCTCCTCGTAGGCGTAGTAGGGCCGGTAGGGGATCTCCACCGCGCCCCAGTAGGCGGTGAGTTCCTCGCCGGTGAGTCCGTTGGGCAGTCGGTCGAACTTGACCCGGGCCAGCGCGCGGCCGGCGTCCGCCTTCTCCTTCTCGCCCTCGTCGATCCGCATCGGCACCGGGTAGATCTTGATGTTCCGGCCGCCGTAGCGCTCGTCGATCTGGCGGGCGACCGAGGCCGCGCCGTCGATGGACTGGTCGCTGAGGGTGAAGCAGTCGACGAGGACGTCGGGGAGGTGGACGGTGCAGATGTCGGCGATGTCGCTGAGGCCGGTGCGGCTGTCGATGAGGACGTAGTCGTAGTTGGCCTTCATGTCGTCGCGCAGTGCGTCGAAGAAGAGGCCGCCGCCGAGCCGGTCGTAGAAGTTGTCCCAGTCGAAGGTGGAGACGGTCGCGGAGTACTCCCGGTTCTGCTTGCCCGCGGAGACGAAGTCCAGGGTGCCGCCCTGGGGGAACTCCCACCCCAGCATCTCGGGGGTGAGGGAGACCGCGTGCGGCTGGATGCGCGCGTAGTCCACGTGCCAGTCGTCGCGCCGCGCGGTGTCGGGGGTGATCGCCGCCCAGGCGTACTCGGTGATCAGATCGATGACACCGGTGGTGGCGCCGAGCGTGGACGGGTCGAGGAAGGGGTGGAAGAACCGGTGCAGCCCCGGGGCTTCCAGGTCCCAGTCGACCGCCAGGACCCGCTTGCCGTTGGCGGCGAGGATCCAGGCCGTGTTGGCCAGGGCCATCGTGCGGCCCGTGCCTCCCTTGTACGAGTAGAAGGTGACGATGCGTCCGTCACGACCGGTTGTCATCCGTGTCCTCCGCATCGGGGGCGATACCGCGCATCATGTCCGGGACGTACTGGGTGGTGCCGTGGTCGGCCATCGGGCCGCGCAGCCGGGGCCGTTCGCGGGGAGCGGCGCCGGGGGGTGGTGCGGGTGGGAAGACTTCGGCGTGCCTGAGGTACTCCTGCGCGGAGGCTTCGACGACCTGGGGCAGGATCTGCCCGAACGCCTCCATGCTGAACACCCCCCGTGCAGCAGCTCTACAGGCGGGGCGCCCGTGACTCAAGTGGTGCGGCATGGTGCGCTCCAACCGCTGGGCCAACTCCGCCTCGGAGAGCCGGCTCTGGGGGTCGTCGCGGTTCCACGGGACCACGACCGTCATCCAGGGCCGTGGCTGGGCGTCGAACTCGGCCAGCCGGGCGCAGCGCGCGTCGTCGGCGAGCGCCCAGCGGTCGATGATCAGTATCTCGGGCCGGTTGGGCGGGTGACCGGGGTCGGGCAGGGTCTCGTGGTCGAACGAGGACAGGGTGGCCTGGTAGTCCAGGGAGCGCACCAGGTCCTGGGCGACGTAGGCCAAGGGCCGCGCGGAGTCCGGAAGGTACGGGTTCCAGTCCTGGGACTGCTTTCCGTAGTAGTCCGGGGCGCGGCCCTCGGGGAGGTCGTGGTGGGTGGGTGCGGCGACCATCAGATGCATGGGGCGCGGGCCGCTGCTGGCCTTTCCGAAGGCGCTGGGCGCGTGCCGGTAGTCGACCGGGGAGCCGGGTGTGACGCGCGTGGTGTCCGCGACGGCGACGATCCGCTTCGCCAGTTCGTAGACGGCAGCTTCGTATTCCTCGGCGAAAATGCGGAGTTTGATCAGGCCGTACAGTCCGTCGGTGACGTAGCGGTCGCCGAAGGCCCGGTGGTTGAACTGGAGTCTTTCGGCGGGTCCCGGCAGTTGCTCCGGGGGTATCGGCACCCAGAGCGCCGGGACGATCGCCTCGGCGGGGCGGTTGCTCTTCGCCTGGTGGTAGATCGCCCGTTGGGCGAAGGCGTACCACTCCTTTCCGCACATTTCGCTCGCGAAGTACCGGGGGGAGAACAGCGGGACGAAGACGCGGCAGTTCGCCAACACCTCGCCCAACCGCTCGGACCAACCTTCGCCCGAGCGAATCTCCCGGTCCATGAATCCGGCCGGGGCACCGGCCGGCAGATCCGTCATGGCCATCACGTGACCGCACAGGTCACGGAAGAGCCGCTCCACCCACATGTCCGGATCGGGGCCCCCCGCCCCGTACCGCGGCGTGTGCGCGTAACTCAAGAAGAAGTACGGCCGATGATCCGCCGTACGTTGCGCTGTTTCCGACACACGACCCCCGTCCTGTGTGAACGCCCGCCCTCGCGCCCGACATCGAGGGGAGATGCGAGCGAATTAATCATTCCGGAGCCCGGACAGCTCCATCCCCCCGTCGTTCAGTCAATCAACGCCGCTTTTCAGACATCCAGCGATCCGCGTGATGGATCGCTTCCTTGATCGAGAACAATCGGGCGGGCTTCCCTCCCCACCGGCCCCTCCATTGGGGCCGACAAGGGAAGTCGGCACCGATCGTGTCAAATTCGCTGTCGTCCAGGACGACGTCTTCGTACGTTGTCCACTTCTTACCCCCTCCGGGCTGTCGAACCACACAGGAGTACGTCCTGCGGGGCGCATTCGGGTAGTACTCGGCGAGGTGGAACGCGGTGCAGACCCGGAAATCCACATTGATCATGAGGACGTGAGCATCAGCGCGGTACAGGGCGCCCAACGGGGAGTCCCAGCCCAGGTGGGACGCGAGCGGATGGTGGGCGAGGAGTTCACCCGCGCGACGGCCGATCGCGCTGAACGAGGTCTGCGGATGGCCGGAGCGCACGGCCCCGGCGGCGGTGCGCACGGACTCGGCCAACCGGCCCATCCCTTGGCTCGGCGTGGTGGCCGGATCGAAGGCCGGCATGCTCGCCCTGAAGGCCGCCGCCCGCTCGGGTGTCAGACCTCGCACCCGGGTGTGGTGGGCGTGCGAGGTGTCCGAGTTCTCCGGGGTGAAGGCGGGGACCACCAGGGTGCCGTCCGGGCCGAGCGCCCGCAGCAGGGCGTCCCGCAGGTCGTCCGCCGCCAACCCGGTGCCGCTCAGGCCGGCGTGGACCAACAGCGTCATCCCGGGCGTGACGCCCAGCTCGACCAGGGCGTCCACCAGCGGGGTGGCCACCCCGGACGCGGTGGGCGCCTCAGCCACGGGCCCGCTCCTGCTCCGCCGCGAGCGCGGCGGTGAGCTCCTTGCGCAGTTCGTCCACGAGCCGCAGCCCGCTGGCGGTCAGCTCCGGGGCGCGCTCCAGCGCGTCCAGGGCGGCCGGGGCCGAGCGGGCGGCGACGGGGTCGAGGGCGGCGAGCCCGACGCGTTCGAAGGTCCCGGCGAGCAGCTGCGACACCGGCACCTCCACGTCCCGCCAGGGCACGGGGTGCAGCCACTGGCCGTCCTGTGCGTACAGCTCGCAGACCTGGCGCAGGGCGTGCAGCTTGGTGCGGCGCAGCCCGCGCAGCAGCTCCCCGGCCAGTTCGGCGGGCGAGGCGGGCAGGGCGAGGCCGAGCGCGCCGTAGCCGGGCCCGTGCTCCCCCGGCTCGTACGCGTCGGGCCGGTCCCCTGCCGACGGCTCCAGCGGGGTGAGCGTGGTCAGACAGACGGCTGCCTCGGCGGCCTGGCGCGGTACGGCGGAGCGCAGCAGCGCCCACGCCTCGGTGAGCAGTCGGTCCCAGTCCGCGACCTCCGCTTCGTCGAGCCGGTCGCGCACCGCTCGGCCGTGGCAGTCGCGGTACGGGTCGAGGTCGTCGAGCCGTAGCCGCGGCGCCCCGTCCCGGCCGCCGACGGTGCGCACCGGCCGCCACCCGGCGGTGGCCCGCGGGTCCGCGAGGAGCACACGGATCGGCTCCCGGCCGGGCACCGCGGCGGTGAATCCGCCCTCGACGGCGCGCACGGTGACCACGCCGCGCTCGGTGGCGGGCGCCGGGCCGGCGTCGAGCGTCAACTCGCCGATGGCGGGCAGTCGCAGCACCCCGTCCCCGTACGGCACGCGGACGTCCGGGCCGTGGCCGTGCCGCACCTGGGCGGCGGCCAGCCGGGCGGGGAGTTCCAGGGCGAGCGGAATGGCCTCGGGCCGCTCGTCGCGCGCCGCCGCCAGGGCCCGGGCGAGCCAGGGCCGGGTGTAGGGGTGGCCCCACACGTCGTCGAGTACGTCGCCGCTCTCGTCGAGGTCGACGAGCAGGTCCCAGGCGTCGGCCCAGGGCTCCCCCGCCCGGCCGGCCAACTCGTCCGTGAGCGCACCGCTGAGCATCCGGGTGACGTCCTGGTCGTCGGCGAGCAGCGCGCCCGGTTCGGTGACGGCGAGCGGCACCAGCTCCGCCGCGGTGCGCCGCTCGACGCCCCGGATCAGGGCCTCCAGGTCGGTGCAGTACACGGAGGTGTTGTCGAAGGCGTTGCTCGTGCGGTAGCGGTGGGTGTAGAGGCCGCCGCCGCAGGACCGTACGACGGGGCAGGCGCGGCAGGCGTCGCTGACGGAGGCGAGCCCCAACTGTCTGGCCCGTACGCCGGGGTGGGCGGCGACTTCGTCGAAGGCGTGCCGCATCACGTCGAACCCGGTGGCCGCGGCTCCCTCGTAGGCACTCTTGAGCGAGTCGACCTGTTCCAGGGCGCCGTCGGTCTCCACCACGACGAGGTCGGTGGGCGCCAGGCCCAACGACTCGGTGAGGCTGGGGCCTCCGGCGAGGGTGGAGAAGACGGACTCGAAGAGCCGGACGGGGACGGGGCGCCCGTCGGCGTCCCAGCGGTCGAAGACGGTCAGCAGCCAGTCCGCGTACGCGGTCGGGGAGCCGTCCGGGCGGGCGGGGGGCTGGTCCCAGGTGGCGTGCGGGAGCAGGAAGTCGATGCGCGGGGGCTCCAGTTCGGCCAGTGCGTCATAGACCGCGACGGGGTCGTTGGCCACGTCCACGGTGCACAGCAGCCCGAGGTAGAGGTGGCGGTAGCGCTCCTCGCGCAGGAGGTCGACGGCCTTGAGGACCAGGGGGTGGCTGGTGCGCCCGTCGGCGAAGCGGCGGTGGCGGTCGTTCGCGGCCTGGTCGCCGTCGAGGGAGATGCCGACCTTGAGGTCGTACTCGCAGAAGAGGTCGAGGTAGCGCGGGCTGAGCTGTAGCCCGTTGGTGTGGATGCGCAGGTCGAGATCGGCGACGCCGTCCAGCGCCCGGGTCAGTTCCTCGCAGACGCGGCGCAGTCGCGCGGGCCCCGCCAGAAGTGGCTCCCCTCCGTGCAGGATCACTGACACGGAGGGCAGGGCATGATTTTTGGCATGCTCGGCCAGTCGCAGAGCTGTCCAGGAAATCGCTTCGTCAGAGATTGCCTTCGGGCGGGTTCGCCAGCTCTGATCAGCGTGTTCGTAGATGTAGCAGTGGTCGCAGGCGAGATCGCACCTGCTGTGGACCTTCAGAACGATCTCGCGGAATGGGACCAGGGGTCCTGTCATTCCACCAGTCTACGGTCCTTTGCCACGCAAAGTGGCCCAAACCGAGACTAGAGCGACGAGTTGAACGTCGCGATGCGCACGGCGCGGTCGGTGGCCGGAGCAGCCCCGGTCGCCTTCTTCGCCGTGCCACGCGCGGACTGGGGCAGGGACACACGGTTGCGCTTCGCTGCGGCGAAGGACGCGGAGATCGTCATGGGGGCCGTCCTTTGTTCTGTGTACACGATCGCGCACGATCTTGCTGTACAGCATGGATAACCAGGCACCATTGCGGGGTCTGGCGGCACGACTCTACTCTCAAGTTCACTGGTAGCAACTCAAGCTGTGAACAACCAACGATTAGAGTTGCTTCACATTCTGACAGGTATGCACGGAGGAAGCGATTCCGTCTCTCGGGTGACGGCAAAACCCATCAGACGGGCAGCCAGGCAGACAGGGGGAGGCATGTCGGGCATTCCCGGCCAGCCGCACAGCACGGTGTTCCGCAATAGCGATCTACCTGCGCTTTTTCATCACACGGACACCATAGCGATCTCCCGCCAGCGCGAAGCGGTCGGCGCCACGCGCCGTCAGTTGCTCCTCTTGGTACTCGGCGCCGCCGCAGCCGCACTGCCCGCCTCCTGGGAGCTCGGTGGGACGGTCCAACTCGCGGGAGCACTCAGCGTGTTGGCGTACGCCGGGGTGCTCGCCGTCGGCTCCGGCGCAGGGCGCCGCCGAGCAAAGTCGCAATGGCAACTGAACAGATCTGCCGCGGAGTACATCAAGTCCCTGTGCTGGCGCTATTCCGTGCATGGAACACCTTTTGACGCCGGCCCCGACAGCCCCGACGAATTGTTCGTCCAGCGGTTGGAAGAAGGGCTCGGGGAGTTGGCCAAGGTCGGGTGGGAAGACCCTCGAACGACAGTTCCCGAGGTGGCGAGGGCGGAGTTGATCACTCCGGCGATGCGACGGCTGCGCGCCGAGTCCTTCAACCTCCGCAAGGAGACGTACATCCGTGATCGGCTCATCGAACAGCGGAACTGGTACCACCGCAGTGCGGAGTCGTCCCGGAAGTCGACGGCGCTGTGGTCCACCGCCATCGTGGTGCTCACCCTGCTGGCGCTGGTCCTTTCGCTGTTGCACACGTTCTCCGTGGCCGAGTCGCTGGATCTGCTCGGCGCGCTCTCCGCGGCGTCGGCCGCGTTCATCGCCTGGAGCGAGATCAGCCGTCGCAAGCCGCTGATCGCCGCGCACTCCCTGGTGGAGGAGGACCTCGCGGCGCTGCACACCGCGATGGAGACCTCGGTGGACGAGTTCCAGTGGCCGTCCGCGGTGTACGAGACGGAGCGCATCGTCTCCCCGCAGCACACGGACTGGCTGGTGCGCCACCGCAGTTGACCGCCGGTCGGACGGACGGCGGTGCCCTACGGCCGGCGCAGCCCCTCGCGCCAGATCACCGTCACCGGCTTCCCCAGCTCCCGGGCGTACTCCACGATGTCGCCGGTGCCGCCGAGCCCGCGCGAGGGGCCGCCGTCCCACACGGCCAGCAGCCGGTCGCAGTTGTCGGCGATGTACGTGCCGGCCGCGTAGTACGCCTCGTCGGTGGCGTGCGGGAAGGAGAGCTGGACCTCGCGGGTGGCGCGGCGCCGGTAGTGGCGGTAGCCGACCAACTCCCCCGGTGTGAAGTCGTCCTCGTAGTCCCCGCTGGGGATGACCACGGTCAACTCGGCGCCGCAGGACAGGGCGACGTCCGCGAACATCTGGTCGGCGCCGACGGCGAGGCTGGAGAAGGCTTCCAAGGGGCCCTCGTGGCGGCGGAGCACGGCGAGCAGGCCCGCGCGGATGTCGGCGTGCCCCTCAGGGGGAATGACCCGGTGGCCGGTGATACCAATGCGCTTCACTGCGGTGCGACCCCCCGTGTCCAACGAGCTCCCCACGCTCTTCCATGGTCCCAGAACGCAACGCCGCGTCGAGCCCCCGTCCGCATGGAGGACGGCGGTCGGACGTTCGACGGTTGAGCGGGGCGCACCGGAGGGCGCCCCTGGTCAACCAGGCGCGTGGCGGGCGCCGTTCACCCCCGCCACGCCGGCTCGGGCAGCCCCAGGTGGTCGCGGAGCGTGCGCCCGGCGTACTCGGTGCGGAACGCGCCCTGTTCCTGGAGCAGCGGCACCACCTCGTCGACGAAGGACTCCAGGGTGTCGAGGAGGTCGATGGGGTGTGCCGGTACGAGGACGAAGCCGTCGGCCGTGCCGTGGGCGACCTGCTCCGCCAGGGCAGCCGCCACGGTGCGCGGGGCACCGACGAAGGCCGGTGGCCCGGCGCGGTCGTGGACGTCGGCCGCGACGGCGCGGGCGCGGGCCTCGGCGTCCGTGGCTGCCAGGACGCAGAAGGCCCGAGCCATGACCAGGAGGTCGTCCGGTGCCCGGCCGTGCGCCGTCGACCGGCGTTTGACGTCGGCGTAGCGCTCGCGGCCGTCCTTGGGGGTGCGGTGCGCGGGACAGAGCACGTCGGCGGTGGCGACCGCGAACTCCCGCCCCGCGGCGTCGTCCGGGTCCAGCGGGTGGATCACCACCGGACGTCCCTGCGGGGTCCGCGGGACGGTGAACTCGCCGCTGACGGCGAAGTGCCGGCCCTGGCGGGCGAAGGTCCGCGGCCGGCCGTCGGGGGTCCAGGAGTCCCACAGCTCACGGGCCGTACCGACGAACTCGGCGGTGTGGCCGTCGTCAGCGCTGCCGGGGGCGACCAGGTGCCAGGCGGCCCGCCCGCCGCTGAGGTGGTCCAGGGTCGCCAGGGAGCGGGCGAGTTCGAAGGGTTCGTGGGCGCCGGGGGCGGCGCCGGCCACGAGCCCGATGCGGTCCGTGACGGCCGCGAGCGCGCTGAGCACGGCCGTCGGTTCGGGCGCCGCGTACGGCTCGTACGGCCGGGGCGCGATGTCGGGGCCGGGGCAGGTGTCGGCGTCGGTATAGGGGTCGACCACCAGGAAGTCGAACAGGCCGCGCTCAGCCGTGCGGGCCAGCCGCTCCAGCGACGCGAAGTCGAGCGGCCCGCGACCGGCCGTGGCGGGCCGCCCGTCGGCCCACGGGAGGTGCGACGGGAGGTGGACCGCGAGGTGCATCCGAGGGTCCGTACGGGTCATGACGCGCTCCTTTGCGGGGCGACGGGCCGATCGGCCGCGGGCCGGCCGCCGACGGGCCGGGGCAGCCCCAGGTGCTCCCGCAGGGTGCCGCCGGGGTGGAAGGTGCGGAAGAGGCTGCGGTGTTGCAGCAGCGCGACCGTGCCGTTGACGATGCGTTCCAGGTCGCGGTGGGGTGCGATGGGCGCCAGGTGGAAGCCGTCCACCGCGCCGGCGTCGTGCCAGCGCGCCAGCAGCCCGGCGAGGTCGACGGGTCCGCCGCTGTAGTACGAGCCGTGGGCGGCGAGCGAGGGGGCCGCGTCCAGCAGGCCGGGCTCCCGGGCCGACTCCCGTTCGCCCAGGTCGACGACGAGCGAGAGCAGTACCCGCAGGTCGTCGGGGTCCCTGCCGTACGCCGTGGCCTCGTGCCGTACTCGGGTGCGCAGGGCGGCGGCGCGCTCGGCCGACGGCGCCCGGACCAGGACCACGTCGGCGTGGCGGGCGGCGCACCGCAGTCCGTCCTGACCGGTCCCGGTGACGTCGACGACAGTGACGGGGCGCCCCTGGGGAGGTCGGGGAGGTCGGGGCGCGGTGGCGGGTGACGCGTCCTGTGCGGGGCCGTCCCAGTGCCGGGCGGCAGCGGCGGCGACCTCTTCGGCGCGCTGCCATAACGCGGCGGTCGGGGCGGCGGGGCGGCGCCCGAAGAGCGCGGCTTCGGCGTGCGTGGCGGAGACGCCGACGCACCAGCCGGCCCGTCCCCTGCTCACCCAGTCGAGGGTGGCGAGGGCGGTGGCGACGCGGCCGGGTTCGGTGTGGGTGGTGGTCACCGTCGGCACCAGGCCGATCCGTCGGGTGGCGGGGGCGACGTGGGAGAGCACGGCGAGGGCGTCGGGACCGGGCCGGGCGAAGGAGTCGCCGAGGGTGACGAAGTCCAGGGCGCCGTGCTCGGCGAGCCGAGCCAGTTCGGTGAAGTGTCCGGGGTCGAACCGCGGCGGGCCGTCGAGCGCGACGGCGAGGTGGAGCATCCGGTGACGGGACGGAGTGGACGGGACGGGCGGCGGGGGGGCCGGCGCGGGCAGGGGCGGGGGCGGGGTGTGCCGGGTCGGCATGGCTCCTCCGGAGGGGTCGGTACCTGGCGCGGACGCGGGCGCGGGGACGCACGCGGTTCACGCAGGGCGAGGGCCGGCCGTACGGGTGCGGCGCCTGGCGCGGCACCGACGGCGGCGGGAAGACGACCTCACAGCGCCCCGCGGCGCGGTCTCGCGCACGGACGGGGGAAGGCTCCGTGGACGCACGGAACGAGCACAGGAGCGTTCACCCACGGCACGGACGGCGTGGGGCTGGGCAACGGTCGAGCGACGACACGGACCGCGCCCCTCAGCACGGTCTCGTCACCGCAGGCTAGGCGCTGGTCGGTGTGGCGTGTCAAGGCCGTCCGGAGTGTGGGCGGTGCCACGGGGAACAGTTGACGCACCGACACATGCCTGTTCCACTGAGCACATGCATGCACAGCGACGGCTGGTCACCCGCTGCGACATCGACTTCGGTCGCGTGTGTTCCTGTTCCTGTACGTGTTCCTGTTGATTCGGAACCGAACCGACCGCCGTCCTCACAGCAGCGACACGCGCCCCTCCCCTCAGCGCCGCTTCTCCTCTTCCGATTCATCCCCTCTGACGTGAGAGCCCGTCAGTCTCAGCAGCAGTCACAGCTGCAGTCGCAGTCACAGCACTCCCCCTCCAGCCCCTTGCGGCGCTTGCGTGACCACGGCCCCTCCCAGCGGCTGCGGCACAGGGGTTGGCAGGTGCAGCAGATCCAGGTGGCGGCCAGGCAGCCGCCGAGGAAGCTGCGCGGCTTGGGGGCGGGGTCGGGCTCGGACGGCTGACCGCCAAAACGATCCCAGCCACCGCCGCCGCCACCGCCGCTGCCGCTGCCGCTGCCGCTGCCGCTGCCGCTGCCGCTGCCGCTGCCCGGTGAACCTCCCGAGCCCGCCCCGCGGAACGGGTTCCCGTCACTCGGGCTTCCGGCGTAGGGGTTGTGGGGGTGCGTGCTCCCGTCGTACGGGTTCCCGCTTCGCGATTGGCCTCCGCCTTGGCCCCCGGCCCCCTGGTGGCCTTGGTGGACCTGGCGGAAGGTCCGTTCCACCGCCGCCTCCAGCTCGTGCGTGAGCAGTTGGTGGACGAGCCGGCTCTCGACGAAGTCGACGTCGCGCAGCGCGAGCCGTACCCCCCGCACGGCGTCGTCGGCGAGCCGGCGCGCCTCGACGAGCGAAGTCCCGGTGGCGGTGAGCGGGTTCCACGCCCCCGACGCCGCGTCCGCCGCCCGGTCCTCCACCGCGTCCAGCAGGTGCGCGAGCCGACCGAAGAGCCGACCGGCCTCGGCGAGCGGCACGGCGTTGCCCGGCCGGCCGGCGAGCCGGGCGGTGTGCGCGAAGGCGGCTGCGGTCGCGGTCTCCGTCGGCTCGGTGACGGTCAACAGCGAAGTGCCGGGGCCGGCCAGCGCTTCGATGCCGCCCTGCCGGTCGACCGCGTCGAGCAGGACGGCGGTGTCGAAGCCCAACTCGGCCCCGGTGCGCGCACCCGCCCGGTCCCAGCCAGAGGCGACCCGGCGCGCGGCGGCGGCCACCGGCCGGCGCGCCAGCACCCCGTCCCCGTCGGCCACGTGATCGCGCACCTTCGCCGATGCCAGCACCAGGGACACCGCAGCCGCCAGACGCGCCCCCTCGCCCCGGGCGACCGGCGCCGTGCGCATCCCGCGCAGGGGGCAGGGCCCCGCGGTCCGCCGGGCGTCCGCGGCGGGCACGGACTGAGCCTCCGTCAACACCGAGACGATCAGGCCGTCGTAATTGGTGACCACCCGGGCGAACTGCCCGTGGTCGGCACGGAGCGCGAGGCACAGCCCGCACAGGTGCGCCATCCACTCGGCCCTGAGTCCTTCGGTGAGCCGATGGGCACAGGGCCTGACGATTCCGAACAAGGCTTTCCCCCCGTGGAGCCCTTCAGCAGCGCTCGACAGCGCCGCCGGGGCATCGTAACCAGACATGCGTACGCATTCGCGCCAGCTCACTCACCCATCTGGCCCGACTTTCATATTTTGCGACGATCATCAGGCGTATCTGGGAAGAACCCTGACGAACCGCCACATGTTCTGCACCAGTCCCGTCACGAATCCCCTGCACGGCGGCTATCCACTTGGCACCCGATCCGCATGATGGACGACCATAGGGACAGGGATGACGACAGACCGCCGGAGGGCGGACCACAGCGAAAGGAGGCGTCGATGGGATCCGTGCGCAAGGCGAGTGCCTGGCTGGGGCTCGTCGAGGACAGCGACGACCGCTACTACGCCGACGGCTACGACGGCGAGTACGCCGAGGGCGCCGACGGCGGCGACGCCTGGGTCACCGACCCGCGGGTGCGCACCGCCTCCGACTCCGCCCAGGAGGACGGCCGCAGGATCGCGACCGTCTCCCCCACCTGCTTCCGCGACGCCCGGGGCATCGGTGAGCTGTTCCGCGAGGGCGTGCCCGTCATCGTGAACCTCACCTCCCTGGAGCCCGCCGACGCCAAGCGCGTCGTGGACTTCGCCGCGGGGCTCACCTTCGGCCTGCGGGGCTCCATCGACCGGGTCGCCACCCGGGTGTTCCTGCTCAGCCCGGCGCACACCGAGGTCGTCAACGGCCAGGCCGCCGGCCGGCCCCAGGACAGCTTCTTCAACCAGAGCTGACCGGTCGGCGCACCGGGCGCGACCCCGGCCGAAGGGCCGGAGTCCCCCCGTCGCGCCGCCCGGTCACCGGAAGGCGTCCAATCCGGTGAGCGCCTTGCCCAGCACCAGCTGGTGCATCTCGACGGTGCCTTCGTAGGTGAGCACCGACTCCAGGTTCGTCGCGTGCCGCATCACCGGATATTCGAGCGAGATCCCGTTGGCCCCCAGCACGGTGCGCGCCGTGCGGCAGATCTCGATGGCCTCGCGCACGTTGTTGAGCTTCCCGAAGCTGACCTGCTCCGGACGGAGCGTCCCGGCGTCCATGCGCCGCCCGAGGTGGTGCGCGAGCAGGACGCCCTTGTGCAACTCCACCGCCATGTCGGCGAGCTTGGCCTGGGTGAGCTGGAAGCCGCCGATGGGGCGGTCGAACTGCACCCGGGTGCGGGCGTACTCCAGCGCCGAGGCGAAGCAGGTCCGCGCCGCCCCCATCGCGCCCCAGACGATGCCGTAGCGCGCGTGGTTGAGGCAGCCCAGCGGCGCGCGCAGCCCGCGGGCGCCGGGGAGCACGGCGTCGGCGGGCAGCCGCACCTCGTCCAGGACGAGTTCACTGGTCACGCTCGCCCGCAGGGACCACTTGTGCTTGATCTCGGGGGCGGCGAAGCCGGGTGTGTCGGTGGGCACGAGGAAGCCGCCGATCCCCTCGTCCGTACGGGCCCAGACGACGGCCACGCCGGCGACGGAGCCGTTGGTGATCCACGTCTTGCGGCCGGTGAGCACCCAGTCGGAGCCGTCGCGCCGGGCGCGGGTGCGCATGCCGGCGGGGTCGGAGCCGTGGTCGGGCTCGGTCAGTCCGAAGCATCCGATGGTGCGGCCGGCCGCCATGTCCGGCAGCCAGCGCTGCCGCTGCTCCTCGGAGCCGTAGCGGTGGATCGCGTACATGGCGAGCGAGCCCTGCACGGAGACGAGTGAGCGGATCCCGGAGTCCGCGGCCTCCAGTTCGAGACAGGCCAGCCCGTACTGGACGGCGCTGGCGCCGGCGCAGCCGTACCCCTCCAGGGACATGCCGAGGGCGCCGATGTCGCCGAGTTCGCGGGCGAGCTCCCTGATCCCGGGCAGCTCGCCCTGCTCGTACCAGTGCGCGACGTCGGGCAGCACCCGATCGGCGGCCCAGGCGCGCACCGTGTCGCGCACGGCGAGGTCCTCGACCGTGAGGAGGTCGTCGATGCCGAGGGGGTCGTACGGGTCGAAGGGCGCGGGCTGATCGGGTGCGGGCATGGCGGGGCCTTTCGGACGCGTCGTCTGCGGTGCGCTGTGCTGTGCTGTGCCCAGGAAACTAGCAGCGGTAGTCCCCCTGCGGCCCGGTGGTGGGCTTGTCACGCAGTTCCGCCCCCTGTGCCCTGCGGGCACGGGGGGATCCCCAGCGCGCCGGGACTTGCCCGCCATTGCCCTGCGGGTGCGTTGGTCTCCGCGGCCCGGTGGTGGGCTGATCGCACAGTTCCCCGCGCCCCTAAAACCTCCGCCTGCACCCGCAGACAAGTGACGGGGCAGCGAAACAGGGGCGCGGGGAACTGCGCGACAAGCCACCCACCGGGCCGCGGAGACCAACCGGCCCACAGGGGAACGGCGGATGCGTCCAGGGGGCCGGCTAGGGGGCTTCTGATGGATCAGGCTGGATGAGGGTGGGGTCCCTCCCACGCCCTCCGGGCGCAGGGGGAGGGTTCTGGTGCCGTGGATCTTCCCCCTGCCCTGCGGGCACGGGGGGACCCCCAGCGGAGGAGGGAGTCAATGCGGTGGGGGTACCACCGTGCCCGCAGGGCACAGGGGGCCATGGGCGACCGACGACAACGCGGAGTGGGGGCACCTCCCGGGCCGAAGGCCCAGAGGGAGCGGTGCCAGCGCACGCGAGCCCAGCAAGATCCATCAGAAGCCCCCTACGGGTGGCTGGCCACCTTGCGGGTCGGGTCGGGGGCGTCGGCCGGCTCGCGGCTCGCCGGGAGGACAGCCCCACGGACCCGCTCCGCAGGCACAGGCGCAGCCAGCCGCACCCCGCACTCCATCCCCCGCGGCAACCGCAGCGCGGCCAGCGCCCCGAGCAGCAGCAGTCCCGCGCTGACCACCAGCGTGACGTGCAGGCCGTGCACGAAGGAGGTGCGCGCGGTGGAGCGCAGCAGCTCCCCCGCCGCGCCCCCGAGCCGGTCCGAGACCTGGTACGCCTCGCCGAGCGAGTGCGACGCGGCGGAACTCGCGGCCGGCGGCACCCCCGCGAGCGAGCCGAAGGCCGGTGCGTACGCGGCGTTCATCACGCTGCCCAGCAGGGCGATCCCCATGCCGGCGCCGAGTTGGTACGAGGTCTCGCCGATCGCCGCCGCCCCGCCCGCCTGCTTCGCCGGCGCCTCGCTGAGCATCGATTCGTACGAGGCGAAGAGCGTGGTCTGAAGGCCGAAGCCGAGGAGCACGAAGCCGGTGGTGAGCAGCAGCGGCCGGTCGTGCTGGCCCATCAGGGTCAGCAGCAGCACCGCGGCGGCGGTCAGCAGGAAGCCCCCGCAGACCATCCGGCGCGGCCCGACCCGGCGCAGGGTGTACGAGCCGGTGGCGCCCGCGGCCATCGCGGCGAAGGTCAGCGGAAGCAGCCGCAGCCCGGTCTCCACGGGGCTCAGCCCCAAGATGAGCTGGAGGTACTGGACGGCGATCAACTGGAGGCCGACCAGTGCGAGCATGGCGAGGACGATGCAGCCGACCGAGGTGGAGAACGCGGCGACGGCGAACATCCGCACGTCCACCAGCGGATGGCGGCGGCTGCGCTGGCGGTGCACGAACCCCGCGAGCAGCGCGGCGCCGGCCAGCAGCGGCAGCGCCGTGCGGGCGTCGAGGATCCCGTGTCCGACGCCGAGCCGCTTGACCCCGAAGACCAGGCAGAGGACGCCGGCCGCGGCCATCAGCGCGCCCAGCACGTCCCAGGGGCCGTCGGCGCCGCTGCGGGACTCGGGCAGCAGCCAGCGGGCCACCGGCAGCAGCACGACCATCAGGGGGATGTTGATCAGGAAGACCGAGCCCCACCAGAAGTTCTCGACGAGGAAGCCGCCGAGGAGGGGTCCGGTCGCGGCGCCCACGGCGGCGACCGCGGTCCAGATCCCGATGGCCATCGCCCGCTCGCGGCGGTCGGGGAAGACCGCGCGCAGCACGGAGAGCGTGGCGGGCATGATCATCGCGCCGCCGACGCCGAGCAGGGCGCGGGCCGCGATCAGCACCTCGGGGGTGGTGGCGAACGCCGCGAAGGCGGAGGCGACGCCGAAGATGGCGTACCCCAGCAGCAGCACCCGGCGGCGGCCGATCCGGTCGCCGAGGGTGCCGAAGAGGATCAGCAGCGCGGCGCAGACCAGCGGATAGGCGTCGACGATCCACAGCAGTTCGACGCCGCTCGGCCGCAGGTCCTCCGTGACCTCGGGCACCGCGACGTGCAGCACCGTGGCGTCGACGGCGACCAGCAGCAGACTCACGCACAGGACGACGAGGACGACCCAGCGGTGGCCGCCGTCGCCGACGGAGCGCGGGCGGGCCGCCGCCGCGGTCGTCCCTGACATCCACTACCTCCAGTGCCTCCCCCGTCCGCGGTGGACCCGGCCGGGGGAAACGGGGACGGGGACGGTCCCGTGCGGCGGTCCGGCGTCGACGGACGAGTGAGCCGTCAGCGTACGCGAGTTCACCTGCACGGCGCGTGGCCCACCTCTCACGCCGTGGTGCGCCGGCGTGTGGCGTACGCCACCCCGCCACCGTCGCGGTTCGGCCACCGATCACCGCGGGTCGGCCACGGGAGCCCGCGCGGATGAGAAAAAATTCATACGGGGATGCGATGAACTACAATTGGCCGCTCAGATCCCGCCGGGTTAAGGGGCTTTCGGGACGGCCTCCCGGAGCTTTACGACACCTGAGCTCCGGAATTTCCCGAATGGCCAGTCTTAAATTCCGCGTCAGGAGACATACTCCACATCACATCGTCATCACAAACCCGCCGGATCGGCCGGGTCGCACCCTCACTCGCTGTAACGTCGATTGGGTGCGTACCGACATCTTCGCCCGGCTGGACCGGGAGCCGGAACCGCCGAAGATAGAGATCCCGCGGATGAGCCGCACCCGTCTCGCCCTCTTCGGCGGGACGGCCGTGTTCTACGTCGCCATCGTCGTGGCCGTGCTGGCGTCGACGTGGCTGGTGCTCATCGACTGGAAGGTCATGCTGTTCCGGCCCTACCAGCAGTGGCCGCAACTGCACGCCTTCCTCGACTACTTCGTGGTCCTCGGCCAGCGGGGCCCCACCGCCGTGATGGTGGCTGCCTGGCTGGGCTGGCGCTCCTGGCGCCAGCACACGCTGCGCCCCCTGCTGGCGCTCGGCGTCGCGCTGCTGCTGCTCAACGTGACCGTCGGCAGCGTCAAGTACGGACTGGGCCGGCTCGGCCCCCACTACGCGACGCAGATCGGTTCGTCCGAGATGTTCGCCGGCGGGGATATATTCCCTTCCGGTCACACCGCCAATGCGGTCGTCACCTGGGGAATCCTGGCCTATCTGGCCACCACCCCGACGACCCGCCGCTATCTGTCGGCGCTCTCGGCCACGGTCTCGCTCGGGGTCGGACTCACCACCGTCTACATCGGTACGCACTGGTTGAGCGACGTGCTGCTGGGCTGGGCCGCCGGTCTGCTGATCCTGTTGGCGCTGCCCTGGTGCGAGCCGCTGATCGGCCGTGCGGAGGCGTGGATCCTGGGCCAGCGCGACCGGTTGCGCGCGCGGCGCGCCCTCGTCCCCTCGCTGCCGGTGGCGGCCGGCGGGCCGAGGCCCGCGGTGGCGGCGCAGCGCTCGGCCGGCAGCGCCGGCGAGGACCAGCGGCGCGAGCCCGTCGTCAACCTGGGCGCCACCCTGCCCGGGCCGTCCGCCGCCCCGACCACCACCGCCGGGTCGGCCGGCACGGCGACGGCGCGGCGCGCCCAGGCGCGGGCCCACACCGCGCGCTCCGAGCGGACGCCGGTGACCCCCTCGGGCAGCCACCGGCCGTCCGCGTCCCGGACGATGTCGGGCGGCTGAGGCCGCTCCCGTACCACCGCACGTCGACGAAGGGCCCCGCGCCGAGAAGGCCGGGGCCCTTCCCCGTGCCCGGGCGCCCGTGCCCCGCGCACGCGCACCGGTCGGCGCTCAGCCGCGCCAGCAGCGCACCACGGTGTCGTGCTCGACCTCGAAGTTGATCCTGCCCCTGAGGTATTCCAGGGTGATGATCGCGCCCGGGGGCAGCGAGCGGACGGTGCTCCAGCCGCGCTGTCGGGCCCGGCGCTCGGCGTCCTCGGCGCGCAGCCCGACGTACGCACCGGTGGCGTCGTCCGGCTCGGCGGAGGGGGTCGGTATGGGTGCCATGCCTTCCACGGTAGGCGGCAGCGGACGGTGACGGAAGCGGAGCACGGGTCGCCGGCCGGCCGTCCCCGCGCCATCCACTCGTCACACTTCTGTCACAAGGCGGCGGGACACGTTCAGCCCAAACGCCGTCACTCGTACGGGCACTTCCGCACCGCCCGCACGGCAATTCCCGAAGGGTGGACGATCATGGAGAATTCCGGCGGGGGAATTGTCGGAACCCCTCGTCACTCCTCGTCGATGAAATGCCGCATCCGGACCATTCACGGGTTCCTTACACAATCCCCCGCACCTTCCCACCGGGCCGACATCAGGGCTCGCGTCGGTCGATGGCACGGGAGAGCCGGTCCCGCACGGTCGCGATGTGGTCCTGCAACTCGACGGGCTCGACTACGTCGAAGTCCACACCCATCAGCAGCACGTGAACCACCATCACGTCCAGGTCGGTCGCCCCGGTGCGCAGCAGACAGCGCCCTTCGTCGAGCGGCTCCAGCAGGCCGTCCGCCGGGGAGATCAGCTCGGCCGCCCGCTCGTAGGGCGTGTGCAGCTGGATGACCGCCCGGGTGGTGTACGCGCGGGTGGAGATGCCCTGCGCCACGTACTGCGCCAGGTCCTGCGCGGGCGGGGTGCGCGGGGTGAAGCGCGGGCCGTGCGGGGGCGCGGGGACGATGCGGTCGGCCCGGAAGGTGCGCCAGTCCTCCCGGTCGAGGTCCCAGGCCACCAGGTACCAGCGGCGCTCGCTGCACACCAGGCGGTGGGGCTCGACGGTGCGGCGGGAGGCGGCGCCGTTGTGGTCCTCGTAGGCGAACCGCAGGCGCTCGCTGTCGCGGCAGGCGTTCGCCAACTCGGTGAGCACGGCCGCGTCCAGCCGGGCGCTCGGTTCGCGCAGCAGCGGCACGGTGACGGAGTTCAGCGCGCCCACCCGGCGCCGCAGCCGGCCCGGCAACACCTGCTCCAGCTTGGCGAGCGCGCGTACGGAGCTCTCGCCGATGCCCTCGATGCCGTTGCCGGCTGCCGTGCGCAGCCCTACGGCGACGGCGACGGCCTCGTCGTCGTCGAGCAGCAGCGGCGGCAGTTCCGCGCCGGCGCCGAGCCGGTAGCCGCCGCCGGTGCCGGGGCTGGCGTCGACCGGATAGCCGAGCTCCCGCAGCCGGTCCACGTCCCGGCGCACCGTGCGCGCCGTGACGCCGAGCTGCCGGGCCAGCTCGGCGCCGGACCATTCACGGCGCGCCTGGAGCAGCGAGAGCAGACGCAGCAGTCGAGCGGAGGTCTCCAACATGCCCTGCAGTCTGCCAAGCCCGCCCGACGACGCCGACCGGCCCCTACACCTGCGCCTATGCCTATCCCTACGCCTATGCCTATGCCTTGCGGAGTCGGCGCAGTGCGGCGGCGGCCAGGTAGCGCAGGGCGTACGCGCTGCCGTACGCGGCGCCGCGGCAGCGCAGCGCCAGGTCGCGCACCGCGCCGCGCGAGCCGCGGGCCCGGGAGCGCTCGACCAGTTCGGTGAAGATCGCTTCGTGGCGTTCGGCGATCCGCGCCGGGTCGAAGCGCATCGACGCGGCGAGGGCCGCAGCCCCGGTGCGTCGCCGCAGGTCGTCGTCGTCGATCAGCTCCAGCAGCGCGTCGGCGACGGCGTCCGCGTCGCCGACCGGCACCAGTCGGCCGTCCGCGCCGTCCGCGATGATCTCGCGCGGCCCGTGCGGGCAGTCGGTGGCGACCACCGGCAGCCCGCAGCGCATCGCCTCCACGATCGTCATCCCGAAGGACTCCTTGCTGGAGGTGACCGCGGCGATGGAGCCCTTGACCCACTCCGGCTCCAGCGGGTTGGCGTTGCCCATCAAGAAGACGTGGCCCTTGAGGTCGCGCTCCTCGATCAGCGCGGTGAGCGCGTCCCGCTCGTTGCCGGTGGCGTCCCCGCTACCGTAGATCCGCAAGGTCCAGTCCGGGCGGGCGGCGACGACCTTGGAGAACGCCTTCACCAGCAGGTCGTAGCGCTTGACCCGGGTCAGCCGGCCGGCCGCGACGACGACCTTCCCACTGCCGTCGGCGGGGGTGACGCTCGGCTCCGGCACGCTGTTCGGGACGGCGTCGATGCGTACGCCCGGCAGGTTCAGCCGGGTGCGGTAGGCGCGGGCGTCCGCCTCGGTGACGGTGGTGACCGCGTCCAGGAGCCCGTAGCGGAAGCCGAGCTCCCGGCGGAGCCGGTAGCTGTGGCCGTCCAGCGTCAGGTGCTCCTGGCCGACGCGGACCGGGCCGCGGCGGGTCTGGCGGGCGATGTGGACGTTGAGCCCGGGTCGGGTGCCGACGACGACGTCCGCGTCGAGGGAGCGCAGGTGCGCCCCGATGCGGTCGTCGGTGAGTCGGCTGTACTGCTTGTGCCGGCCGTCGCCGCGCGGGAAGACCCGGGCGGGCTTGCGGTAGTCCGGCAGGTCGCCCGCGAAGTCCGGACTCCCCCGGCGCAGGTCGACGAGCTCGCGCATGGTGACGCCGTGGGGCGTCCCCATCAAGGGCTCGTCGCGGTGCCGGAAGACGGAGACGATCTCCACGTCGTGCCGTTCCGCGAGGGCCTGGGCGAGGTTGAAGGTCGTGCGGATGGTGCCGCCGATGCCGTATGCGTTGTGCAGCAGGAATGAAATGCGCATGCGCTGCCGCGCCCCCTGTTCAGATGTGGTCGAACAGGACTCTACTGCGCCCCGGCCCCTCCCACGGGCCGGGGCCGGCGTGCGGGCGGGCGCAGCCCCGCCCGGGGAACGTCGGGCGGGGCTGCGGTGTGGGGGGTGGCGGTGCGGTACGGCCTGCCGGCCGCTTCCGGCCTCAGAGCGACAGGCGCTGGCCGGGCACGATGAGGTCGGGGTCGGCGCCGATGACCGAGCGGTTGGCCCGGTGGATGTCGCGCCAGTCCTTGCCGTGGGCTGCGGCGATGCCGCTGAGGGTGTCGCCCTGGCGGACGGCGTACGTGCCGGCGCGCGCGGCGGCACGGCCGGTGTGGGCCTCGGTGCGCCGCGGGGGCTCGTTCGTGCGCTGTCCTGCGTACGCCTTCGGCTTCGGCGTCGCCTTGGTCTTGGTCTTGTTCGTGTGGGTCGTGGCCTTCGGCGCCTTGTACGACTTCGCGGCCTTCGCCGGCTTCACGGCCGGGGCGGACGCCGGGGCGCTGCCGTAGGCGCCGGCCTTGCGGGAACAGGTGGGCCAGGCGCCCCAACCCTGAACGCGCTGGACCTTGGTGGCGATCGCGATCTGCTGGGCCTTGCTGGCCTTGTCGGCGGTGCGGGCGTAGGCGCCGCCGCCGAAGCCCTTCCAGGTGGAGGCGGAGAACTGGAGTCCGCCGTAGTAGCCGTTGCCGGTGTTGATGTGCCAGTTTCCGCCGCTTTCGCACTGGGCGATGCGGTCCCACACCCCGTTGTCCGCCGCTTGGGCCTCGCCCGCCGTGGTGGCGACGAGGGCGAGCGGTGCGACGAGGGCGGCGCCTGCCAGGGCCGCCGGGAAGCGTCCGCGGGCGGCGGACGAGTGGGTGCGGGAGTGACGGGAATGAGCGGACATCACAGACCTCTCGAAGGACCCGGGGTCTCCCGTGCGGCGCGGACGACGACGCTTCCGGCGTCGCCGACCCGTACCGCCCGACCCGCCGGGGAGGTGCCCGCACGACGGCGTTGCCGACGAAACGGGCGGAGGTGGTGCACGGGCCGTACTGGCGGTACGGCACCGGGGCGGGTCGACCCAGGACGGTGCTCTCTGCACCCGGCGGAGGAATGTACGGAGTCCGCGGCCCCCAGCTCAACCAATTCCTCGTTACCGCAGGCCAGTTGGGCATTACCAAAGGTAACTTGACAGCCATTCAGCAATCTTGACGTCCTGTTGACGCCCTTAAGTGCGGATATCTCGGACAGTCGGTTGCGGTCAAACGTGAGGTGGTTCACCCCACCAGAACCCTTGCGTCCGCCATGAGTTGACCTGGAGTGATCGATTCCGCCGGCGATGTCACCGTGCGCACATGACGGCTCGATTCCGCACTCCCGGGCGCGTGACTCCTGCCACAGATCACCCGTTGAACCCTTTATGAGCCGGGAACCGCCCGGCGCACCGTTCAAGTCCCGAGGAGCCACCCGTGCCCCCCATGCTCGACGTCAGCGAGGACGTACGCGCCGAGATCGGCGACGAAGAAGCCGATCGGCTGCTCGCCGGCGACTCCGCCCCGGGCAGCTACGACTGCACTTCCTGCCGCACCCCGGGCGACCCCGAGCAAGAGCGCACCAGCACCGTGCTGTTCGTCGGCGAGGAGACCGCCGTACTCGCCTTCGCGCACGCCAGCTGCATCCCGTCCCAGGTCGTCCAGCTCGCCGAGGACCAGCTCCAAGGCGCCGTGCGGTCCATCACCAACGCGGCCGGCCCGGCGCCCGCCGCGCCGGACCCCGCGTCCCTCGACGCCGCGCCGAACCAGGCGGTCCTCGGCGTCACCAGCGGGCTGATCCTGGTCAACGGCGATCTGCACCCCGCGCTGGTCGTGGAGCCGACCGCCCCCATCGCCCGCCCCGGCACCACCGGTGGCGACGGCGACGAGTTCCTGCCGCTGCTGATGGAGCAGGGCTTCGCCCCGATCCACGACGTGAACCGGCCGCCGGCCGCCCTCCAGGGCTGGTCCGTGCTGCTCGCCATGGGCAAGCTGCACGCCATCTTGCAGGCCGGCGGCGTCGCCTGGTGGCAGGCCCACCAGGCGCTCCAGGTCACCGAGGGCTGGCGGACGGCGGCGAACAAGTCGCAGACGGTGCTGGTGTTCGCGGCGCCCGTGGGCGCCATCGGCCAGCAGCCGCGCGAGGACCTGCTGCGCGACGCGCTGGAGAAGGCGGCGGCCCGCGGCCTCCTGGTCGCCGCCGCGATGCCGCTCGCCGGCACCTGAGCACCGCTCGCCGGCACCTGAACCCCGCCGGCGGACCGGGGCGAAGCACCGGGTGCCCGTTGTGTTCCCACTACACCCGATGTGCCCGGTGCACCCGGTCGGAGGGGAATGTGACGGGTTGTGAGTGACGGGCCGGGGTCGTGGGTCGTTGCAGGAGTGTGCAGACTTACGATCCCATCCGCCAGCCGTACCCGAGCCACATCCCCGCGATGCGCCCCACGCACGAGGGATCGGCAGGTCAATCGCTGACCCCCATCTTCGACGCGCTCTACCTGGAGTACCGGCGGTCGTTCCGGGCCCTGCCCGGGGACCGGACCGGCGAGGAGAACCTCGTCTTCCACGGCTTCGCCGGCCACCCGGGCAGCCGCCTCGCCGTCCACCCCCCGTACGGGGCGACGGCCTGGCAGCCGTACCCGGTCCGCCAGCACCCGGCGCTGCCGCCGGCACCCGGGGGGCGCTGAGGAGACCGTCACGGCGCCACCGCAACGCCGAGGGCGCTGTCCGGGAGAGTCCCGGGCAGCGCCCTCGTCCGTGTGCCCGCGCGGGGGCTACTTCTTACGGCCGCGCTTCTCCCGCACGCGCACCGAGATGTGCAGCGGGGTGCCCTCGAAGCCGAACTCCTCGCGCAGCCGTCGCTCCACGAAGCGGCGGTAGCCGTGCTCCAGGAAGCCGGAGGCGAACAGCACGAACCGCGGCGGCTTGGTGCCCGCCTGCGTCCCGAAGAGGATCCTCGGCTGCTTGCCGCCGCGGATCGGGTGCGGGTGGGAGGCGACGATCTCGCCGAGGAAGGCGTTCAGCCGGCCGGTGGGGACGCGGGTCTCCCACCCGGCGAGCGCGGTCTCGATCGCCGGGACCAGCTTCTCCATGTGACGGCCGGTGCGGGCGGAGACGTTCACCCGGGGCGCCCAGGCGATCTGCGCCAGCTCCGTCTCGATCTCCCGCTCCAGGTAGTAGCGGCGCTCCTCGTCGAGGGTGTCCCACTTGTTGTACGCGATCACCATCGCGCGGCCCGCCTCCACGGCCATGGTGATGATCCGCTGGTCCTGGACGCTGATGGAGTCGCTGGCGTCGATCAGGACGACCGCGACCTCCGCCTTCTCGACGGCGGCGGCGGTGCGCAGCGAGGCGTAGTAGTCCGCGCCCTCCTGGAGGTGGACCCGGCGGCGGATGCCGGCCGTGTCGATGAACTTCCAGGTCACGCCGCCCAGCTCGATCAGCTCGTCGACGGGGTCGCGGGTGGTGCCGGCGATCTCGTTGACGACGACGCGCTCTTCGTTGGCGACCTTGTTCAGCAGGGACGACTTGCCGACGTTCGGACGGCCGATCAGGGCGATGCGGCGGGGGCCGCCGACCGCGTTGCCGAAGGTCTGGGCGGGGGCTTCGGGCAGCGCTTCGAGGACGGCGTCGAGCATGTCGCCGGTGCCGCGGCCGTGCAGCGCGGAGACCGGGTGCGGCTCGCCGAGGCCCAGCGCCCACAGGGCGGTGGCGTCCGACTCGCCGCTGGGGCCGTCGACCTTGTTGGCGCAGAGCACCACGGGCTTGCCGGCCCGGCGCAGCAGCTTGACGACGGCCTCGTCGGTGTCGGTCGCGCCGACGGTGGCGTCGACGACGAAGACGACCGCGTCCGCGGCCTCGATGGCGTACTCGGCCTGGGCGGCGACGGAGGCGTCGATGCCGAGGACGTCCTGCTCCCAGCCGCCGGTGTCGACGACCTTGAAGCGGCGGCCGGCCCATTCGGCCTCGTAGGTGACGCGGTCGCGGGTGACGCCCGGCCGGTCCTCGACGACGGCCTCGCGGCGGCCGATGATGCGGTTCACCAGAGTCGACTTGCCGACATTGGGGCGGCCGACGACGGCGAGGACGGGCAGCGGGCCGTGACCGGCCTCGTCGATGGCGTCCTCCACCTCCTCGGCGTCGAAGCCCTCCACCGCGGCGAGCTCCATGAACTCCGCGTACTCGGCGTCGCCGAGTGCTCCGTGGTCGTGCTGGTCGTTCATGAAGTCCGTTTCCTCGTGTCTGGCCGGATCACGGTCGCGTGATCCGCTCTCAAGTCTTACCCGGCGCGGCCGGTCAGGCGCCTGGCGTTTTCCAGGTGGGCGGTCAGCCGGTCCTGGATGCGTACGGTGGCCTCGTCCAGCGCCGTGCGGGTGCGGCGGCCGGAGCCGTCGCCCGCTTCGAAGGCGTCGCCGAAGACGACGTCCACCCGGCCGCGCAGCGGCGGCAGTGCCGTGATCAACCGTCCGGAGCGCTCGGCGCTTCCCAGGATCGCCACAGGGACGACGGGGGCGCCCGAGCGGACGGCGAAGTACGCGAGCCCGGCGCGCAGCGCGGAGAAGTCGCCCTCGCCGCGGGTGCCCTCGGGGAAGATGCCGAGGACGCCGCCGCGCGCCAGGACGCCGAGCGCGCCGGTCACGGCGGTGCGGTCGGTGCCGCTGCGGTCCACCTCAAGCTGCCCGATGCCGCGCAGGAAGGGGCCGAGGGGACCGACGAACGCCTCCTTCTTGATCAGGAAGTGCACCGGTCGGGGCGCCGTGCCCATGAGCATCGGGCCGTCGACGGCGTGCGAGTGGTTCACCGCGAGGATCACCGGGCCGGCGGACGGGACCCGCCAGCCGCCCAGCACCCGCGGGCTCCACAAACCGTTCATCAGGCCGATGCCGATGCCCCGGCCGACCGCGGCGCCGTTCGCGGAGGGCAGGCCCGCGGCCGACGAGTCCTTCGCAGCCTTCGGGGAGGCGGTGGACGCGGTCACCGAAGGGCCGTCCGACGCTGCTCGACGAGTTCGGTGACCCGTGCCACGACCTGCGTCAGCGTGAGCTCGGTGGTGTCGACCTCGACCGCGTCGTCCGCCTTGGCGAGCGGGGACGTCTTGCGGCTGGAGTCGGCCGCGTCCCGCTTGATCAGGGCCTCCCGGGTGGCCGCCAGGTCGGCGCCGGCGAGTTCGGCGGTGCGGCGGGCGGCCCGGGCCTCCGGGGAGGCGGTCAGGAAGACCTTCAGATGGGCGTCCGGCAGGACGGTGGTGCCGATGTCCCGGCCCTCGACGACGATGCCGCCCCGGGCCTCGGCGGCGATGGAGCGCTGGAGCGCGGTGATCCGGGAGCGCACCTCGGGGACCGCGCTGACCGCGCTGACCTTCGCGGAGACCTCCTGGGTGCGGATGGGGGCGGAGACGTCCTCGCCGTCGACCGCGATCGTCGGGGCGGCCGGGTCGGTGCCGGAGACGATGACGGGCTTGCCCGCGGCGGTGGCGATGGCGGCGGGGTCGGCGGTGTCGACGCCGTTCGCGATCATCCACCAGGTGATCGCCCGGTACTGCGCCCCGGTGTCCAGGTAGCGCAGCCCGAGGGCCGCTGCCACGGCCTTGGACGTGCTCGACTTGCCCGTGCCGGCGGGGCCGTCGATGGCAACGATCACGGCGGATTCCACGGTGTCGGACACCTTTCCTTCAGTGGTGGGAGGCGGGCACAACCGTCGGTGCGTTCGCGACGGGCTCGCCGATGGGCTCTTCGAAGGCCCCGAACAAGGTTACCGACTGCCGGGACCTGTGCGGGACCCGGTGAGCGGCCCGGTCAGTACGGGCCCGGGCCGGGTCCGTACCGACTACTGGCGGATCGACCAGCCCCGCTCGCGCAGGGCCGCGGTGAGCACCGGCACCGCGGACGGCTCCACCATCAGCTGGACGAGGCCCGCCTGCTGCCCGGTGGCGTGCTCGATGCGCACGTCCTCCACGTTCACGCCCGCCCGCTCGGCGTCCGCGAAGATCCGCGCCAGCTCGCCGGGCCGGTCGCCGATGAGCACCGCGACGACCTCGTACGCCGCAGGTCCCGCGCCGTGCTTGCCGGGCACCCGGGAACGTCCCTCGTTGCCGCGCCGCAGTACGTCCTCCACGCCCGCGACGCCGTCCCTGCGCTGGTCGGCGTCGGCGGACTGCAGCGCCCGCAGCGCCCGTACGGTCTCGTCGAGGTCGGCGGCGAGCCCGGCGAGGACGTCGGCGACCGGCCCGGGGTTGGCGGAGAGGATGTCCACCCACATCCGGGGGTCGGACGCGGCGATCCGCGTCACGTCGCGGATGCCCTGCCCGCACAGGCGCACGGCGGTCTCGTCCGCCTCCCGCAGCCGGGCCGCGACCATGGAGGAGACCAGCTGGGGGGTGTGCGAGACCAGGGCGACGGCCCGGTCGTGGGAGTCGGCGTCCATGACGACGGGCACGGCGCGGCAGAGCGCGACGAGCTCCAGCGCGAGGTTCAGCACCTCGGTGTCGGTGTCCGGGGTGGGGGTGAGCACCCAGGGCCGCCCCTCGAAGAGGTCGGCGGTCGCGGCGAGCGGCCCGGAGCGCTCCTTGCCGGACATGGGGTGCGTGCCGATGTACGCGGACAGGTCCACGGCCGCCGCCTCCAGCTCGCGCCGGGGCACGCCCTTGACGCTGGCGACGTCGAGGTAGCCGCGGGCGAGCCCGGCCCGCATGGCGTCGATCAGCGCGGACGCCACGTGCGCGGGCGGCACGGCGACGATCGCGAGGTCCACCGGCCCGTCGGGCGGCTCCTCGGTGCCGGCGCCGAGGGCGGCGGCGGTGCGGACCCGCTCGGGGTCGTGGTCGACCAGGTGCACGACGATGCCGCGGCCGGCGAGGGCGAGCGCGGCGGAGGTCCCGATCAGGCCGGTTCCGATGACGAGGGCGGTTCTCACTGGGCGATGTCCTTGCGCGGGGCGACGGCTCGCGGCGCGGCGGCGCCGGGGTGGTGGTGAGGGCCAGGGTATGCGCTGGACGGGCCACCGGCGGGCCGTCGGCGGCCCGCCGGTGGCCCGTCAGAGGGGGCGCGCCCGCCCATGGGTGTTCCTGCGGACACCGAGCGTGACGCCGGTGCGAAGATGCACGCCCCGCAGGTACGCACGGAGCGAGTGAGGGAGAGCGGCCATGGACGCGCGACGACGGACGGTCCTTGGGGTGGGCGTCACCGGGGCGGCGGGGTTGGCCGCCGGGTGCGGTGGGGGCGGCGGCTCCTCCGAGCAGACGGGCACCCCGTCGCCCGCAGCCACCACGGCCACCGGCACCGCCACCGCCGGCGGGAAGCAGCTGGCGACGAAGGCGGACGTCCCGGTCGGCGGCGGCAAGGTGTTCCAGAGCGAGAAGGTCGTGGTGGTGCAGCCGACGGCCGGGGAGTTCAAGGCGTACTCCGCGGTCTGCACCCACGAGGGGTGTCTCGTCGCCAAGGTGGCCAACGGCACGATCGACTGCCCCTGTCACGGCAGCGAGTTCCACGTCGCGGACGGCACGGTGGCCCGGGGCCCGGCCAGCCGCCCCCTGCCGCCGCAGCAGATCAGCGTCACTGGCGAAGCGATCCTGCTGCCCTGACGCACTGCCGGGGCACGTAGCGTGGGGCCATGCGCTCCGGCCCCGCCCCCGAAGACCTCGTAAGCGACCACACGGTGTACTCCTGCGTCATGGGTTCGCGCGCCTTCGGACTGGCGACCGAGGACAGCGACACGGACCTGCGCGGGGTCTTCCTCGCGCCCACCGCGCTCTTCTGGCGCTTCGAGAAGCCGCCGACGCACGTGGACGGCCCGCTGCCCGAGCAGTTCTCCTGGGAGCTGGAACGGTTCTGCGAGTTGGCGCTGCGCGCCAATCCGAACGTCCTGGAGTGTCTGCACTCCCCGCTCGTCGAGCACGTCGACGACACCGGCCGCGAGCTGCTCGCGCTGCGCGACGCGTTCTTGTCCCGCGAGGTCCTGCGGACCTTCGTGGGGTACGCGGAGGGCCAGGCCAAGAAGCTGGCCGCGGACCGCCGGGTGCAGCGCCCGCCGCGCGGCAAGCCGGTGATGCACCTGCTGCGCCTGCTGCTGAGCTGCCGCGACCTGCTGCGTACGGGCGAACTCGTCCTCGACGTCGGCGACGCCCGGGAAAGCTTGCTCGCGGTCCGCCGGGGCGAGGTCCCCTGGGAGCGGGCGGAGCCCTGGATGGCCCGGCTCGTCGAGGAGGCCACCACTGCGGCCGAACGCAGTCCCCTCCCACCGGGCCCGGACCGCGCCCGGGTGGAGGACTTCCTCGTCCGGACGCGCCGCGCGTCAGCGCGCCAACCTGACCCGTACGACGAAGTCCCCCAGCGCCTCGCGCACTGACGGCGCCGTGGGCAGCGCGCTGTCCGAGCGGGCCTGCTCCAGCACCGCGTGCAACGTCTCGACCTGGGCGGCGACCGCCGCCCGGTCGACGCCCGCCGCCGCGGCCGGGCCGTGCTCGGCGGCCTCCTTGGCCGCTATCAGCTCCCGCAGGCGGCCGGGGGCCTCGCCCACCTCGTCCAGCAGCACCGGCAGGGACGCCTGCACCTCGCCGCTGCGCATCAGGTGGATGCCGGTGAGCAGGGTGCGGAAGGTGTACAACAGCGGCTTCAGCTCCCCCGACTTCTCGAAGAGCCGCCACTGGGTGGTGGCGAAGCCCCGGTAGTGGTGGGCGTGGTTGCTGGTGACGACGCCGGGCGCGAGGGCGACCAGCTCGGCGTGCGCCGCGCAGGTGTGGACGACGAGCGGGGACAGCAGTTGCTCCAGCACGTAGCCGTTGGGGCGCAGCAGCAGGGTGACGAACTTCCGCAGGTCGTGGGTGACCAGGTCCATCTCGACGCCGTCGCGGTCCCAGGTGCGCGAGCGGGTCTCGTCGGGCGCGCCGAGCCCGATGAGCTGCTCCACCGGCAGCAGGTGCACCCCGCGCAGGTCCACGTCCGAGTCGCGGGACGGGAAGCCGTACAGGTGCGCGCCGGAGACGGTGGCGAAGAGCAGGGGGTCGGGCTGTTCGGCGACGACGGTGCCGAGATCCAGGTGCAGGGGGTTCACCGCACCAGGATCTCAGGGCCGGTCAGGAGTCCCAGAGCGCCCCCAGGGACACCAGGTCGCTGCCGTACTCGATGGTGTCCGCCCAGTGGCGGGGCCAGGCCGTGGCGCCGAGGTGGGCGCCGGCGAAGGCTCCGGCGAGGGCGGCGATGGAGTCCGAGTCGCCGCGGGTGCAGGCGGCGCGGCGCAGGGCGGTGAGCGGGTCGGTGGGGAAGAGCAGGAAGCACTGGAGCGCGGTGGCCAGCGCTTCCTCGGCGATCCAGCCGTCTCCGGTGGTCAGGCAGGGGTCGTGTTCCGGGTTCGCGGTGGGCAGGGCGGTCGCGAGCCGGTCCAGGGCTGCCAGGCACTCCTCCCAGCCGCGGGCGATGAAGTCGTGGGGCGAGGCGTCGTGGGAGTGGGTCCACAGGTCGCCGAGCCAGCGCTCCAGGTAGCGGTAGCGGTTCTCGTACGCGTACGAGCGCAACACGCCGACCAGGCCGAGGGGTTCGGCGCCGCGGGCCAGCAGGTGGACGGCGCGGGCGGTCAGGTCGGCAGCGGCCAGCGCGGTGGGGTGGCCGTGGGTGAGCGCGGCCTGGAGTTGGGCCGCGCCGGCGCGCTGTTCGTCGCTCAGGCCGGGGACGAGGCCGACGGGGGCGACGCGCATGTTCGCCCCGCAGCCCTTGGAACCGATGATGCTGGCCCGCTGCCAGGGCAGCCGCTCGTCTTCGAGGGCCTCGCAGGCGTCCAGGCAGGTGCGGCCGGGGGCGCGGTTGTTCTGCGGGTCTCGGTACCAGGCGGTGAACTCGGCCCGCAGCGGGCCGACGAGCCGGTCCGGGGAGAGCGGTCCGCTGTCCATGGCGGTGCGCACGGCGCGGCCGACGGCCAGCGTCATCTGGGTGTCGTCGGTGACGAACGCCGGCTGGGGCAGGCCCATGTCGCGCCAGGGTCCGAACTTGGCGAGGATCTGCGGTACGTCGTTGAACTCGGTCGGGAAGCCCAGGGCGTCACCGAGGGCGAGGCCGATCAGCGCGCCGGTGGCGGCCTGTCGGGTGGTGGCGCGGGGCGTGTCGAGGGTGCTCATGGCTGCCGTCCTTCCGGGCGCAGGAGTGGTGGGTGCAGGGCGGACGCGGTGCCCGCCCGGTACAGCGCGGCCGGTTTGCCCCGGCCTCCGGTGCGTCGCGGCGGTCGGTCGACCGGCTCGACGAAGCCGGGGGTGGCGAGCACCTTCCGTCTGAAGTTGGGCCGGTCGAGGGCGACGCCCCAGACGGTCTCGTAGATCTGTTGGAGCTCGCCGAGGGTGAACTCCGGCGGGCAGAAGCTGGTGGCGAGGCAGGTGTACTCGAACTTGGCGCAGATGCGGTCGTGGGCGTCGGTGAGGATGCGGTCGTGGTCGAAGGCGAGCGCGGAGACGTCCGCGAGGGCCGTCCAGCGGGCCGCGGCGGCGTCCCCTCCGCCGCGCGGCTCGGGCAGGTCGGGCAGGAGGGCCGCGTACGCGACGGAGACGACGCGCATCCTCGGGTCGCGGTCCGGGTCGCTGTAGGTCCGCAGCTGTTCGAGGTGGAGGTCGCGGACGGTGTGCGGGGACAGTCCCGTCTCCTCGGCGAGTTCCCGCCGCGCCGCCCCGCCCGCCGACTCGTCGGGCCGTATGAACCCGCCCGGCAGGGCCCAGGCGCCCCGGTACGGCGCTTCGCCGCGCTCGACGAGGAGCACGTTGAGCCGGGCCGAGCGGACGGTGAAGACGGCGAGGTCGACGGTGACGGCGAAGGGCGGGAAGGCGCGCGGGTCGTACTCCGGCAGGTCGTCAGGGGCCGGGGCCGGTTGCGCGGCGGACGGGGAAGCGCGGCGGGGCATGCGTGGTGCTCCTGGAGTCGAACGGGGGCGGACGGGTGGGGTGGTGCAGGTGGTGGTGGTTGCCTAAGCGGCTCGGGTCCGGTGTCACGGAGTCGCCCCCGCGGGCCGGGCGTCCGCGGCGAGGTCGCGCGACCAGTTCCGCAGCCCGATCACGCAGAGCGTCAGGAACCCGATGTACAGCAGCGAGGTCAGGTACAGGTCCTTGTGCACGTACAGCGGTATGTAGATGAGGTCGGCGGCTATCCACAACCACCAGGCCTCCAGCCGCTTGCGGCTCTGTCCGAAGGTCGCCAGCAGGGACAGCACCGCGGTGACCGCGTCCCAGAAGGGGACGGTGGAGTCGGTGGCGTGGTCCAGGAGCAGGGTGAGCCCGGTGGTGCCGAGCACGACCGTGGCCAGCCACCCGATCCACTCGGTGCGGCCGGTGCGGCGCACCGGGAGCTTGTCGGTGCCGGGGCCGCCCCCGCGCAGCCAGGTCCACCAGCCGAAGCAGGCGAGCGAGATGCCGACGACCTGGATGCCGGCGTCCGCGTACAGCCCCGCCTGGCCGAACAGCACGATGAAGAAGAGGCCGTTGGCGATGCTGACGGGCCAGTTGGCGATGTGTTGACGGGTCGTGAGCCAGACGGTCAGGGCGCCGCTGCCGAATCCCAGCACCTCGGTCCAACTGACCGGGGTGTCGAGGAGTGTGAACAACGGCCGCTGTAAGAAGTCCAGGACTTCCGTGAAACTCAAACCCAGCCCCCCTTAATAGTCACCATGACTATAAAGAATGGCGGTGTGCGGCACAAGGCGAAAAGAAGACCCGCGGCGCCGTGCGCCGCGGGTCTCGGGTGTTCTGGGGTGCCCCCTGGTGCGCCGGGGGCGTTCGGCTTCGGACTAGAGTCCGACCTCGCCCATCAACATGCCGACCTCGGTGTTCGTCAGCCGGCGCAGCCAGCCGGACTTCTGGTCGCCGAGGGCGATGGGGCCGAAGGCCGTGCGGACCAGCTTGTCCACCGGGAAGCCCGCCTCGGCGAGCATTCGGCGCACGATGTGCTTGCGCCCCTCGTGCAGGGTGACCTCGACGAGGTAGTTCTTCCCGGTGTTCTCCACGACCCGGAAGTGGTCGGCGCGGGCGTAGCCGTCCTCCAGCCGGATGCCGTCCTTCAGCCGCTTGCCCAGCTCGCGCGGGAGCGGCCCCTGGATCGCGGCGAGGTAGGTCTTCTTCACCCCGTAACGGGGGTGGGTGAGGCGGTGGGCGAGCTCGCCGTGGTTCGTGAGCAGGATGATGCCCTCGGTCTCGGTGTCCAGCCGACCGACGTGGAACAGCCGCGTCTCGCGGTTGGTCACGTAGTCCCCCAGGCACTGGCGGCCGTCCGGGTCCTCCATGGTGGAGACGACGCCGGCCGGCTTGTTCAGGGCGAAGAAGAGGTACGACTGGGTGGCGACGGTCAGCCCGTCGACCTTGATCTCGTCCTTCTCCGGGTCGACGCGCAGGCCCTGCTCGGTGACGATCTCGCCGTTGACCTCCACCCGCGCCTGGTCGATCAGCTCCTCGCAGGCGCGCCGGGAGCCCATGCCGGCCCTGGCGAGCACCTTCTGCAGGCGCTCCCCCTCCTGCTCGGCGCCGGGGAAGGTCTTGGCCGTCTTGATCTGCGGCTTGTTCGCGTAACGCTCGCGGTTGCGCTCCTCGACGCGGGCGTCGTACTCGCGGGAGCGCGCGGGGGCGGAGCGCCCGCCGCGGCCCGCCGTGGACTTCCCGGCGCCGCCCGGCTTCGGCGACTGCTTCGGCCCGCCCTTGGCGCCGCCGCGGGCCGCGGAGCCGCGGCCCTTCTTCGGACCGCCGCCCGAGCCGGCACCGCCGCCGGAAGCAGGGCCGGAACCGGAACCGCCGACGTCGTAGCGGCGCTCTTCGGGACGGGGCTTGCCCGCGCGCTTCTGCCTGTCGTCGCGGTTGTTGCCCGCGCCGCGGTAGTTCCCGCGCCCGCCGCTCTTACCGTCGCTGCTGTTCCTGCCGCTGCTTCGCATCAAGTTTCCGTCGTCTTGTCATCTGCGTCTGGGTCCGGAGCGTCCGGATCGAACGACGGGACGCCTTCCTGCGTCTCGGCCTCGATCGCCTCGGCCTCGGGGAGGAAGGGCGCCAGCTCCGGCAGCTCGTCCAGGCCCCGCAGGCCCATCCGCTCCAGGAAGTAGTTCGTCGTCCTGTACAGGATCGCACCTGTTTCGGGTTCCGCGCCCGCCTCCTCGACCAGACCCCGCTGGAGCAGGGTCCGCATCACGCCGTCGCAGTTCACCCCGCGCACCGCGGAGACCCGGGAACGGCTGACGGGCTGACGGTAGGCGACCACCGCCAGGGTCTCCAGCGCGGCCTGGGTGAGCCGGGCCTGCTGGCCGTCGAGGACGAAGCGCTCCACGGCGGCGGAGTGCTCGGGGCGGGTGTAGTACCGCCAGCCGCCGGCGACCAGGCGCAGCTCGAAGCCGCGGCCCTGGACGGCGTACTCGTCGGCGAGCTCCCGCAGGGCGTCGGCGACGGCGCGGCGGGGCCGCTGGAGCACCTTGGCCAGGTGCTCCTCGGTCGCCGGCTCGTCGACGACCATCAAGACGGCCTCCAGGGCGGGCTTCAGCTCGCCCACGGGCTGCGCTGCCGGCTGGGGGGTGCTCACGCCGTGACCTCCGTCGTCGTCTCTCGCCCGGCGCGCGCCCCCGCCTTGGGGGGTACGGCATCGGGTGGCCGGTCGAACTCGTCGGTGACGCGCCCCGCCGCCTCCCCGCCGGTCCACCGCACCAGCAGCTCGCCGAGCGCGGTCTCCTGGTCGAGGGCCACGGCCTTGTCCCGGTACAGCTCCAGCAGCGCCAGGAAGCGGGCCACGACGGTCAGGGTGTCCGGGGCGTCCCGGGTCAGCTCGCCGAAGCTCGCCCGCCCCCGCTCGCGCAGCAGCGCCACCACGACCTCGGCCTGCTCCCGCACGCTGACCAGGGGCGCGTGGATGTGGTCCACGTACACCTGCGGCTTCGCCTTGGGCTGCATCGCCTTCACCGCGAGCTTCGCGAACCCCTCCGCGCCGATGCTGATGACCACCTCGGGCAGCAGCTCGGCGTGGTGGTCCTCCAGGCCGACGGTGCGCGGGAAGCGGCGGCCCTCCGCGTCCAGCCGCCCCTCGAAGATGTCCGCGATCTGCTTGTACGCGCGGTACTGGAGCAGCCGGGCGAACAGCAGGTCCCGGGCCTCCAGCAGCGCCAGGTCCGCCTCGTCCTCGACCTCGGCCGTGGGCAGCAGCCGGGCGGCCTTGAGGTCCAGCAGGGTCGCCGCGACCACCAGGAACTCGGTCGTCTGGTCGAGGTCCCAGTCGTCGCCCATGGCCCTGATGTACGCCATGAACTCGTCCGTGACCTTGGAGAGCGCGACCTCGGTCACATCCAGCTTGTGCTTGGAGATCAGCTGGAGCAGCAGGTCGAAGGGGCCCTCGAAGTTCACCAGCCGTACGGTGAACCGGCCGTCCGGCGGGGCGCCCGCGTCGGACGCGTCGCCGCTCGACTCGGGCTGTTCCGCCTCCGCGCGCCCGGGCTCGGACTCGGACTCGGACTGCTCCGGTTCCGGCTCCGGCTGCTCCGGCTCACGCTCTGGCTGCTCGGGCTCCGGGGGCGTGCCCGGCCCCCGCCCCAGCGGACGGCGGGACGGGCGGTGCGACGGGTCGGGCGTGGGCATGGGCGGATCCAGGGGCAGCACGGCGGGGCAGCGCGCAGGCTACCCTCAGCGGCCCCGCAGTCGACGGACGAGGATGCTCGCGTCGCCGCGTTGTTCGAGGTCGGCCAGGACCACGGCTACGGCCTCCCGGACGATGCGCCCGCGGTCCACGGCGAGTCCGTGCTCACCGCGCAGCACCAGCCGGGCGTGCTCCAGGTCCATCAGTTCCTCGGCGGACACGTAGACCGTGATCTTCTCGTCGTGCCGCTCACGGCCGCTGGGCCGGCGGTTCGTACGGCCCCGGGCGCGCCGCCCGCCGGCGCCCGCGCCCGCAGGAGCGTCCTGGACGGCCTGGGAGCGGCGGGCCTTGCCCGAAACGCCCGGGACCGGCGTCGCGGGCTCCTCGGCCCTGCTGCGGCCCTCCGTGGCGCCTTCCGCCTCGGTCGGCGCGTGCTCGTGCGAGGGAGCGGGCGCGGAACGCGGCGCGGGCTCCCCGTCGGCGCCGCGTTCGGTGGGGTCGCTCTCCCCCGCCGGCGCCGGCACCCGCGGCTCGCCGTTCGCCCCGCGCCGCGGCGAGGACGGCTGCAGCGCCATCCCCCCGGTCGTACGGAACAGTTCGTCGGCTCCGGGCAGACTCACTCGGCGTGACACCGGGCGAGCACCTCCCTGGCGAGCTGGCGGTACGCGGCGGCGCCGACCGAGTTGGACGCGTAGGTGGTGATCGGCTCGCCGGCGACCGTGGTCTCCGGGAAGCGGACCGTCCGCCCGATGACCGTGTGGTACACGTGGTCGTCGAACGCCTCGACCACCCGCGCCAGCACCTCGCGGCTGTGCACGGTGCGCGAGTCGTACATCGTGGCGAGGATGCCGTCCAGCTCCAGCTCGGGGTTGAGCCGCTCCTGGACCTTCTCGATCGTCTCGGTGAGCAGCGCCACCCCGCGCAGCGCGAAGAACTCGCACTCCAGCGGAACGATCACCTTGTGCGCCGCGGTCAGCGCGTTGACCGTGAGCAGGCCGAGCGAGGGCTGGCAGTCGATGACGATGTAGTCGTAGTCGGACATCAGCGGCTTCAACGCCCGCTGCAGCGTGGACTCGCGGGCGACCTCGCTCACCAACTGCACTTCGGCGGCCGAGAGGTCGATGTTGCTCGGCAGCAGGTCCATGTTGGGAACGGCGGTCTTCAGCAGCACCTCGTCCGCCGACATGCCCCGCTCCATGAGCAGGTTGTAGACGGTGAGGTCCAGCTCCATCGGGTTCACGCCGAGGCCGACCGACAGGGCGCCCTGCGGATCGAAGTCGACGAGCAGGACGCGCCGTCCGTACTCGGCGAGCGCGGCACCCAGGTTGATGGTCGACGTCGTCTTGCCGACGCCGCCCTTCTGGTTGCACATCGCGATGATCTTCGCGGGGCCGTGGTCGGTCAGCGGGCCCGGGATCGGGAAGTACGGCAGGGGTCGTCCTGTGGGGCCGATGCGCTCGCGGCGCTGGCGCGCCGCGTCGGGCGCGAGGGTGGCCGCGTATTCGGGGTCGGGCTCGTATTCGGCGTCGGGGTCGTAGAAGTGCCCCTCGGGGAGTTCCTCGTAGGCGGCGAAGTGGGTGGACTCTCGGCCACTCTCGTTGCCGGCCGTGGCGTTCACGTGTAGGCCGTCCATCATCTTCATCGTGTGGGCTGTCGTCATGTGCGTGGTGGGCACGGCGTCCTGGCGCGTGGATGCGGTCCGCACGGCGACGGCACCGACAGTTCCGGCGAATCCCTTGGATCCCCTGGAGTCGACGGGCGCACGCCCGGACGTCGGGCCCGGACCCATGGCAGCCGTCCTCGTGTGACCACCCCCGGAAGTAAATGTCGACTCATTCACAAGTCGTCTTACCTCCTTGGACCATGACCAGGACTTTATCGATAGGTCAGCGTGGCACCATGCCGACGGTTGGCGACTCTATGGCGTGTCACCGCTCCGCAGCAACACAATCCACCGGACCCGACCTGATGTGTCGGCAACGGAACACCCTCCTGTCAAGGGCGCACGACCGACTTGGTGTGACTCGGCCCACGGGTCCAAGGTGTGCACATCGGCGCAAAGGCGGTGTTCGTGGCGAGTTGAACGATCCGGCGCGACCGCGTGCGCCCGCACACACGTCCGGCCGGACCTTGCAGGGGCAAGATCCGGCCAGACGTGGGGTGTTGACGGCGTCCGTTGACCGTCCGAAGCGGATCGGTCGACGGGGCGGTCGAATCGGCCGAACCGTCAGCCGATGAGCGCGGACAGCTCGACGTGCGGCAGGCCGTGGGCCTCGGCGACCGGGCCGTAGACGACCTGGCCGTCATGGGTGTTGAGGCCGAGGGCGAGAGCCGCGTCACGGCGCAGCGCCTCGACCCAGCCGCGGTTGGCCAGCTCGACGATGTACGGCAGCGTCGCGTTGGTCAGGGCGTACGTGGAGGTGTTCGGCACCGCGCCCGGCATGTTGGCGACGCAGTAGAAGACCGACTCGTGGACCGTGAAGGTCGGGTCGGCGTGGGTGGTCGGGTGGGAGTCCTCGAAGCAGCCGCCCTGGTCGATCGCGATGTCGACAAGGACACTTCCGGGCTTCATCTTGGCGACGAGCTCGTTGCTGACCAGCTTCGGCGCCTTGGCGCCGGGGATGAGGACCGCGCCGATGACGAGGTCGGCCTCGACGACGGCCTTCTCCAGCTCGTAGGCGTTGGAGACGATCGTCTGCACCTTGGTGCCGAAGACCTTGTCGGCCTCCCGCAGCTTGTTGATGTCCTTGTCGAGCAGGGTGACGTGGAAGCCCATGCCGACGGCGATCTGCGTGGCGTTCCAGCCGGAGACGCCGCCGCCGATGACGACCGCCCGGCCGGCGGCGGTGCCCGGGACGCCGCCCGGCAGCACGCCGCGGCCACCGGCCGAGCGCATCAGGTGGTACGCACCGACCTGCGGCGCCAGCCGGCCCGCCACCTCGGACATCGGGGCGAGCAGCGGAAGCTGGCGGTTCGCCGTCTCCACCGTCTCGTAGGCGATCGCGGTGGTGCCGGACTCCAGCAGGGCGTCGGTGCACTCGCGCGAGGCGGCCAGGTGCAGGTAGGTGAAGAGGATCTGGTCCTTGCGCAGCCGGTGGTACTCCTCGGCAACCGGCTCCTTGACCTTCAGCAGCAGGTCGGCGGTGGCCCAGACCTCGTCGGCGGTGGGCAGGATCCGGGCGCCGGCGCCGGCGAACTCCTCGTCCGTGATCGAGGAGCCCACGCCGGCGTTCTGCTCTATGAACACCTCGTGGCCCTGGCGCACCAGCTCATGCACGCCGGCGGGGGTGATGGCCACCCGGAACTCGTTGTTCTTGACCTCGCGGGGGATGCCGACCTTCACGTCGATCACGGTCCTTGGCTCAGGGGGTAGGGGCAATTCCATATAACCCGTACACACAAGGCACACGGGTACACACCGCGAGATAACGCGATGGAGCCAGTTTAATGAAGGACTTCCTGCTGTCTAGCCTTGCAAACCAATATTTCTATCGAGCACCACTGCGGATTTCGTAGGCAGACCCCTCGGCTGCCCTTGCGGTCGAGGTGGTGTCGCCCGCCGTGGCGGCCCCCTTGGCCTGCGCCTCGCCCGGGGCGGAGGCGGCACCCGCCGAGCCTTCCGCGGCGTCCGCGCCCCCGGCGGGACCCGGGCCCTGCGCCCCGTCCGCCTCCCCGTCCGCGCCCGCGGCCTCCTCCGCCGCGAGCAGGCGTTCGGCCCCGGACCGGTGCAGCCGGGCCGCCGCGGGGTCGCCCAGCCGGTCGAGGGTGTCGGCCAGCCTCAACAGCAGCGCAGCCTGGAGCCGGGCGTCACCGGCCTGCCGCGCCCACTCCACCGCTTCGCGGCAGGTGTGCAACGACTCCTCGGGCCGCCCCGCGTACTCCTGCACCCGGGCCGCCTCGCTGAGCGCCCGCGCCTGGGACGGGACGTCGCCCACCTTGCGGTAGCCGGCGACCGCCGCCCGCCAGCAGCGCAGCGCCTCGCCGTAGCGTCCGGCGTACGTGTGGACCGTGCCCAGCCGCCCGTAGAGCCGCGCCTCGTCGGCGCGCTCCTGCCGCGTCTGGCGCTGGGCGAGGGCCCGGCCGTACCAGTCGGCGGCCCGCTGCCAGTCCCCGAGCTCTTGGTACGCGCCGCCTACGGATTCCATCGCACGGCAGGTGGCGTACGGGTCGCGGGCGGCCCGCCCCGCGTCCAGCGCGGCCCGGTAGCGGGCCAGCGCGTCTTCCGTACGGCCGGTCTGCGCGTCCAGGTCGGCGAGGTTCAGCAGGGCCGCGGCGATCTCCCGGTGCAGGCCGCGGCGCTCGGCGACGTCGAGGACGAGTTGGTGCAGCCCGTACAGCTCGGGGGCGGCGGCCTCGGTTCCGCGGTGCGCCGCCAGCGCCCGTACCAACGCGGCCACCAGCCGTCTCGCCAGGGTGTCCAACTCGCCGTCCTCGACCGCGACCCGCGCGGCGGCCAGCAGCGCTGGCTGCCGCGCCCGCAGCCAGCCGGCGGCGGTCTCAGCGTCCGGGAAGCGCAGGCTGCTCGGCAGCGCGCCCACCGCCTCGCGGGCGGGCGATCCCTCGGGCTCGGTGACCGCACGGCAGGACTGGAGCCGGCGCACCGAGCGCTCCAGCATCCGGGCCCGGGCGAGCTGCACCTCGGACGGCTTGTCATGGGCGTCGATCAGGGACTTCATCAGCGGGACCAGGACACCCGGCACCCGGTGGCCCTCGCCGCCGTCGTCCGCGTCGGGGTGCAGCAGGCCCAGGCCGACGAAGCCGGCGAGCGCCGCGCGCGCGTCGTCGAGCGAGCTGCCGCCGAGCGCGGACGCGGTGTGCGCGTCGACGAGTCCGGCCGGGGCGAGCGCGAGCAGCCGCAGCATGCGCGCGGCCGGCTGCGGCAAGGACTCGTACACCAGGCGGAAGGCGCGGGCGACCGGCCGCAGCGCCTTCGGCACCTCCTCGTCGTCGGGCAGCGCCCGCAGCCGCTTCGTCGCGTCCGCCACCGACGCCTTGGGGCGGGCGGCGAGCCAACCGCCGATCATGACCAGGGCGGCGGGCTGCCCCGCGCACTCCTCGGCGACGGATTCCGCGGCCTGCGGGTCGACCGTGATGCGGACGGACCCGGTGTGGGTGGCCAGCAGCTCGATCGCCGCCTTGGGGTCCATGCCGCCGAGCGTGCAGGGCCGTACGTCGGGGATGCCGGTGAGCGGACCGCCGGAGACCGCCACCAGCAGACAGCCGGGGTCCTCCGGCAGCAGCTCGTCGACCTGCTCGGCGTCGGCGGCGTCGTCGAGCAGCAGCAGGACCCGCCGACCGACCAGCGCCTCGCGCACCGACTGCGACAGCTCGTCCGCGTCCGCGCCCGGCGGGGCGGCGACCCCCAGGGCGTCGAGCAGCGCACGGGCGGTGTCCTCGGTGGGCACCCGCCGGCCGTCCGGCTCGGTCAGCCGGGCGCGCAGCACGCCGCCGGAGTAGCGGTCGACGAGCGCGGTGACGAGCCGTTCGGCCAGCGCGCTGCGCCCGGAACCCGGACGTCCGGCGATCAGCAGGACCCGGGCCCGGGGCGCCTTGCGGCCCGCGATGGTGTCCAGCCCCGCCCGTTCCACGTCGGCCAGCAGGGAGCCCAACTCCCTTTGCCTACCGAAGAACTGACTCCGTGACACACCGGGCGCGGCAGTCCGGCCGCTCCGGTTCACCGCCTGATCCGTCGCCTGATCCGTCACGGGCCACGCTCCCGTCCAGTCCGTGCACGAGCCGAGCCCGCCGGGAATCCGCACGGGCGTTCCGAGCGTAGTTCACTCTCTGCAACGGATCGTGCGGAGCAGGCCCGACGAATCATCCGATCGGATCAATAACATCTACAGATCATCGGACTGGATGGGCCGAACGGGGCGCGGGGGTGAGGGCGCGTCAGACGGAGCAGGGACGTCAGACGGTGAAGGGGCGGGCCGGCCACGGCGCCTCGGCCGGGCGCAGCGCGTCGAACCCGTCGCCGGCGCGCGCGGCAGCCGCCGCCAGGGCCCCCACCACCAGGCAGTTGTTGTGCAGCTCCCCCGCGAGCACGCCGCGCACCAGGTCCTGGAGCGGCACCCGCGCCAGCTCCATGTCGGCCTCCTCCTCCGACACGGCGTACCGCTGCCCCTCGGCGACCGACAGATCGCGGGCGAGGAAGATCCGTACGGCCTCGTCGCAGCCGCCGGGCGTGGTGTAGACGTCCACCAGGACGCGCCAGTCCTCGGCCTTGACGTGCGCCTCCTCGTACAGCTCGCGCTGCGCCGCGTGCAGGGGGTTCTCCCCCGGCACGTCCAGCAGTCCGGCCGGGATCTCCCACAGCCGCTGCCGCACGGGGTGGCGGTACTGGCGCAGCACGACGACCCGGTCCTGGTCGTCGAGGGCGAGGACGGCGACCGAGCCGGGGTGGACCTGGTAGTCCCGCCGGACGACCGAGCCGTCGGGCATGACCACGTCGTCGGTGCGCACGCTGGTCTTGTTGCCCTCGAAGGGGGTCACGGTCGCCGTGACGCGCCACTCCTCCGGCACGTCCACGATGGCCCCGGCCCCTGGCCCCGCCCCGGTCGTCTCGTTCATGAGTCGGTCCTCCCACATGCTCGATCGGGGTACGCGCCTTCAGCGACGCGTACCCCGATCCACCGTATCGCCTTGATCGTCAGGCGTCGGCCTGGCGCTGGACGGCCGCCTTCACCAGCCCTGCGAAGAGCGGGTGCGGGCGGGTCGGCCGGGAGCGCAGCTCCGGGTGGGCCTGGGTGGCGACCAGGTAGGGGTGCACCTCGCGGGGGTACTCGACGTACTCGACGAGCTTGTTGTCCGGGCTGGTCCCGGAGAAGACGATGCCCGCCTTCTTCTCCAGCTCCGCGCGGTACGCGTTGTTCACCTCGTAGCGGTGGCGGTGGCGCTCCTCCACGTACGGCTGGTCGTCGTACACCTCGCGGACGATCGAGCCCTCGGCGAGCTTCGCCGGGTAGAGCCCGAGGCGCATGGTGCCGCCGAGGTCGCCCGCGCCCTCCACGTACGCCAGCTGCTCCTCCATGGTGGAGATCACCGGGTGGGAGGTGGCGGGGTCGAACTCGGTGGAGTTCGCGTCCGTGATCGCGGCGAGGTTGCGCGCCGCCTCGATCACGATGCACTGCAGGCCCAGGCAGAGGCCGAGCAGCGGGATCTTGTTCTCCCGGGCGTACTGGATCGCGCCGACCTTGCCGCTCACGCCGCGGTCGCCGAAGCCGCCGGGGATGCAGACCGCGTCCACGTCGCCGAGCTGCTTGGCGGCGCCGGCCGGGGTCTTGCACTCGTCCGAGGTGACCCACTTGACCTTGACGCGCGCCCGGTTGGCGAAGCCGCCGGCGCGCAGCGCCTCGGTCACCGACAGATAGGCGTCGGGCAGGTCGATGTACTTGCCCACGAGCGCGACCGTGACCTCGTGCGCGGGGTTGTGGACCCGGTCCAGCAGGTCCTCCCAGGTCGTCCAGTCCACGTCACGGAAGGGCAGGTCCAGCTTGCGCACCACGTAGGCGTCGAGGCCCTCGGTGTGCAGCACCTTGGGGATGTCGTAGATCGACTTGGCGTCGATGGCGGCGACCACGGCCGCCTCGTCGACGTCGCACATCAGCGAGATCTTGCGCTTGATGGCGGTCGGCACCTCGCGGTCGGCGCGCAGCACGATCGCGTCGGGCTGGATGCCGATGTTGCGCAGCGCGGCCACCGAGTGCTGGGTGGGCTTGGTCTTCAGCTCGCCGGACGGGCCGATGTACGGCAGCAGGGAGATGTGCACGACGAAGACGTTGTCGCGGCCGACCTCGTGGCGGACCTGGCGCACGGTCTCCAGGAACGGCAGCGACTCGATGTCGCCGACCGTGCCGCCGACCTCGGTGATGACGACGTCGACGTCGTCGGTCGCCATCCGCCGGATGCGGCTCTTGATCTCGTTGGTGATGTGCGGGATGACCTGCACGGTGTCGCCCAGGTACTCGCCGCGCCGCTCCTTGGCGATCACCTGGGAGTACACCTGCCCGGTGGTGACGTTCGCCGAGCCGTCGAGGTCGACGTCGAGGAAGCGCTCGTAGTGGCCGATGTCCAGGTCGGTCTCGGCGCCGTCGTTGGTGACGAACACCTCGCCGTGCTGGAACGGGTTCATGGTGCCGGGGTCGACGTTCAGGTACGGGTCGAGCTTCTGCATCGTCACCCGCAGGCCCCTGGCCTTGAGCAGCGCACCCAGGCTGGAGGCCGTGAGGCCCTTGCCGAGGGAGGAGGCGACACCCCCGGTGACGAAGATGTGCTTGGTCGTCATGGTGTTGGGCGGCATCGCCAAGTTGGGGCTCCCGTGGTCGCGAGGTGAGGTGCGTACCGGCGGCCCGCACCGAAACCGGCTCGGGGTCGGGGGGTGCCGTCGCTGCGGTTTCGGGGCTGAGTCTCCCGAGGGTTCTCCCTCGGGCAGGCCACCGGTCCACGGGGTACCAGGGTATCAGCGCCACAGGGAGGCCGCTTCCGGCCACGCGCCCGCGCACCCCGCGCCACGCTCCGTGCGCGCACCGTCGTCGACTGGCCCGCCACGGCCGCGGGAGGGCCGTACGGAAGCGGCACGAAGGCGCTGCGAAAGCCGTACGAAGGCCCCGCGCCGGGTGCCGTCACCCACCGTGCATCACGTGTTCACCTCGCTCTCAACCGCCCCTCAACTGCTGCTCACCCTTGGCTCACTCGTTCGGATGACGCACGTTGTCAAGACCAGCACGCGGATGCCTCCGCTGCGTCGTATCCTGCTCGGACACTCGCTCTGCTGAGCGATGCCGAGGGGCGCGTGAAGCGCATCAGAGCAGGGTGGCGACGGACGACGGGCGGGACGGCATGGAGCCATTTTCCCGCAGGTCAGAAGGGCCCCGTGCGCGCAAGGACGCGTCCTCGACCACAGCAAGCGCCCTACGGGGCGGACGTGGCCGTTCGACTGGAGATGCACGTGGCCGGGCGCATCGAGGATTACGCACTCATCGGAGACATGCAGACCGCGGCGCTGGTCTGCCGGGACGGCACAGCCGACTGGCTGTGCCTGCCCCGCTTCGACTCGCATGCCGTCTTCGCAGGACTCCTCGGCACCGAGGAGCACGGCTTCTGGAGACTGGGTCCCGCCCCGGCCGCCGACGGTGACCGGCCGCCGGCCGCCGACCGCCGCCGCTACCGGGGCGACTCCCTGATCCTGGAGTCCGAGTGGGACACCCCGCGCGGCACCGTCCGCGTGACCGACTTCATGCCGCCCCGCGACGGCGCCCCGCAGCTCATCCGGATCGTGGAGGGCGTCAGCGGTCGGGTGCCCATGCGTTCCGCGCTGAGGATGCGTTTCAGCTACGGACGGATCGTGCCCTGGGTCCACAAGGTGGACGGCCGCACGGTCGCCGTCGCCGGCCCGGACTCGGTGTGGTTCGACTCCCCCGCCGACACCTACGGCAAGGACCTCACCACCTACTCCGACTTCACGGTCGCCCCCGGTGAGCGGATCGCCTTCACCATCTCCTGGCAGCCCTCGCACCACCGGCCGCCGGCGCTCCCGGAGCCCGAGGCGTCGCTGGTGGCCACGGAGGACTTCTGGCGCGAGTGGGTGGAGCACTGTACGTACCACGGCCCCTACCGGGAGGCCGTCGTCCGTTCCCTGATCACGCTCAAGGCACTCACCTACGCGCCCACCGGCGGGATCGTCGCCGCCCCCACCACCTCCCTGCCGGAGGAGATCGGCGGCGTACGGAACTGGGACTACCGCTACACCTGGCTGCGGGACGCCGCCATCACCCTCTCCTCGCTGCTGCGCACCGGCTACCGCGAAGAGGCCCGCGCCTGGCGCGAGTGGCTGCTGCGCGCGGTCGCCGGCGACCCGGAGAACCTCCAGATCATGTACGGGATCGCGGGCGAGCGCGAGCTCGGCGAGGCGGAGCTCGACTGGCTGCCGGGGTACGAGGGCTCCACGCCCGTACGCGTCGGCAACGGCGCCGCCCACCAGCTCCAGCTCGACGTCTACGGCGAGGTCACCGAGGCGCTGCACCTGGCCCACATGACCGGTCTGGCGCGCAACGACTACGCCTCCCTCCTCCAGCTCAAGCTGATCGAGTACCTGGAGGACCACTGGATGGAGCCGGACGAGGGCATCTGGGAGGTCCGCGGCCCGCGCCGGCACTTCGTCCACTCCAAGGTGATGGCCTGGGTCGCGGTGGACCGCACCATCAAGCTCATCGAGTCCGGCGACGTCAACGGCCCGCTGGAGCGCTGGCGCCAGCTGCGCGAGGACATCCACCGGGACGTCTGCGAGAAGGGTTACGACAAGGAGCGCAACACCTTCACCCAGTCCTACGGCTCCAAGGAGCTGGACGCCTCCCTGCTGCTGATCCCGCAGATGGGCTTCCTGCCGCCCGACGACAAGCGCGTCATCGGCACCATCGAGGCGATCCAGCGGGAGCTGTCCACGGAGGACGGGTTCGTGCTGCGCTACCCCACGGCCGGCGAGGAGGCCGGGGTCGACGGTCTGGAGGGCGACGAGGGCGCGTTCCTCGCGTGCTCGTTCTGGCTCGCCGACGACCTCGCGATGATCGGCCGGGTCGACGAGGCCCGCAAGCTGTTCGAGAAGCTGCTCGCCCTCCGCAACGACCTGGGGCTGCTGGCGGAGGAGTGGGACTCGCGGCTGGGCCGCCAGGTGGGGAACTTCCCCCAGGCGTTCAGCCACGTGCCGCTGATCGACACCGCCCTGCGGCTGACGGCGTCGGGCGCGTACGGCGGCTAGGTCGTGTCCGTGGAGACCTCACCGGAGCCCCAGGGCGGCATCACCGTGCGCAGGGCGCTGGAGCTGCCCGGGCTGCGCGCCGGGCTGCCGGAGGTCGTCGCCGGCGCGGACCGGCTGCACCGCACGGTGCGCTGGGTGCACGCCGGCGAGGTCCCGAACATCGCCTCGCTCCTCAAGGGCGGCGAGCTGCTGCTGACGACGGGTCTGGGCCTGGGCACCAGACCCGCCGAGCAGCGCGCGTTCGTCAGCCGGCTCGCGGAGCGGGGCATCGCCGCGCTCGTGGTGGAGCTGGGGCCGCGCTTCAGCCGGCTGCCCGCGGCGATCGTGGACACCGCGCGCTCCGCCGGGCTGCCGCTGGTCCAGCTCCACCGGGAGGTCCCGTTCGTCTCGGTCACCGAAGAGGTCCACACCGAGATCGTCAACGGGCACTACGCCCTGCTGCGGCGCGCCGAGGAGGTGCACCGCCGCTGCACCGAGGTGCTGCTCGACGGCGGCGGGGTCCCGCAGGTGCTGCGCATCCTCGCGGACTTCGCCGCCAGCCCGGTCTTCCTGGAGACCGTGAACGGCGAGTTGCTGTACGCGGCGGGCTCCGGCGCCGCGCCCGCCGGCGCCGATCCGCTCCAGGTCTGGAAGGGGCTGCGCGGGCAGCGGGAGGCGCGCGAGTCGCCGCCCGCCGGCACCGTCGTGGTCGACGTCCCCGGCGGCGGCCAGGGTTCGGCGTCGGTACGGGCCCGGCTCGTGCTGCCCTCCGTCGGCTCCCCGCTGCTGACCGTGCACCGCATGGCCGCGGAGCGCGCGGCGGGGCTCCTCGCGGTCGTGCTGATGCAGGCGCGCCAGGAGGAGGAGTTGGCGGCGCGCGGCCGGGGCGACTTCCTCTCCGACCTCGCCGAGGGCCGCACCTCGGTCGAGGACGCGCCGGCGCAGGCGCGGGTCCTCGGCTTCAAGCCGGGCGACGGCCCGCTGCTGCCGGTGGTGATGCGGCTCTCCCCGCCCGCAGGACCCGCGGGCACCTGGGCGGCGCTCGCCCACTCCGTACAGGAAGAGCTGGCCGCGGTGGGCGTGCCCGTGCTGCTGGGCGTACGGCCGGTGGAGGGCCGGGTGCCGTTGCTGGCCGGGCTGCGTTCCGAAGCGGACCGGGAGACGGTCGCGGACCGGATCGCCGCGGCGCTGCGCGCCGGCGTGGAGCGGGCCGGCCTGGAGCGGGCGGGTGCGCACCCCCCGGTCGTGGTGGTGGGCCGGGCCGTCGGCTGGTCGTCGGTCCCGGCGAGCCTGCGGCACGCCGCGGAGACGGCGACGGCGGCGCAGGGCCTCACCGACCGCCCCTGGTACGACGCCCGCCGCCTGGACACCGAGCTGCTGCTGTGGCGACTGCGGGACCATCCGGACCTCGCGGCCTTCGTGGAGCGGGCGATCGGCCCGCTGCGCACCCACGACGCGACCTCCCGCCCGCCGCTGCTGCCGACGTTGGAGAGCTACCTCACGCACGCGGGCCGCAAGGCGGAGACGGCGCGCGACCTCCATCTGAACCGGCAGACGCTGTACAACCGGCTGGCCCGCATCGCGGACCTGCTGGGCGCGGACCTCGACGACCCGCAGACGGTCCTCGCCCTCAGCCTCGCACTCCGCGCCCGCCGCCACCTGCCCTGACGCCCCGCCAGATGTCAGAAGCCCCCTAGGCCGTGTCTGACAAATCCCGTCTGGGCCGCGGCACCCGCCCTCGGGGGCGGACGACGTTATTTGTCAGACACGACCTAGCCGAGTTCCGGCTCGGTCATCGGATGCCTCGGGTCGGGCTGATGGGGGATTTCCCGCCCCGGGGGAAGCCCGCCCGGACGGACCCCAGGTCTGGGGGTGGGCGCGTCGGACTCGCCGCCGACCAGCATCATCAGTTCCGTCAGGGGATCGACCACCCGCCCCGGGTCGTACAGGACCGCGGTCTGCAGGTTCATCAGGGCTGTTTCGAGAGCCCGGTCCCCCACCCTGTTGGCCGTGTCGATCAGACTGCCCAGGTGCTCCTTGATGAGGGCGGTGTCACCGCGTGGCTCTAGTACGGCCTCCCCCGACCTCAGCACGTTGACGATGTCGACGATCCCCCGCAGTTCCCGCCTGGCCCGGTCGGCTGCGGCGTCGGAGTCGCCGTCCGGCCACGTCACGTACTGGATGAGCCAGAGGGAGATCGTGGAGAGCCAGGTGCGGACCTGTCGCCGAGCGGCCTTCATCGGTTGCGTGGTCGCACCGAAGCCTCCGCTGGTGTACTCGGCGAAGGCGGTCGACGCGACGGCCAGACCGCCCATGGTGAGGGACCCGGGGAGGTCCTGGCCGAAACCCACGTCGAACAGCAGGGTGGAGGCGAGGCCGGCGCCGGCGGACCGGGCCATGACCGTCATCCGTCGATGCGCGGCTGCCTGCTGGGCCCACGTGCGGTCCAGATGGACCTCCGCCGCCATGTTCTCGCGCAGCCGGTTCAACGAATCGGGCAAGCCGTGGCTCAGGAGCAGGCCCGAGGTCTCCGCCACGACCCTGACGGCGAACAGCCGGGCGCGTTGGTCCCCGGACGGGAATCCCGCATAGGTCAGTGCCGCGTCGCCCTCGCCGCTCCGCGCGGCGGCCTCGGCCCATTCGTACAGTCGGTCGTAGAACGTGTGCCGCGCCGGGCCTTCGTGACGGGGGTAGCGGATGCCCTGGGTGATCTTCTCGCGCCACCAGCGCGTCCACTTGTTGAGGAGGCCGTCCTGCAACTCCATGGGGACGGCGGTGACGTCGAGGATCTCGCACAGGCGCCGCGCCGCTTCGTTGACACGAGGTGCCGTCAGCTGACCGGTGTCGTCCTCGAACCGCAGTGCCGCCATGACGGCTTGGAACCGCAAGTGGTAGAGCAGACGACGCTGTTTGAAGATCCGCCACACTAACCAACCGGTACGGGCGGCACGTGACCCTGCCCGACCGACCGTGGTGATGTCAGTCACACTGAAAGCCTAGCGGCTCGACGGTCGGAGCAAGGGCCCCTCCGAACAAGGTGCCGCGGCCATCGACGCCTGCTGGCGTACGTCGCCGAGCGTCCACCGCCGCCCTACGACGAGCCCGGGCCGCAGACGCCGTCACGGCGCCGCCGCGCCCCGCCGGGCGCGCGGGTCATCCGCTCGGGGCGAGTTCGTCGTACACGCTCAGCACCTGCGCCACCATCTCGTCCTCCGTCTGCCAGGTCGCCGCCTGGGCCCGCCCCGCGCGGGCCAGTTCCGCCCGCCGCGGCCCGTCGTCCAGCAGCCAGGCGACCGCGTCGGCGAGCGCTTCGGCGTCGTCGTACGGGACGAGTTCCGCGGCGGCGCCGACGAGTTCGGGCACGCCGCCGACGGCCGTGGCCACCAGCGGCACGCCCCGCCGCAGCGCCTCCTGCGCGAACAGCGAGCGCGCCTCCCAACGGCTCGGCAGGACCGCGACGTCCGCCGCGACGAGCAGGTCGGCGATGTCGTCGCGGCGCCCTAACAGCCGTACCGGCAGGGCTTCCGCGTCGATGCGCCGCTGGAGTTCCGCGCGCTCACGGCCCTCCCCCGCGATGAGGACCAGCGGCATCGGGTCGAGCCCGAGGTCCCGCCAGCGGCCGGCCGCGTCAAGCAGGGTGTCGTAGCCCCGGTGGGGCACGAGGCTGCCGACGGCCATCACCAACGGGCGGTCGACGACGCCGAGTTCGGCCTTCGCCTTGTCCACGGCGAGGTCGCCGTCGACGGCGTCGGAGCGCTTCGCGGCGACGGGGGCTGCGAGCGGGGCCAGCCGGGCGTCGCGCGCACCGCGGCGCCGGGCCCGGTCGACCAGTTCGGAGCAGGTGCCGAGTACCACGGCAGCGGCCCGGGCGACCCGCCGCTCCAGCATCCGCACGAGGTGCCCGCGGGCTCCGTCGGCGTGGGAGCGGGTGTGCCAGGTGACAACGAGGGGCACGCGCAGTCCACCGAGGGCCACGGCTGCGCGCAGGGCGGCGTGCAGCCCGTGGGCGTGCACGAGGTCGGCGCCGAGGAACGCCGCCCGCAGCGCCCCGAGCGCCGCGGGGTCGCTCCGCCCGGGCACGGGCGTGAAGCGGGCGCCCGCGCCGGGGAAGTCGTAGTCGCGCTCCAGCGCGGCGGGGCCGCACACGGTCACCCGTACGCCGCGTGCCACCAGCCCCGAGGCCAGTGACCGGACGTGCGCGCTGCTCCCCGCGCTGCCGCCGCCCAGCACTTGGACCGTACGCAGCTGTGTCACCCGCCAAGGATGCCAGCCCGTACGGGCGTTACGGCAATGCGCCTGTATGGGGCAAGGGCCCGCGCACCCACGTACCACTCACACGGGTGAACCCGCCACCCCAACGAAGCCCCGCCCCCGGCTACGCCGGCGATCAGGTCGGCGCTGCCGCCCGCCCGGTGGCGGAGGCCGTGACGGGCGTCCCGGCCCGGCCCGCGGGCCGCCGCAGCCCGGCCCGGTCCGGGGTCACCGGTCGCTGCGGGCCGTCGCGAGCAGTTCCTCGGCGTGGGCGCGCGCGGTCTGGGAGTCCTCCTGGCCGGCGAGCATGCGCGACAGCTCTCGGATGCGGTCCTCGCCCTCCAGGACGGTGACCCCGCTGCGGGTGACCGAGCCGTCGTTCGTCTTCTCCACGAGCAGTTGCCGGTCGGCGAACGCGGCCACCTGCGGGAGGTGGGTCACCACGACGACCTGCGCGGACCTGGCGAGCTTGGCGAGCCGTCGACCGATCTCGACGGCGGCTTTGCCGCCGACGCCGGCGTCGACCTCGTCGAAGAGGTACGTCGGCACGGGGTCGGTCCCGGCGAACACCACCTCGACCGCGAGCATCACCCGGGACAGCTCGCCGCCGGAGGCCCCCTTGGCGATCGGCCGCGGCGGCGCGCCCGGGTGCGGGGCGAGCAGCAGCTCGACGTCGTCGACGCCGTGCGGTCCGTACGCCACGGTCCGTCCGTCGACCTCGACGCCCTCCGGGTCCTCGGTCTGGCGGAGCGCGAACGACACCCGGGCGTGCGGCATCGCGAGCGACGCCAGTTCCTCGGTGACGGCCGAGGCGAAGCGGGCGGCGGCCTCGGTCCGCGCGTCGGTCAGGGCCTGAGCCAGCGCGGACAGCTCTTCGCGCAGGGCGTCCCGTTCGGCGGTCAGCTCGTCGATCCGGTCGTCGTCGCCGTCCAGTTCGGCGAGCCGGGCCGCGCTCTGCTCGGCCCAGGCGAGTACGGACCGGATGTCCTCCCCGTACTTGCGGGTCAGTCCGGTCAGGGCCGCCCGGCGCTCCTCGACGGCCGCCAGCCGCAGCGGATCTGCGTCCAGGTTGTCCGCGTATCCAGCGAGTTCGCCGGATACGTCCGCCAGCAGGATGGAGATCTCGCCCATGCGTTCGGCCAGTGCCGCGAGCGCCGGGTCATGGGCGCGTACGGCGTCGAGCGCCCGGCCCGCGCCGGCGACCAGGGTGGTGGCGGCGACGTCCTCCGGGTCCTCGGGGTGGCCGGCGAGCGCGACGTGCGCCGCGGCGGCTGCGGAGGCCAGGGCCTCGGCATGGCCCAGGCGCTCGGCCTCCGCCGCGAGTTCCACGTCCTCGCCGGCGTTCGGTTCGACGCCCGCGATCTCGTCCAGCCCGAACCGCAGCAGGTCGGCTTCCTGGGCGCGCTCGCGGGCGCGGACGGTGAGTTCGTCGAGTTGGCCGACGACGGCCCGGAGCCGGCGGTAGGCGGTGGCGTACGCGGCCAGCGGTCCGGCGACCGCGGCGCCGGCGTAGCGGTCCAGGGCCTCCCGCTGCCGCGCGGGCCGCAGCAGCCCCTGCTGGTCGGTCTGGCCGTGCACGGCGACCAGGTCGTCCGCGAGCTCGGCCAGCAGTCCGACCGGCACCGAACGCCCGCCGAGGTGCGCCCGCGAGCGCCCCTCCGCGGATACGGTCCTGCTGATCAGCAGCGCGCCCTCGTCGAGTTCGGCCCCGGCCTCCTGTGCGCGGACGGCCGCCGCAGCGCCGGCCCGCACCGCGATCCGTCCCTCCACGACCGCCGACCCGGCACCGATGCGCACCAGCGCGGGGTCGGCCCGTCCGCCGAGCAGCAGCCCGAGGCTGGTGACGACCATGGTCTTACCCGCGCCGGTCTCGCCGGTCACCGCGGTGAAACCGGGGGACAGCTCGACCACGGCGTCGTCGATGACCCCGAGGGACCGTATCCTCATCTCCTCCAACACGGACACGACCATACGAGGTTTCGGCTCCGGCGCGCGACGCCGGCCCCGTGCCGCAGCCGTGCGGCGCACCCGGCGGCCACCGGGGCGCCCGGTACCAGGGCCCCGCGCGGCTTCACCAGAACTGGTGATCGGCGCACGGCCCCGGTGCCCTCCGGGCGCGTGGCGCGGCCCGCGCGCCGGCTCACTGCCGCGGCGGCGCGCCCCGCCAACCGGCGATCGGCAGCGCGAACTTCGCCACCAGCCGGTCCGTGAACGAGGCGTGGTGCAGCCGGGCGAGCCGGACCGGCACCGCCCCGCGGCGCACCTCCACGCGGGCGCCGGGCGGCAGTTCCACCGTGCGCCGGCCGTCGCACCACAGCACGCCGTGCGGGGTGTGCTCCTGAACCTCGACGGCGAGCACCGAGGTCGGCGAGGTCACCAAGGGCTTGGCGAACAGGGCGTGCGCGCTGATCGGGACCATCAGCAGCGCCTCGACCTCCGGCCACACGACCGGGCCGCCGGCCGAGAAGGCGTACGCCGTGGAGCCCGTGGGCGTCGCGCAGACGATCCCGTCGCAGCCGAAGGCGGTCACCGGGCGGCCGTCGATCTCCAGGACGACCTCCAGCATCCGGTCCGGCGACACCTTCTGGACCGCGGCCTCGTTCAGCGCCCAGTCGCGGTGCACCACTTCGCCGTTGCGGTGCACCACGACGTCGATGGTCATCCGCTCCTCGACCTCGTACGCCCGCTCCACGACCCGCTTGACGACCCGGTCGAGGTCGTCGCGCTCGGCCTCGGCGAGGAAGCCGACCCGCCCCAGGTTGACCCCGAGCATCGGCACGCCGGAGGCGCGGGCGAACTCGGCGCCGCGCAGCAGCGTCCCGTCACCGCCGAGGACGATCAGCAGCTCGCAGCCGTCCAGGGCGCCGGGTGTCGCCTCGGGCACGGTCTCCACGGACGGCGGCAGCGGCAGGTCGGCCGCCTCCGCCTCCAGGACGCGGACGCCCAGACCGCTGCGCAACAGCCCCTGTACGACGAGTTCCGCGCTGCGGATGGCCGCCTTGCGGCCGGTGTGGGCGAGCAGGAAGACGGTGCGTGTCGTGGTCACCGCGGGTGTGTTCGCTGCGAGTGAGTTCACTGCCGGTGTGGTCAACGAGGTCCCTCCGCCACTGCGCGTTCGACGTCCGCCGGATCCAGCTCGGGCGCGCCCGCCCTGAGCCAGAGGAAGTACTCGACGTTCCCGGAAGGCCCGGGCAGCGGGCTGGCGGTGACCCCCAGCACTCCCAGGCCGAGCTCCGCGGCGCGGGCGGCCACCGTCCGCACCGCTTCCTTGCGCAGCTCGGGGCTCCGGACGACCCCGCCACTCCCCAATCTCTCCTTACCCACTTCGAACTGGGGTTTGACCATCACCACGAGATCGGCGTCCGGAGCGGTGCAGCCGACGAGCGCGGGCAGCACGAGACCCAGCGGGATGAAGGAGAGATCGCCCACCACGAGGTCGACCAGTTCGCCGTCGATGGCGTCCGGCGTCAGCTCCCGCACGTTCGTCCGGTCCTTGACGGTCACGCGCTCGTCGCTCTGGAGCGACCAGGCCAGTTGGCCGTAGCCGACGTCGACGGCGATGACGTGGGCCGCGCCCGCGCGCAGCAGCACGTCGGTGAACCCCCCGGTCGACGCGCCGGCGTCCAGCGCGCGCCGGCCCTCCACCCGCAGTCCGAGCGGGCCGAAGGCGGCCAGCGCGCCCGCGAGCTTGTGCCCGCCGCGGGAGACGTAGTCGGGGTCGTCGTCGGCCGCGGCGACCACGATCGCCGCGGCGGTCTCGACCTGGGTCGCGGACTTGGTCGCGACGTTCCCTCCGACGGTCACCCGCCCCGCGGCGATCAACTGGCTCGCGTGTTCGCGCGAGCGCGCCAGGCTGCGGCGTACCAGTTCGGCGTCGAGACGGCGACGGGCGACTCCTGCCACGTTCGGTTCAGCTCCTGTGGTCGTGCGGGGGGCGGTGCGAGGGGGCGTGCTCGCCGGCGTCCAGCGCGCTCAGCGTGGTGCGCAGGCCCTCGTGTACATCCTCGTACACCTCCAGGTGCCCGTCCGACGGGAGGTGGTCGACGTCCGCGAGGCGCTCCAGTTGGGCGTCCACGTCGGGGTGTCCGGTGGGGGTCCGCGGTACGTCGAGGGGCGCGGGCGCGGCGGGCGCGGATTCGGCCGCTGGTTCCGGTACGGGCTCCGGTACGGGCTCCGGTACGGGGGCCGCGGGTGCCGGCTGCGGGGGCTGGTCCACGGCGTTCGACGGGACGGCCGGCGGATCGGCCGGTGAGCCGGCCGGTGAGTCGTTCATGCCCCGACGCTACCCCGAAGCCCTGCGGTAACGTCGATCACGATGGCCACGACGGAAGAGTGCCGCAGCGCGCTCGGCAGACTCAGTGACAACCTGGCGCGGGCGGAGGGCGGCGTCCGCAGCGCCACCGCGCTCGACCGCTCCCTCAGCTGCCACATCAAGGACCTGGACGTCACCTTCACGGGCCGGCTCGAAGGGGGCCGCATCCAGGTGGTTGACGTGCACGACGGCCCGCCGCGTCGGAAGGCCGAGATCCGTCTAGCGATGACCGGCGACGACCTGGTGGCGATGGTGGACGGCGAGTTGGAGTTCGCGAAGGCGTGGGCGACGGGCCGGGTGCGGCTGGAGGCCGGCTTCCGCGACCTGCTCCGACTCAGATCACTGCTCTGACCCCCGCGCCAGCATCGGGGCCGGGCCCTGGCTGGCCTTCGCGGTCGTACGGTCCTCTTCGTCCCGTACGCCCGCGGCGGTACGCCGACGTGCGGCCGGCACCACCAGGGGCGTACCGGACTCCGGGTCCTCTATCACCTGACTGCGTACGCCGAAGACCTCCTCCACCAACTCGGCGGTGACGACGTCTTCGGGCGCGCCCTCCGCCACCACCCGGCCGTCGCGCAGCGCGATGAGGTGGGTGGCGTACCGGGCCGCCTGGTTCAGGTCGTGCAACACGGCGACAAGCGTGCGTCCCTGCGTCTCGTGCAGGTCCGCGCAGAGGTCGAGCACTTCGAGCTGGTGCTGGATGTCGAGGAAGGTGGTGGGCTCGTCGAGCAGCAGCAGCGGGGTCTGCTGGGCGAGGGCCATGGCGATCCACACGCGCTGGCGCTGCCCGCCGGACAGCTCGTCCACGAAGCGCTCCGCCAACTCGCCGACGCCGGTGGCCGCCATCGACTCGCGCACGATGCGCTCGTCGTCGGGCGACCACTGCCGCAACAGGCTCTGGTGGGGGTAGCGGCCCCGGGCGACGAGGTCCGCCACCGTGATCCCGTCGGGCGCGATCGAGGTCTGCGGCAGCAGCCCGAGGATCCGCGCCACCTTCTTCGCCGGCATCGAGTGGATGGCCTGCCCGTCCAACAGCACCTGGCCCCGCTCGGGCTTCAGCATCCGCGACAGGGCGCGCAGCAGGGTCGACTTTCCGCAGGCGTTGGGCCCGACGATCACCGTGAAGGAGCGGTCGGGGATCGCCACCGACAGCTCCTCGGCGATGACGCGCCGGTCATAGCCGAGGGTGACCGATTCCGCGGTGAGTCGCTGCATGGGGTCGTACTCCTGGATCGTGGTCCCACGGTTCGACGGAAGGGGTCCGTCCAGCCCCGTCCGCCGCCCGCCGAGCGGCGCAAAGTTAGGTTAGCCTACCCTCTGGCCCGACTCCTGGGCGTGGCGCTACAACCCCAGTCGGGACAGCGCCTTGCCGGCGTCCGCCGTGCAGGAGCCGTCACCGGCGGCCGACCACGCAGCCGCGCACAGCGCCCGCAGCCCGTCCATCGACGCCCCGTTCCCGCCCTCGTCCCCTGCCGAGCCCGCGTCCTCGTCGAGCACGAGGACCCCGTCCCGTACGGCAGCACGCCAGCCACCGCACGCGAACCCCTCCTCGGGCCCGCCCGTCACCTCGGGCTGCGGCGTCAGCAGCCCCCGCAGGTCGGCGTCCACGTACGTCGGACGGTGCCGCGGCTCGGCCGCCAACAGCTGCGCCGCGTCCGTCACCCCGGTCAGCACCAGCAGCGAGTCCACGTCCCCGTTGAACGCCCCCTCGATGTCGGTGTCCAGCCGGTCCCCCACGACCAGCGGCCGGCGCGCCCCGGTGCGCAGGATCGTCTCCCGGTGCATCGGCGGCAGCGGCTTGCCCGCCACCTGCGGCTCGGCCCCCGTCGCGATCCGCACCACCTCCACGGCCGCGCCGTTGCCCGGCGCGATCCCCCGGGCGCTGGGGATGGTCAGGTCGGTGTTCGACGCGTACCAGGGCACGTTCCGCGCGATCGCGTAGCACGCCTCCGCGAACCGCCCCCACGGCAACTGCGGCCCCCCGTACCCCTGCACCACCGCCGCCGGGTCGTCGTCGGCCGACTCCACGGGCACCAGGCCGCGTTCCCGCAGCGCCACCCGCAGCCCCTCCCCGCCGATCACCAACACCCGCGACCCCGCGGGCACCTGCTCCGAGATCAGCCGGGCCACCGCCTGCGCCGAATTGATCACTTCGGCGGGCTCCGTCGGCACCCCGAGTTCGGTGATGTGCCGGGCCACCTCGTCCGGCGGGCGCAGCGCGTTGTTCGTCACGTACGCCAGCCGCATCCCCGCGTCCCGGGCCGCCAGCAGCGAGTCCACGGCGTGCGCGATCGCCGCGCCGCCCGCGTACACCACGCCGTCCAGGTCCAGGAGCGCGGTGTCGTACGCGGTGCACAGCGGCGTCGCGCTCCCACCCGGCCGGTCCGGCCGACTCGACCGATCCGACCCGTCCGACCGGTTCCCGTTCAGGGGACTCATCCGTCAACGCTCCTTACGTCGGTGTCACTCCCCCGATCATCGCGCACGCCCCGACCCACATACGATGCACGGATGAAGAGCGATGGTCCCGCGGCCAACGACGGCCTGCGCCTGACCCCCTTCCGTGGACTGCGCTACGTCCCGGAACGGGTGGGCTCACTCGCCGCAGTCACCTCACCCCCGTACGACGTCGTCGTACGCCCCGACGGACTGCACCACCTCGAATCCGCCGATCCGCACAACATCGTCCGGCTCATCCTCCCGCAGGCCGCCACCCCCGAGGACCGCCACCGCAAGGCCGCGGACACCCTCGCCCGCTGGCTCGCCGAAGGCGTCCTCGCCCCCGATCCCGAACCGGCGCTCTACGTCTACGAACAGCGGCACGGCGACGTCCTCCAGCGCGGGGTCATCGGTGCCCTCGCGCTCACCGAGCCGGCGGAGGGCGTCGTCCTGCCGCACGAGGACGTGATGGCCGACATCGTTGCCGACCGCGCGGCGCTGATGCGCACCACGGACGCCAACTTGGAGCCGCTGCTGTTCACCTACGTCGGCGACGGCGACGCGACCGGCACGACCGCCGTGATCGAGGAGACCGTGCAGCGCCCGCCGCTGCTGGCCACCACGACGGAGGACGGCTTCAGCCACCGCCTGTGGTCGCTCACCGAGCCCGCGGCGCTCGCCCGCGTCGACGCCGACCTCGCCGGCCGACAGGCCCTGATCGCGGACGGGCACCACCGCTGGGCCACCTATCTGCGGCTGCGCGCCGAACACCGGCGGCCCGGGCCGTGGAGCTACGGCCTGGTCCTGCTCGTCGACACCGCCCGCTACCCGCTGCGGGTACGGGCCATCCACCGGCTGCTGCACCACCTGCCGACCGCGAAGGCCCTGGACGCGCTGGGCGACTCCTTCCGCGTACGGCACCTGAACAGCCCGCTGCCCCGGGCCCTCGGCGAACTCGCGCGCGCCGCGGCCGAGGGGAACGCGTATCTGCTGGCCGGGGACGGCGCGTTCCACCTGGTCGACCGCCCGGATCCGGAGCTGCTGGCGAGCACGGTCCGCACCGACCGCCCCGAGGCGTGGCGCACCCTGGACGCGACCGTGCTGCACTCCACGCTGTTGGACCACCTGTGGCGGATCCCTGACGGCCCGGAGCAGATCGCGTACATCCACGACGCGCAGGCCGCGGTCACCCAGGCCGAACGGCACGGCGGGACCGCGGTGCTGATGCACCCCGTACGGGAAGAGGTGGTCCGCGCGCTGGCCCGCGAGGGCGTCACCATGCCCCGCAAGTCGACGTCCTTCGGGCCGAAACCGGCGACGGGGCTGGTGCTGCGGAGCCTGACGTTGGAGTGAGCGGCGGGGCACAAACGCAACAGGGCGGCCACTCGTGGGAGTGGCCGCCCTGTCGTCTGCTACCTCGCGTGACTCGCCCGGCTAACGCCCGGTGTCAGGCGTCACGGGCATCGTCGTCGCCGGTCGTGGTGGTGTCCGTGGCGTCGTCGCCGTCGCCGTGGGTGTCGGCGTCACGGTCGCCACGGGCCTCCGCGGCGTCGTCGTCAGCGCCCTGCTCCTCGTAGCCGGCGTCGAGGGCGTCCACGAAGTCGACGCCGTCGAGCTCTGCCAGCCGGTCCGACGCGTCGGTCGACCCGTCCTTGTCGGCTTCGAGCGCCTTCGCGAACCACTCGCGCGCCTCGCCCTCGCGCCCGGCCGCCAGCAGGGCGTCGGCGTACGCGTACCGCAGGCGCGCGGTCCACGACTGCACCGAGTTCGAAGCCAGCTCCGGGCTCTGGAGCGTGACGATGGCCGCGTCGAGCTGCCCCATGTCGCGCCGGGCCCCGGCCGCGACCAGCCGCATCTCGACCTGACCGGCCTTGTCCAGCTTCTGCACCTCGGCCTCGCCGGCCATCGCCAGCGCCCGCTCGGGCCGGCCGAGTCCGCGCTCGCAGTCGGCCATGACGGGCCACAGCTCGACGCTGCCGGTCATCCGCCGCGCCGCCCGGAAGTCCGCGAGGGCCTCGGAGTACTTCTGGGTCGCGTACGCGGCGAACCCGGCGGCCTCGCGGACGGCGGCGACCCGGGAGGCCAGCCGCAGCGCGACGCGGGAGTAGCCGTACGCCTGCTCGGGGTCCTCGTCGATCAGCTTGGCGACCATGACGAGGTTCTTCGCGACGTCCTCGGCCAGGCCCTTCGGCAGGCTCTGGAGCTCCTGCCGCACGTCCTTGTCGATCTCCTCGCCCGTGACGTCCTCGGGGATCGGCAGCCGCTTGATCGGCTCGCGATCGGGCCTGTCGCGGTCCCGGCCGCGGTCGTCGCGGCGCCCGTAGCCGCCGCGGTCGTCCCGGCCGCGGCCGTAGCCGCCACCCGGCCGTCCACCGCGGTCACGGTCCCGGTCCCGGTCCCGTCCAGCGGGGCGCCCGCCCCGGTATCCGCCACGATCGTCGTCGCGTCGGAACGACGGGCGGTCATCGCGACGGTCGTCACGACGCGGACCACGATCACGGTCGTCCCGACCGCCGCGGTACCCACCGCGGTCATCATCACGACGGAACGACGGACGGTCATCGCGACGGTCGTCACGACGCGGACCACGATCACGGTCATCGCGACCGCCGCGGTACCCACCACGGTCATCATCACGACGGAACGACGGACGATCGTCACGGCGGCCGTACCGGGAACCACGGTCGTCGTCACGGCGGAAGGACGGGCGGTCATCACGGCGTTCGTCACGGCGGTCGTCACGACGCGGACCACGATCACGGTCGTCCCGGCGGTCGTCACGGCGGAAGCCGCCACCGGACCGGTCGTCGTCACGGCGGAACGACGGGCGCTCGTCACGCCGGTCGTCACGACGCCCGTAGCTGCGGTGTCCGCCGCGGTCGTCGTCGCGGCGGAACGAGGGGCGGTCGTCACGGCGCCCGTATCCACGGTCATCGCGCCGGAAGCCGCCACCGGAACGGTCATCCCGCCGGTCATCGCGGCGGTCGTCGCGGCGGTCGTCGTCACGGCGGAAGGACGGGCGGTCATCACGGCGTTCGTCACGGCGGTCGTCACGACGCGGACCACGATCACGGTCGTCCCGACCACCGCGGTACCCACCACGGTCATCATCACGACGGAACGACGGACGATCATCACGGCGGCCGTACCCGCCGCCGGGGCGACCACCGCGGTCGTCCCGGGCACCGCGGTACCCGCCCCGGTCACCGTCGCGACGGGGACCACGGTCACGGTCGTCACGGCCACCCCGGAATCCGCCCCGGTCACCACCGTCTCGACGGCGCGGCTCGCGCTCCGGACGGTCGTCGGGAGAGTTGGTGGACATCGACGTGACTCCTGTCTGCAGGTACTGCGGTCATTCTCGCGCACCCGGCGAAGGCACGCGCTATGGCAAAGAAAAAGACCCTGGGTCCAGCGTGAACGCTGGACCCAGGGTCCTGAAAGATTGTTCGGCGGCGTCCTACTCTCCCACAGGGTCCCCCCTGCAGTACCATCGGCGCTGAAAGGCTTAGCTTCCGGGTTCGAAATGTAACCGGGCGTTTCCCTCACGCTATAACCACCGAAACCCTATCGGTTTCGAGCGAACAAGCACACTCTTCACTTATACGTTCTGCTCAAAACGGCAACGGTCGTTGCCTCAGAACTAACACAGTGGACGCGAGCAAATATGGACAAGCCCTCGGCCTATTAGTACCAGTCACCTCCACCGGTTACCCGGCTTCCAGATCTGGCCTATCAAC